>NZ_CP165727.1:1881666-2195277 GCF_041200175.1 Streptomyces sp. R33 | reverse complement strand
CCAGCAGGATCGCCTTGCCCTTGTGGGCCGCCAGGCTGGTGGGCTCGTCGGACAGGGTGGTCAGCGGGATGTCGTACAGGCTCATCGGGCTCTCCTCGGCAGGGAAAGGGGCAGGCCCGCAGGCAGGCAAGCGGGCACGCACGCAAGCAACCAACGGATACGGATGTGTGTTCCGAGCCTACGTCCTGCCCGTGCAGGGCTGATCGGCAAGCCGCCCCATGCCGGGCCCCTGGCTGGGTACCTGACTGCGGCCCTGACTGCGTCCCTGACTAGGCCCCCGAACCCACCAGCCGGTCCGCCGGGTCGTTGACCGGCTGCGGCATGCCCGTGAGATCCATGACGAAGAGCGGTATCCCGAGGTCGTCCGCGCGCGAGCGGGCGTCCTCCGTATACCCCGCGAGCGCGAAGTAGACGCTGGTCGCGGAGGCCGTCAGGCCGTTCAGCCAGACGCACTCCACGGCCCGCAGTCCGGCCGGAGCGGTGGTCGGGTCCACCTGCGCCACCAGCCCGGGGGCCCGCAGGTCCACGGCCGCGGAGGGGATGGGCCGACCGTCGGGCTGGCGGACGTCCTGGAAGCCGAGCCACCGCAGGTACAGCGCGGCCGCGGTCACCGCGTCCCGGGCGGTACGGATGGTCACCGGGCGGAACGCCGGCCGCGGCACCGGCGCCGCCGAAGGCTGCCCGGGGGCCGGGTCCGACCCGGCCGCCCCGTCGCCCCGGGCCGACCCCTCCCGGCCCGGTGCGCCCGGTGCGCCTGCCGTGCCCGGCCGCCCCGGACCCGCCTCCCGGGCGTCCCCACGTGCGCCGGGCCGCGGAGGCAGCCCGTCCCGCAGGCCGGTCCCGGGCGCGAACCCGCGCCACGGCCCCGTCTCCCTTCCCGTCTCGGGCTCCACCGGGTGCACCGGGATCCGCACCACCGTCCCGCACGAGGCGCATCCCAGCTCGGGATGCGGCCACTCGCTCACCCGCCCGCACGCCGTGCACCGCACCGCCGCCCAGCTCTCCGACCAGGTGCGGTGCGTCAGCGGCACCGGCGGCGCCGCGAGGTCCAGGGGCGGGGTGACCGGGCTTCCGCAGGCGCACGGGAAGACCGGGGCGGCGTAGCCGTTCTCGCGCAGGCACGCCGGGCAGCGCACCGGTACCGCTTCCGCCATGAGTGCTGCGCCCCCTCCGTCGCTGTGCGTAGGTCCATGCTCCACCACCTGCCACCGGCGGGCGGGCCTGCCCTCGATTTTCCCCCGAGATTCGGCCGGGTCCCGGTGGTTCGTACAACTCGCTTGTGCGAGACGCGGCATTTGGTGTGTTCCGGGGTGCGGAAGCTCCTTGACGTGCGGGGACTGGCCGCTTAGCTTGTTCCGTATAGCAGAACAAAACTTCCGGATTGTGGAAACGCCCCCGGGAAACAGTCTGACCGCCAGACCCGCAGGAGAACTCGATGCCTCGTATGACAGCCGCCGCCGCTGCAGTGGAGATCCTCAAGCGCGAGGGCGTTTCGCAAGCGTTCGGCGTGCCCGGCGCTGCGATCAACCCGTTCTACCGCGAGCTCAAGAACGTGGGCGGCATCAACCACACCCTCGCCCGCCACGTCGAGGGCGCCTCGCACATGGCCGAGGGCTACACCCGCACCAACGCGGGCAACATCGGTGTCTGCATCGGTACGTCCGGCCCCGCCGGCACCGACATGATCACCGGCCTGTACTCGGCCATTGCGGACTCCATCCCGATCCTGTGCATCACCGGTCAGGCTCCGGTCGCGAAGCTCCACAAGGAGGACTTCCAGGCCGTCGACATCGCCTCGATCGCCAAGCCGGTCACCAAGGCCGCGACCACGGTCCTCGAGGCCGCGCAGGTCCCCGGCGTCTTCCAGCAGGCGTTCTACCTGATGCGCTCCGGCCGTCCGGGCCCGGTCCTGATCGACCTCCCGATCGACGTCCAGCTGACCGAGATCGAGTTCGACCCCGACCTGTACGAGCCGCTGCCCGTCCACAAGCCGGCCGCCACGCGGAAGCAGGCCGAGAAGGCCCTCCAGTTCCTGCTGGAGTCCGAGCGTCCGCTGATCGTCGCCGGCGGCGGCATCATCAACGCCGACGCCTCCGACCTGCTGGTCGAGTTCGCCGAGCTGACCGGCGTCCCGGTCATCTCCACGCTGATGGGCTGGGGCACCATCCCCGACGACCACGAGCTCGCCGCCGGCATGGTCGGTGTCCAGACCTCGCACCGCTACGGCAACGCGACGTTCCTCGAGTCGGACTTCGTCCTCGGCATCGGCAACCGCTGGGCCAACCGCCACACCGGTTACAACCTGGACGCGTACCTCGGCGACCGCAAGTTCGTCCACGTCGACATCGAGCCCACCCAGCTCGGCAAGATCTTCGCCCCCGACCTCGGCATCGCCTCCGACGCCAAGGCCGCGCTGGAGATTTTCATCGAGGTCGCCAAGGAGCTCAAGGCCGAGGGCAAGCTGCCCGACTTCAGCGCCTGGGTCGCCTCGCACCTGGAGCGCAAGGCCACGCTGCAGCGCCGTACGCACTTCGACAACATCCCCATGAAGCCGCAGCGCGTCTACGAGGAGATGAACAAGGCCTTCGGCCCGGAGACGCGTTACGTCACCACCATCGGCCTTTCCCAGATCGCCGGCGCGCAGATGCTGCACGTCTTCAAGCCGCGCCACTGGATCAACTGCGGCCAGGCCGGCCCGCTCGGCTGGACCATCCCGGCCGCGCTGGGTGTCGCCACCGCCGACCCGCAGACCCCCGTCGTCGCCCTCTCCGGCGACTACGACTTCCAGTTCATGCTGGAGGAGCTGGCGGTCGGCGCGCAGCACAAGATCCCGTACGTCCACGTCCTGGTGAACAACGCCTACCTCGGCCTGATCCGTCAGGCGCAGGGCGGCCTCGGCATCAACTTCGAGGTCAACCTGGAGTTCGAGAACATCAACACCCCGGAGCTGGGTGTCTACGGCGTCGACCACGTCAAGGTCGTCGAGGGTCTCGGCTGCAAGGCGATCCGCGTCACCGACCCGAACGAGCTGGGCGCCGCCTTCGAGGAGGCCAAGAAGCTCGCCGCCGAGTACAGCGTCCCGGTGGTCGTCGAGGCCATCCTGGAGCGCGTCACCAACATCTCGATGAGCAAGACGGTCGACATGAGCGACGTCACCGAGTTCGAGGAGCTCGCGACCGAGCCGGGCCACGCCCCGACCGCGATCCGCCCGCTGGCGGTCTGAGCCCCAGGCCCACAGTAGCGGCTGCACGTTACGGCCCCCGTCCCTCCACGAGGAGGAACGGGGGCCGTTCTGCATGCCCCACGGGGCCGCCCCTGGCCTCCGTACCCTCCGTGCTGCTGCTGCCGCAGGGCTTCGGCATGCCGGCTTTTCCGATGGACGGATCAAGGGCCTCGTGGCGCAGCACGACGCACGACCGGGCAGGGTCCGTGGACGCCGGCCATGCCGGCCATCGTGCTCACATCCGCGAGAACCAGGCCCTGTTCGCCCCGGCGGGCTTGCCCACCTGATCCTCGAAGTCGTCGCGTACGCGGCCGACGAGGCGCAGTGCACCGGCGGGGCGTCGTACGGTCTACGGTCACGCTCCACGGCCGACGGCTCGGTGTCAGTGGCGGACGAGGGCCGGGGCACCGACACCCGGCTCGACGCGCACGGCCGGCCGGTCAGGAAGCCGATCACGGCGACGAAGGACCTCCGGTTCTTCGCTCACCCCGACGGGCAGATCCTGCCCGCCGGACGCCCGCGGCGCGGCATGTCCGTCGTCGCGGCGCTCAGCCGGACCCGCCTCGGACGGACTGGCCGCGCTCACCACGCACTCGCCACGCACCGGCCGTACCTGTCGGTCCCCATCATCGACCACCGGGCATGACAAAGCGCCGAGTCACGGGACCGTCCGTGACTCGGCGCTTTGGGTTTGACCGCCCGACGGTACGAGGCTGGCGCGACAGGACATTCGCATCGCCGGGCGGAGTTGGAGTGGCCTCGGGCAGAGCCCGACGGCCGGAGGCCGGCGCAGCCGGCCCGATGCCCGCGCAGCGGTGCGAGGACGGCGTCCAGAAGAGGACATTCGCATCGCCGGGCGGAGTCGTTGGGGAGGCTGTCCTCATATACAGGGGACCCTGTGCGTGGCCCCTGTGTATGAGGAGTGGCTGGGACCGCGACGGGCGGTGACGAGAGCTTCGGCTTCGTCTCCCTCAGGTCAAGAGACGGGCCTCGGCCCCCATTACCACCGCACTGGCTCACACGCCCGTCGCGGTCCTCGTCCGGCCCTTACCGCGTACCACCCCTCATCCGGGTCCGCGGTTCGGGCTCGGCACCCGGGACCTGACCTCCCGCCAGGTCCCCGGTGCAGCTATGGGCTCAGGCGTCGCGCAGGGCGCGGACGGCCTCCTCGACGCGCTTGCCGTAATCGGCGTCCGCGGCGTGGAAGTGAGCCAGGTTCTTCTCGATGACGTCCTCGAGGGTGACCTGAGACAGGCCGCCGGCGATGTTCGCCACCAGACGCTGCTTCTCGGCCTCCGACATCAGGCGGTAGAGCTCACCGGCCTGGAAGAAGTCGTCGTCCTTGGTGTGGGCCGGGGCCTCGTGGGTGCCCGTGTAGCCGGAGACGGCCTTCGGGGCGCCCAGCGCCAGACCGGTCTCGGCCGGACCCTGGTACGAGTTGGGCTCGTAGTTCTTGTCGTGGCGCGAGCCGTTGCGCAGCGCCATGACGCCGTCGCGGCCGTAGTTCTCGGCCTTCGTCGCCTTCGGGGCGTTGACCGGCAGCAGGGTGTGGTTCACACCGAGGCGGTAGCGCTGGGCGTCGGCGTACGCGAACAGGCGGCCCTGGAGCATCTTGTCCGGCGAGGCGGTGATGCCCGGGACGAAGTTGTTCGGGGAGAACGCAGACTGCTCGACCTCGGCGAAGACGTTGTCCGGGTTGCGGTCGAGGACCAGGCGGCCCACGCGCTGCAGCGGGTAGTCGCTGTGCGGCCACACCTTGGTCAGGTCGAACGGGTTGAAGCGGTACTCCGCGGCCTCGGCGGCCGGCATGATCTGGACGTACAGGGTCCAGCTCGGGTTCACACCGCGCTCGATCGCCTGGAGCAGGTCGGTCTGGTGGCTGTTGCCGTCCTTGCCCGCGAGCTCGGCGGCCTGCTCGGACGACAGGCAGCGGATGCCCTGGTTCGTCTTGAAGTGGTACTTGACGAAGAAGGCCTCGCCCTGCTCGTTCGTCCACTGGTACGTGTGGGAGCCGTAGCCGTTCATGTGCCGGTACGAGGCGGGTATGCCGCGGTCACCCATCAGCCAGGTGATCTGGTGCGTCGCCTCGGGGGCGTGCGCCCAGAAGTCCCAGACGTTGTCCGGCTCCTGCTTGCCCGTGAACGGGTCGCGCTTCTGGGAGTGGATGAAGTCGGGGAACTTGATCGGGTCCTTGATGAAGAACACCGGGGTGTTGTTGCCGACGAGGTCGTAGTTGCCCTCTTCGGTGTAGAACTTCAGCGCGAAGCCGCGCGGGTCGCGGACCGCGTCCGCGCCACCCAGCGAGTCGGCCACGGTGGAGAACCGCAGGAAGGTCTCGGTCTTCTTGCCGACCGTGTTCAGGAACGCGGCGCTGGTGTACGCGGTGACGTCGTCGGTCACCTCGAAGTAGCCGTACGCGGCCGAGCCGCGGGCGTGCACCACGCGCTCCGGGATGCGCTCCCGGTTGAAGCGGGCAAGCTTCTCGAGCAGCTGCTGGTCCTGGATCAGCAGCGGGCCACCGACGCCGGCGGTGGCGGAGTTCTGGTTGTCGGCGACCGGGGCGCCGGACTCGGTCGTCAGCGTGCGCTTCGACATGGTGACCTTCCGTACGGGAACCTGCTGACGGAAAGCGTCTCCCGTCATGCGGAACAGCCTAATTTCAGGCCGAACGCAGCGTCAACAGTTTGTTGAACAAAGATGGAGAGAGGTGATCCGGACGGTGCCGGCGCTTGGGCGCGACAGGACAGGTGTCAGCACCGGCACCATCCGGAAACTCAGGCCCCCCGGAGGGGGAGGAGCGGCGGCCCGGCGAGCGGGCCGCGGGCTCAGATCTGGGCGCCGGAGAGGCGCTCGACCGCACGCAGCAGGGCCGAGTGGTCCAGGCCGCCGTCACCCTGGGCGCGCAGCGAGGCGACCAGCTGGGCGACGACCGCGCCGACCGGGAGGGCCGCACCGACGTTGCGGGCGGCGTCGGTGACGATGCCCATGTCCTTGTGGTGCAGGTCGATGCGGAAGCCGGGCTTGAAGTCGCGGTTCAGGAAGTTGTCCTTCTTGCGGGTCAGGACCGTGGAGCCGGCCAGACCGCCGTTGAGGACGTCCAGGGCGGCCTGGAGGTTCACGCCCGACTTCTCGAGGAAGACCACGGCCTCGGCGCACGCCTGGATGTTCACCGCGACGATGAGCTGGTTGGCGGCCTTCACCGTCTGGCCGGAGCCGTGCGGACCGCACAGGACGATGACCTTGCCGAGCGCCTCGAGGATCGGCAGCGCCGCGTCGAAGTCGGCCTTCTCGCCACCCACCATGATCGACAGGACGGCCTCGATGGCGCCGGCCTCGCCGCCGGACACCGGGGCGTCGATGACGCGGATGCCCTTCTCGGCAGCGTTCTTGGCGAGGTCGATCGAGGTCTGCGGGGTGATCGACGACATGTCGATGATCAGCGCGCCGGACTTCGCGTTCTCGAGGATGCCGTTCTCGCCGTACGAGATGGCCTCGACCTGCGGGGAGGCGGGCACCATCGTGATGATGACGTCGGCGTCCTTGACGGCCTCGGCGATCGAGCCGGCGGCGGTGCCGCCGGCGGCGGCCAGGCGGTCCAGCTTGTCCTGCTCCAGCGTGAAGCCGGTGACCGAGTAGCCGGCCTTCAGGAGGTTCTCGGCCATGGGGGAGCCCATGATGCCGAGCCCGATCCAGGCGATCGACGGGAGCGCAGTGGGGTTGCTCATGATGAGGGTCCTTCTCTTAATGCTTTGTACGAAAAGTGCGTGACGTGCCTGGCTGATCGCCTGGACTTTGTCCGCCTACTGGGCGGCGCGGGCCTCGGCCGGCAGCCACGCGAAGGAAGCGGCGGCGTCGGCGGCCTTGTACTCCAGGCCTACGTAGCCCTCGTATCCGGCCTTCTTCAGCTGGTCGAGCAGCTCCTCGAGGGGCAGCTCGCCGGTGCCGGGGGCACCGCGTCCGGGCTTGTCCGCGATCTGGACGTGCCCGGTCTTGGCGGCGTACTTTTCGATGACCTCGGAGAGGTCCTCATCGTTCATCGCCAGGTGGTACAGGTCGAGCAGGAACTTGGCGTTCCCGAGGCCGGTGGCCTCGTTCACCTTGTCCACTACCTCGATGCCGGCCGGGGCGCTCACCAGCGGGTAGAGCGGCGACTCGGGCTTGTTGAGGGTCTCGATCAGGAGGATCGCGCCGACGCGGTCCGCGGCCCGGGCCGCCACGACCAGGTTCTTCAGGGCGAGCTCGTCCTGGACGGCCGGGTCCACACCCTCGACGCGGTTGCCGTAGAGGGCGTTCAGCGCCTTGCAGCCGACCGAGGCGGCGAAGTCCGCAGCCACGTTGATGTTGGCGTTGAAGCGCTCCGACTCCTCACCGGGAACCGATACCGCACCGCGGTCCGGGCCCGGCAGCTGGCCGGCGTAGAAGTTCAGGCCCACCAGCTGGGTCCCGGCGTCCTCAAGAGCCTTCTTGAGGGCGTCGAGCTCCGCCTGAGCGGGGGTGGGGGTCTCGATCCAGGGCCACCACAGCTCGACCGCCGTGAAGCCCGCCGCGGCGGCAGCCGCGGGACGCTCCAGAAGCGGGAGTTCCGTGAAGAGGATCGAAAGGTTCACATCGAAGCGCTGGTCCGTGTATCCCATGAGGGGTGTGCGCTCCTTCCGTATTGCGGAAGTTAGTTTCTGCTTGATGGAAGACTGCATGGGGCTTGTCGCAGATGTCAAGTGCGAACTGCCGAAAAAAGCCGACTGGGAGGTAGCTTGACCAGCGTGCGATTGAGAGTGGAGTTCACGACCGAGCCCTTCGATCTCGAAGAGGCCCCTGCCCATGCCGTGGCCGCTCGCGAGGTCATCCAGAAGGCCCAGCTGGACGCGGTGGACGTCGGTCCGTTCGGCAATACCGCCGAGGGTGACGCCGACGAGGTGCTGGCCGCGGTGGCCGCGCTGCTGCGCGACTCGCTGGAGTCCGGGGCCACGCGCGTCTCGCTCCAGGTCAACGTGATCGGGGAGGACACCCCATGACCGAGCCCCGCGACCACCCGTTCGTCACCGCGGTCAAGCCGTTGGTCGACGCGATGGGTGGCGAGCTGATGGATCCGGCCCAGGCGCTGCCCGACGATGTCGTGCTCAGCTGGGAGGGTGAGGACCTGCTGGCCGTGCGCCTGCCCCAGTTGTCCGACTCGCTGGACCACATCCTCGCGGCGCTGGAGCGCCGCCACGGCGTACCGTTGTCACAGCTCGACCGGAAGTCCAAGCAGGACATCGTCCGGATACTGGAAGCGCGCGGCGCCTTCTCCGTCCGGCACGGCGTGGAGACGGTCGCGGGCGCCCTGGGCGTAAGCCGCTTCACGGTCTACAACTATCTGAACAGGGAAAACCCCAACAAGAACAGCAAGGCGTGAAGCCTGCTTGACCCGCTGTGACGAGCCGCCGCCCAATTCACCCGGGCGGCGGCTTTTGTGTACGGGAAGTTTCAACAAAGTGTTGACGCCGTGTTGTCGAGGGCGTTAGCTATGCGCAGCCCGTCAAAGCAACAACAGGCCACGGAGGCCTACCGTGACTTCGAGTCCGACCCCGGGTCTCACCCGGTTCAACGCCTTGGACGACAGCGCGGCCACGGCCGAGCTGCACGAGGTGTGCGCCAGTTCGGCATGGGGGAGCAAGCTGCTCGCCCAGCGCCCCTTCGCCACCGCCGACTCCCTGTTCTCCGCGAACGAGGCCGCCATGGCCGAGCTCACCGCCGAGGACCTGGCCGAAGCGATGGCAGGCCACGCGCCGATCGGCCGGCCGAAGCCGGGAGACCCGACCTCCGCCCGCGAGCAGCGCGGCATGGCCGGAGCCTCGGAGGAGCTCAAGAACGAGCTCCTCGAACTGAACCTGGCGTACCAGGAGAAGTTCGGCCACGTCTTCCTCATCTGCGCCACCGGTGCGACCGGTGAGTTCATGCGGGACGCGGTCAAGGTCCGGATCGACAATTCGCCGGAGCAGGAGCGGGAGATCGCCCGCGGCGAGCTCGTGAAGATCAACCGGATCCGTCTGACCCGCCTCGTCGAACTCGCAGAAGAAGGAGCGTGAGCATGAGCACCGCGACCACCGCGTCGGTGTCCACGCACATCCTGGACACCAGCATCGGACGCCCCGCCGAGGGCGTCGCCATCTCCCTGTCCGCCCGTGCCGGGCTGGACGGCGAGTGGGCGGCCCTGGGCGGCTCCGCCACCGATGCGGACGGGCGCTGCAAGGACCTGCCGGCGCTGCCGGAGGGCACCACCCACGTACGTCTCGACTTCGAGACCGAGACGTACTTCGAGAAGAAGCAAGCCGAGGCGCAGCAGGACGCCCCCCGCGTAAGGGACAGCGGTGCGTTCTTCCCCGAGGTCACCATCACCTTCGCGGTGAACCCGGGCGAGCACTACCACGTACCGCTGCTGCTCAACCCGTTCGGCTACTCCGTTTACCGAGGGAGCTAGCATGGCCACGATTCTGGGCCAGAACCAGTACGGCAAGGCAGAGAACCGCGTCGTCAAGATCACGCGGGACGGCGACACCCACCACATCAAGGACCTGAACGTCTCGGTCGCCCTCTCCGGCGACATGGACGACGTCCACTACTCCGGCTCGAACGCCAACGTCCTTCCGACGGACACCACCAAGAACACGGTGTACGCGTTCGCCAAGGAGTACGGCATCGAGTCCGCCGAGCAGTTCGGCATCCACCTGGCGCGCTGGTTCGTGAACAGCCAGGAGCCGATCCAGCGTGCGCGCATCCGGATCGAGGAGTACGCCTGGGACCGGATCGCCACCTCGGACGCCAACTCCAAGTTCATCGGCTCCGACGAGGTGAACCACTCCTTCGTCCGCAAGGGCATGGAGACCCGCGTCACCCAGATCACGTACGACGGCCAGAACTGGGAGGTCATCTCCGGCCTCAAGGACCTGATCGTCATGAACTCCACGAACTCGGAGTTCTGGGGTTACGTGAAGGACAAGTACACGACCCTGCAGGAGGCGTACGACCGCATCCTGGCCACCCAGGTGTCGGGCCGCTGGCGCTTCAACTGGTCGGACGACGAGCAGCGGATGCCCAACTGGGAGAAGTCCTACGCCGAGACCAAGAAGCACATGCTCCAGGCGTTCGCGGAGACCTACTCCCTCTCGCTGCAGCAGACCCTGTACCAGATGGGTTCGCGCATCATCAACCACCGCTCGGAGATCGACGAGGTCCGCTTCTCGCTCCCGAACAAGCACCACTTCCTCGTCGACCTCGAGCCGTTCGGGCTCAAGAACGACAACGAGGTCTACTTCGCCGCGGACCGCCCGTACGGTCTGATCGAGGCCACGATCCTTCGGGACGGCGCTGACGCCCGCATCCCCGTGGACATGACCAACCTCTGACACGGCACGCGCGTCCCGGGGCTCCGCAGTGGCCCCGGGACCGCGCGACACGCTTCAACTTCCTGAATCGGCACCCGGACGCACAACGAGGGACGGCAGTACTGTCAGCTGTCGAGGTCCCCCGCCTCCGGCACTCAAATCCCCTGGGTCCTGCCGTGCCCCCACCGCCACTGAAAGCACGAGGAAGTCCCATGGCAGCATCGGCAGCGCATGACGGCGCCGTAGAGCGCATCGTCATCGAGAACTGTGCGATTGCGACCGTCGACGCGAACGACACCGAGTACGCCTCGGGCCACGTTGTCGTCGCCGGCAACAAGATCGAGTCCATCGGTGCGGGCAAAGCCCCCGAGAACCTCGACAATGTGGTCCGCCGCATCGACGGCACGGGTCACCTCGTCACCCCGGGTCTGGTCAACACGCACCACCACTTCTACCAGTGGATCACCCGCGGTCTGGCCACCGACCACAACCTCTTCAACTGGCTCGTCGCGCTGTACCCGACGTGGGCGCGCATCGACGAGCAGATGGCCTACACGGCCGCCCAGGGCTCCCTGGCGATGATGGCCAAGGGCGGCGTCACCACCGCCATGGACCACCACTACGTCTACCCCAAGGGCTCCGGCGACCTCTCCGGCGCGATCATCCGCGCCGCGTCCGAGATGGGCGTCCGCTTCACCCTCGCCCGCGGCTCCATGGACCGCAGCAAGAAGGACGGCGGCCTGCCCCCGGACCACGCCGTCGAGACCCTCGAGGGTGCGCTCGCCGACACCGAGGCGACGGTCAAGAAGCACCACGACCACTCCTTCGACGCGATGACCCAGGTCGCCGTCGCCCCCTGCTCCCCCTTCTCGGTCTCCACCGAGCTGCTCAAGCAGGGCGCCGAGCTGGCCCGCCGCCTCGGTGTGCGCATGCACACGCACGGCTCCGAGACCGTCGAGGAAGAGCAGTTCTGCAAGGAACTGTTCGGCATGGGCCCGACCGACTACTTCGAGTCGACCGGCTGGCTCGGCGAGGACGTGTGGATGGCGCACAGCGTCCACATGAACGACTCCGACATCGCCGCGTTCGCCCGCACCAAGACCGGCGTCGCGCACTGCCCGTCCTCCAACGCCCGTCTGGCCGCCGGCATCGCCCGCGTCCCGGACATGCTCGCCGCCGGCGTCCCGGTCGGCCTCGGCGTGGACGGCACCGCCTCGAACGAGTCCGGTGAGCTGCACACCGAGCTGCGCAACGCGCTGCTGATCAACCGGCTGAACCCGGTCCACCGCGAGGCCGCCCTCAACGCGCGCCAGGCCCTGCGCCTCGGTACGTACGGCGGCGCCCAGGTCCTCGGCCGCGCCGACAACATCGGCTCGCTCGAGGTCGGTAAGTGCGCCGACCTGGTGATGTGGAACCTGAGCACCCTGGCCCACTCGTCCATCGCCGACCCGGTCACCGCGCTGGTCTTCGGCGCGGCCGCCCCGGTCACCCTCTCCCTGGTCAACGGCAAGCAGATCGTCGAGAACAACCGACTGCTCTTCGCCGACGAGGACGCCATCGCGGTGTCGACCCGGGAAGAGGCCCAGCGCCTCGCGCGGATCTCCGCGCAGGGCTGATCCCCACGGAGTCCGGCCGGGGGGGACGGCCCCCGGCCGGCGGTCGCGGACCCGAGCGGGGTCCGCGGCAGCCGTTCCCGGGAAGCGCCCGAGGATTTCCGAGGGCGCCCCCGGGGGCGGTGACTCGTGCCACTGCTTCTGGAACGAATCGGGCGAATCGTTTCTGCATGCCTTCACACAACTGAACACGAGATCGACTCGCACAGCTTTCGCACCACCTCCAAGACACCCACGTCCCTGCCGACGTGTTACCCGACCGGAGGAAGCCGTGGCCAAGACGCCCAGGTTTCGAACAGATGCTGTCGCAGTACCGGAGGAGAAGCACCCGGTCGACGAGACCCTGCCTCCGCTGAAAATGTTCACGAGCGGCCTCCAGCACGTGGCCGCCATGTACGCGGGTGTCGTCGCCCCGCCCATGATCGTCGGCCCTGCCGTCGGACTCTCCGCCACCGAGACCGCGTTCCTGATGGGCGCCTCGCTCTTCACCGCCGGCCTCGCCACCCTCCTCCAGACCCTCGGCTTCTGGAAGGTCGGCGCCAAACTCCCCTTCGTCAACGGCGTCTCGTTCGCCGGTGTGACCCCGATGATCGCCATCGGCAAGGGTGAGGGCGCGGACGCCGTCCCCATAATCTTCGGCGCGATCATCGTCGCCGGGCTCGTCGGGTTCCTCGCCGCCCCGTACTTCGGGAAACTCGTCCGGTTCTTCCCGCCGGTCGTCACCGGCACGGTCATCACCCTGATCGGCGTGTCCCTGCTGCCGGTGGCCTTCAACTGGTCACAGGGCGGCAACCGCACCGCCACCGACTACGGCTCGATGAAGAACATCGGCATGGCCGCCGTCACCCTCGTGATCGTGCTGCTGATGCGCAAGTTCCTGCGCGGCTTCCTCCAGCAGATCTCCATCCTGCTCGGCCTGGTCGCGGGTACGCTGATCGCCCTCCCGCTCGGTATGACCAGCTTCGACGCCGTCAGGAACGCCTCCCTCGTGGGCTTCCCGACCCCGTTCCACTTCGGCGCCCCGCAGTTCCAGGCCGCCGCCATCGTCTCCATGTGCATCGTCATGCTCGTCTGCATGACCGAGTCCACCGCCGACATCCTGGCGCTGGGCAAGATCGTCGGCCGCCCGGCGGATGCGAAGACCATCGAGGGCGGGCTGCGCGCCGACACCCTCGGCAGCGCGCTCAGCCCGCTGTTCAACGGCTTCATGTGCAGCGCCTTCGCGCAGAACATCGGGCTCGTGGCGATGACCAAGGTGCGCAGCCGGTTCGTCGTCGCCGCCGGCGGCGGCATCCTGATCCTGCTGGGCCTGTGCCCGATCGCCGCCTCCGTCATCGGCGTGGTCCCGCTGCCGGTCCTCGGCGGCGCCGGCATCGTGCTGTTCGGCTCGGTCGCGGCCAGCGGGATCCAGACCCTGGCCGGCGCGGCCATGGAGAAGGGCGAGAACGCCCTGATCGTCGCCGCCTCGGTGGGCATCGGCCTGATCCCGATCGCGGCACCGGACTTCTACCACGCGTTCCCGAAGGACCTGCTGGTCGTCCTGGACTCGGGCATCAGCACGGGCTGCGTGGTGGCCATCGCGCTCAACCTGGCCTTCAACCACTTCGGCGCCCGGCGCGGCGCGGCTGCCGCTCCGGAACCGGTGGCGGTGCACTGACCCTACGGAGGGCCGGCCCACTACGGCGGTGCGTACGCCACCCACTGCGGGTGTGGCGTACGCACCGGCCGTCTTTCCCCACCCGCCCGGGCGGGGGAGTCAGCCGGCGGCGCCGGGGGCCGGGGGTGTCCAGAGCATCAGGTTGCTCATCAGCTCGGCCTGCTCGATCGCGTCGTCGAGCGCGTGGTGGGTGTGCCGGCGGCGGGAAAGCAGCTGCTTCGGCATCCGCCCCTTGACGGCTGCGCGCAGCGGCACCTGCGCCTTCGCCGCGTACAGGGTCTTCATGTCGAGGCAGCCGGAGTGCCCGAAGGGGCTGTCGCCGCCGAACCGGATCAAGTACCAGTACAGGAAGGTCCAGTCGAAGGAGGCCGGGTAGCCGCACATCACGGGCTGGGCCCCCGTCTCCGCGGCGACCTCGCGCACCCAGGCGCGGAACTCGGCCATGGCCGCCGCGGGTTCGGCGCCCTCCCGCACCAGCCGGTCCCGGTCGAGGCCGCTGACGGCCAGCGCCTCGGGGACGTACGCGTCGCTGATCGGCCGGAGTTCGCGGTAGAAGGTGTGCTGCTCGGGGTCGGCGGCCGTATACGAACCGCCGTCCTGCCGCCCCGCGACGGCGGCCCCGAAGCTGATCATCGAGTACGGGCCGGGGATCGGGCCGTCGGCCTCGATGTCGACGGAGATGTAGAGGCTGGGACGTACGGTACGGGTCGGCATGATCCGGGATCATGCCAGCCCGCGGCGCTGTGATCATCCGGATTTTCGGTGTCCAGGTTGCCGGGTGGCCAGGTGGCCGGCGGGCCGCGGGGCGGGGGTCGTGCCAGGTCCAGGGGGTTCGGGGCATGTCACGAGAATGCGTGGCATGCCCCGGGGGCCGGGGCCCGGCGCAATGGAGGGCATGAACCGGGCGGACCCGCCGTCCGGAATTCCGGAAGCAGGACAGCCATGGCTGCCCTGAACCCCCTGCGCAAGGCGATCCTGGTCGCGGTTTCCGCCGCGGCCGTGCTGATCGGTGGCGGATCGGCCTACGCCGCATCCAGTGCCGCCTCCCTGGCCGACGACCCCTCGGGAGCGAAGCTCCTGCGGAACACGTCGAGGCCGTGGCGAAGGAGGCGCTCCGGCTCTACCCGCCGTTGTGGCTGCTCGAGCGGACCGTCGACCGGCCCACCCGGCTCGCCGGCTACCCGCTGCGCCCCGGCCAGCGGGTGGCCGTCAGCCCCTTCGTGCTCCAGCGGGACCCGCGCCACTACGACCGGCCGGCGGCGTTCCGCCCCGAGCGCTGGACGGAGCGCCCCGCCACCCCGTTGCCCAAGTACGCCTTCATGCCCTTCGGCGGCGGACCGCGCACCTGCCTGGGCGCTCACTTCGCGATGGTCGCGATGGTCACCGCCACCGCCACCGCCACCGTCGTCGCCCGGCACCGGGTCACCCGTGCCGAGGGCACCACGCCCGTGTTCAGCACGCGCACCATCCTGCAGCCCGGCGGCCTCACCCTCGACGTCGCGGCCCGCACCCCGGTCCGCCACCCCCAGGGGGTGTCCGGCTAGCGCGGCCTGGTCATGCGGGCCACGATCCGTACGACCGTGCGGCGGCTCGCGAACCGCCCGCTGAGGGTCATGATCCGGTTCAGGGCCCCGGAGACCACGCTCGGCGGCGGGTTCTTGCGGTCCAGCGCCTTCAGCGCGGTGCGTACGACCTCCTCGGAGGTCTGCATCTTGGTGCCGCTGGCGGCGTCCTCGGTGCCGACCACGTCGAAGAACTCCGTCCGGGTCGCGCCCGGTGACAGCGCCAGCACGCGCAGCCCGTTGCCCCGGGACTCCTGCCAGAGGGCCTCGGTGAAGCTGAGCACGAAGGCCTTGGTGGCGCCGTAGACGGCCATGTTCGGGACGGGCTGGTAGGCGGCCGAGCTGGCGACGTTGACCAGTACGCCCTCGCCGCGGCGGCGCAGCGTGCCGATGAAGGCCCGGCTGATGTCGACGACGGCCATCACGTCGAGGCCCACTTCCTGGCGGAGCCGCTGCGGGTCCTCCTCGTGGAAGGGCCCGTACGTGCCGAATCCGGCGTTGTTGATGACGCTGGAGACCGTGATCCCGCGCCGTTCCACCTCGGCGGCCAGCAGTTCACCGCACCCTTCGACGGCCAGGTCCATGGCGATCACTTCGACGCTGACGCCGTGCGCCGCCGACAGTTCACCGGCGAGCGCCTTCAGCCGGTCCTCCCGGCGGGCGACGAGCACGAGGTCGGAGCCCCGTGCGGCCAGCCGGCGCGCGAACTCGGCGCCCAGGCCCGAGCTGGCGCCGGTGATCAGGGTGGTCCGGTCTCGGTAATCGACCGCGTTCACAGTGGCTCCTGCTCATGGGGGGACATCGTCTTGCCATCACTGTATGCCCGCTTGGCAGTGACTGCCAAGCGGGCAGTGGGAGCAAGGCTGGCGGTCCGCCTATATGCTGGGCGGATGGTGACCACCGCAACGCAGCCGAGCCTGTGGGACCGCTCCCGGCAGGCCGTGGTCGCGAGCATCTTCGGCACGGCCATGCGGCTCTTCGCCGAGCAGGGCTACGAGGCCACGACGATCGCGCAGATCGCCAAGGAAGCGGGCATCTCCCAGCGTTCGCTGTTCCGGTACTTCGGTACCAAGGAGGACATCGTCTGCGGCGAGCAGGAAGAGCTCGGCGAGCTGCTGCGCGCGACGGTGGAGGCCCAGCCCGCCACCGCCACTGCGTGGGAGGCCCTGCGAGCCGGTTTCGAAGTGCTCGTGGACGCGCACGGCGACCCCGCGCAGCTGCTGGAGATCACGGCACTGATCTTCGACACCCCGTCGCTGCGCGCCCGGTACACCCAGAAGCGGCTGCGCTGGCAGGAGCTGGTGCTGCCCGCCGTCACGGCCCGCATGGCGGAAGGGGAGGGCCTGGTCCCCGGCGTACGCGCCGCGGCGGTCGTCGCGACCGTCTTCGCCTGCGTGGACGCCGCCACCGAAGCCTGGGTCCGCAGTGGCGGCAGCGCCGACCTGGCGGCCCTGTACGACGAGGCACTGGCCGCCGTACGGGGCTGATCGAACGCGAAAGGGCGCCCGCGGAGCTCTCCGCGGACGCCCCGCACGGCACGCATGTCCCCGTCAGGGGGTGGGCGTCAGGAACATGCCCGTCTGGTCCGCTCCGGCGGTGTTCTTGCAGCCGGCGGCGGAGTTCGCGGGCTGGGCGACCGCCAGGGCCAGGCAGCGGCCGACGGCCAGCTGGCCGAAGTAGTTCGGGTGCATGGACTCCTGGACCGGCCCCTGCGTCTCGCTGCTGTCGATCCAGCGCGCCCACTCGCTCGTCTTCGCCGAGGCGGGAGCCGAGGTGGTCACCTGCTGGCTGGCCTTCGCGCACACCTCACGGCCCTGCATCATGTCCCGCAGGTCCAGGAACTGCACGCCCTTGGCGGCGGCAACCCCCTTGAGGCGACCGGCGATCTGCGGCACGAGCGAGTCGCGCGCCCAGTCGGAGTCCCGGTTCCAGAAGGGGCAGCCGCCGGTGTTGAGGCGGCTCCAGTCGCTCTGCGTGTACCGGTTCTCGGCGCCGCGCGGGATGGGTGACGGGTAGGACTGCAGCACGATCCGGTACGAGGAGTCGGTGTACCCGGCGGTCCGCATCACGGCGCGGATCTCGTCCACGGACTTGCCGACGTTCGCCATGACGCCGTCGATCTTCTGGTCGACCCCGTACTGCTGGTCGTCGTAGCAGTACGAGTTCCAGATGACGAAGTCGAGGGCGCAGTCCTTGATGATGTCGGCGAAGCCGAGGTCGTTGCCGCCGATGGACAGCGCGATGACCTTGACGTTGTTGGCGGCGGCCACGGCGGCCAGCTGATCGGCCTGCGGGGCCTCGCCCTTGAAGGGCACGCCGCCGTTGGAGGCGCGGAAGACGTTCTCGGAAATCGCCCCGGAGCAGGCCAGGTTCACGGCCACGTCGGCGATCGCCCCGGCGCTCTTGACCTCGGCGGAGTCGGAGCGGTGGCACCCGCCGGCGGTGGTGCCGTACACCTTGGCGGGGTCGTAGGTGCTCCCGGAGACCCACGCGCGGTCGGTCCCGGTCCGGTTCCCGCTGTTGGTCAGGCTGTTGCCCTTCCAGCGGCCGGCCTCGCCGGAGATGTAGCTGTCGCCCATGGAGACCACGGCGGTGGGCCCGGTCCCGGGACTGGCCACGGAGGTCCCGGCGGAGCCGGCGACCAGCGCACTGACGGTGAGCGGCAGAACCAACCCGCCCCCGGCGAGTCGTCGCACTCGACTGCGGGCTGGGTCCTTGCTGGCGTTGCGGAATCCGATCACGGCGGAACTCCTGCGGTCGGCCATGGCGAAGCCGGAGCGAACTCCGGCGCATGGCTGGGGAAGTGGGGGTACCGCCGGCCGGTGGCATCGGAAAGGTGACACGGCGCGCGTTGTTACCGCTAGGTACAGGAAAGTTACGATGGAGTAACAACCGATCGATCGGTCGGCCCGTCAGCCGCCGCGCCGCCCCGTCCCGCCCCTGGCCGGATTGCGCCGTTCCCTCGGCGGCCGTTCACGCTCACCCTGTGAACAGAAGCGCAACCAAGGCGGTCAACGGGGGAGCCACCATGGTCGAGCCGCTCTACGTACCCGTCCTGCCGATGCGCCGCGGCCCGCTCGCGGCGTACTCCCGGCTGGCGCCGTTCCTGCAGGCGGCCGTCTCACCGCTGTGGACGATCCCGCTGCGTACGAATCCGGCCGGACCGCCCGGACCGCCCGGCGCCGTCGTCGCCGCCCAACGGGCCACGCCCGCCTGGGTGGACGCCCGGCACCTCGAGGGTGCGCCGCGCGCCGTCACGGAGGGGCTCTGGCCGTACCTGCTCCACACGCCGCTCCGGCCGGTCACCGGCCCGGGCCGGCCCGACTGGCAGCAGTCCGGTTGCGCGGACTTCGCCCGGGCCTGCGGGAACGGCCTCGGGCTGCGGGTCCGTGCGGCCGACGCCTCCACGGAGCAGGGTGCCGAGGAGGTGCGCCGGCTCGTCGAGCGCCTGGCCGGTTGGGACCTCGCCCGGGACCTGCCGGTGGACCTGCTGCTGGACCTGGAGGCGGTCACCGAGGAGGACCACCAGGCGGACAAGTGCGCCCTGCGCGCCCTGGAATTGCTCGGCCCGCTCACCCGATGGCGCTCGATCGTGCTTCTGGCCGGTTCCTTTCCGCCCACCACGCCCGAGCCGTCGGGGTGGGGGCCGATCGAGGCGCAGCGACACGACTGGGACGTCTGGCACATGGTCCGCCACGCCCGGCCGGAGCTCCCCGTCGACGTCACCTACGGGGACTACGGCGCCCACCACGCCTTCGCGGCCGACGCCGGCGCGGGCGGCGGCGCGCCCTGGGGCGTCCTGCGCTACACGACGGACCGTACGTTCCTGCTGGCCAAGGCGCCCACGATCGGGGACGGGCATGCCGAAGAGGTACGGGAGATCGCCCGCCGGATGATCGCCGAGCCCGAGTTCCGCGGAGCCGGGTTCAGTGAGGGTGACCGCTGGCTGCACGCGTGCGCCACGGGTACGGGAACCCCCGGCGTCGGCAACGCCGAGTCGTGGATCCGGGCGGGCCACAGCCAGCACCTCGCCTACGCGGCATGGCGATTGAGCGCCTGAGGCACGAAACGGCTCCGCCCCCGGGCCTGGTGTGGCGCGGAGGCGGAGTGGGGTCGGCTGCTGTGCGAATCAGTCGACTTCCGGGGTCAGCCCACGAGCTGGTCGTAGGCCGGGAGGGTGAGGAAGTCCGCGTAGTCCGCGTCCAGGGAGACCTGGAGGAGGAGGTCGTGGGCCTGCTGCCACTTGCCGGCCGCGAAGGCCTCCTCGCCGATCTCGGCGCGGATCGCGGCCAGTTCCTCGGCGGCGATCTTGCGGGTGAGGTCGGCGGTGGCCGCCTCGCCGTTCTCGAAGACGACGCCCGCGTTGATCCACTGCCAGATCTGCGAGCGCGAGATCTCGGCGGTGGCCGCGTCCTCCATCAGGCCGAAGATGCCGACCGCGCCCAGGCCGCGCAGCCAGGCCTCGATGTAGCGGATGCCGACCTGGACCGCGTTGCGCAGGCCCTCGTACGTCGGTCGGGCGTCCAGGGAGTCGATCGCGATCAGCTCGCCGGGGGCGACGGAGACGTCCTCGCGCAGGCGGTCCTTCTGGTTCGGCTTCTCGCCGAGCACCGCGTCGAAGGACGCCATCGCGATCGGGACCAGGTCGGGGTGGGCGACCCACGAGCCGTCGAAGCCGTCGCCCGCCTCGCGGTCCTTGTCGGCCTTGACCTTGTCGAACGCGACCTTGTTGGCCTCCGCGTCCTTGCGGGACGGGATGAAGGCGGCCATGCCGCCGATGGCGTGCGCGCCGCGCTTGTGGCAGGTGCGGACCAGGAGTTCGGTGTACGCCCGCATGAACGGGGCCGTCATCGTCACCGCGTTGCGGTCCGGCAGGACGAACTTCTCGCCGCCGTCACGGAAGTTCTTCACGATGGAGAAGAGGTAGTCCCAGCGGCCCGCGTTCAGGCCCGCCGCGTGGTCGCGCAGCTCGTAGAGGATCTCCTCCATCTCGTACGCGGCCGTGATGGTCTCGATCAGGACGGTCGCGCGGACCGTGCCCTGCGGGATGCCGACGTAGTCCTGCGCGAAGACGAAGATCTCGTTCCAGAGGCGCGCCTCCAGGTGCGACTCCGTCTTCGGCAGGTAGAAGTACGGGCCCTTGCCGAGCGAGATGAGGCGCTTGGCGTTGTGGAAGAAGTACAGGCCGAAGTCGACCAGGGCGCCGGGGACCGGACGGCCCTCGACCTGGAGGTGGCGCTCCACCAGGTGCCAGCCGCGCGGGCGCATCACGACGGTCGCCAGCTGCTCGGCGGGCTTCAGGGCGTACGACTTGCCCGTGCGCGGGTCCGTGAAGTCGATGCGGCGCTCGTAGGCGTCGATGAGGTTGAGCTGGCCGAGGACGACGTTCTCCCAGGTGGGGGCCGAGGCGTCCTCGAAGTCGGCGAGCCAGACCTTGGCGCCCGAGTTCAGGGCGTTGATGGTCATCTTGCGGTCGGTCGGACCGGTGATCTCCACACGGCGGTCGTTCAGCGCGGCCGGGGCCGGCGCGACCTTCCAGTCGCCCTCGCGGACCTGTGCGGTGTCCGGGAGGAAGTCGAGGTGGGAGGTGCGGGCGATTTCGGCGCGGCGCTCTGCGCGACGGGCGAGGAGCTCGTCACGGCGGGGCGTGAACCGCCGGTGGAGCTCGGCCACGAACGCGAGGGCCGCCTCGGTCAGGACTTCGTCCTGCCGGGGCAGGGGCTCGGCGTCGACGATGGCCAGCGATGACGGCGCTGGTGCGGACATATCTGTCACTCCTTCAGCGGCGGTGCCTGGCGGCCGCGGGGAATGCTCGCGCAGGACGGCACGCAGTGCCGCCGGGTGTGGAGAGTTCCGGGATACGGTCGCGGGCGCCGTCTGGGGGTTCAGGGCGCTTCTGACCAGTGGATAGTAATTTCCTTATGGTGGAAGTTCAATGGTTTGTTGATGTCGAGATTCTCCGAGTCGACAGACTCTGGCGCCCGGTGGCCCTCAGTGCCACCTTCGTCACTGCCCGCTCAACTGCTGCTCGACCTCCGCTCAAGCCAGTCGTGCCAGGTCGGGCGGGGTGTCGATGTCGAAGGCCTCGGCGACGTCCCCGCACTCCACCAGCGTGAGCTCGTTCGCGTGTTCTGTCAGATGGACCCGCGCGCCCTTGTCTCCCGTCGCCGTCGCCGCGATGTCCGCCCAGCGGTCCGCTCCGAAGAGCACCGGATGGCCGCGCTCCCCGCCGTAGGCCGCCGCGACCAGGCTCGCGGGGGAGCGGTACGCCTCCCGGACCCGCGCCACCGCCGAGGGGCCGATGCCCGGCTGGTCCACCAGCGAGACGAGGGCCGCCGAGGCGCCCGTACCGGCGAGCGAGGCGAGCCCGACGCGCAGGGAGGAGCCCATGCCCTCCGCCCAGTCGGGGTTGTCCACGACCACGCAGCCGGTCAGGTCCGCCTGCTCGCGGACCTCGCGGGCGCCGGCGCCGAGCACCACGTGCAGCGGACCGCAGCCCGCCTCGCGCAGCACCCGTACCGCGTTCTCCACGAGCGGGCGCCCGCGGTACGTGAGCAGGGCCTTGGGGCGCCCGCCCAGGCGGCGCCCGCCGCCGGCCGCGAGGAGCAGGCCCGCGATCACGGGGTCAGGGGTCCGGGGGGTTGAGGTCGAGTCTGCGTGGGTCGGCATGTCAGCGATTCTCGCCCCTGCGGGCCGGTGCGTGGCCGCCGCGCCAGCAGGCGTCGTACGGAGGCCAGGGCGGGCCCGAGGCGCAGCGGCTCGGAGATCCGGTTCTCCAAGGCAGCCGCCAGGGCGCGTTCGGCGCGGTCGGTCAGTGGGGTCGGCGTGCTCGGCATGGGTGGTCTCCTTGCCAATCGGGGGCCAATACCGCGAGTCTGGACCCTGATTGGCCTGGCAGGCAGAGCCAATCAGGGGAGGTTGGCATGGCAAACGGGCGAGTCGTCCGGACGGCGGACAGAACCATCGGCAGCCGCCAGCTCGCGGCCCTGCTGCCTTCCGAGGTGCTGGCGCGCCCCGGCTACCGGTCCCTCGCCGACGCCGTGCGGACCCTGATCCTCGACGGCCGGATCGCCCTGCACGTACGGCTGCCCGCCGAGCGCGAGCTCGCCGAGGCACTCGGCGCCAGCCGTGCCACCGTCACCGGGGCCTACGACCTGCTGCGCGAGAGCGGTTACGTCCGCAGCCGGCGCGGATCCGGCACCTGGACCGAACTCCCCGAGGGCCACGGCCCGGTCGGCGCGCACCTGCTGGTCGGCTCCGGCGGCTACATCGCCGACGGCGATCCGGGGATCGACCTGGCCATCGCCGCCCTGGGCGCCCCCGAGGAAGCCCTCGGCGAGGCCCTCGCGTGGGCCGCGCCCCGGCTGCCGGGCCTCGCCCGGAGCCCCGGCTACAACCCCTTCGGGCTGCCCGACCTGCGCAGCGCCGTCGCCGAGCGGTTCACCCGGCGCGGGCTGGCGACCCGGCCCGAGCAGATCCTGGTCACGGCCGGTGCGCAGCAGGCGTTCTCGCTGGTCGTGAGCCTGTTGTGCCGGCCCGGGGACCGGGTGGTGACCGAGAACCCCACGTACGCGAACGCCCTCGACGCCCTGCGGCACGCCCGGCTGCGCACCGGGTCGATCGCCGTCTCCGACGCGGGCTGGGACATGGAGATCGCCGAGTCCACGCTGCGCCAGACCGTGCCGAGGCTGGCGTACGTGATCCCGGACTTCCACAACCCGACGGGCCTGCTCATGCCTCAGGAGCAGCGGCTGCGGCTGCTGTCGGCGACGCGGCGGACCGGGACCTGGCTCGTGGTCGACGAGACCATCGCCGACATCGCCCTGGACGCGCCGTCGCCGCCACCGCTGGCCTCGCTGGCATCGGGGGGCGGGGCGGACCACGTGGTGACGATCGGCTCGCTCAGCAAGACGCACTGGGGCGGGCTGCGCGTGGGGTGGGTACGGGCCACCGCGAAGATGATCACCGAGCTGACGGCGGTGAAGGTGGCCGCGGACATGACGGGGTCGGTGCTGGACCAGCTGGTGGCGCTGCCGCTGCTGGAGGGGCTGGAGCGGACCCTGCCGGCGCGGCTCGCGCAGTTGCGGGGGCAGCGGGAGGCGCTGGTCGCTGCGCTCGAGCGGCACACTCCGGAGTGGTCGTGGCAGGTGCCGCCGGGTGGGCTGTCGCTGTGGGTGGACCTGGGGGAGCCGGTGAGCTCGGCGCTGGCGGAGCGGGCCGGTGCCTGCGGCGTGCACATCGGGCGGGGGGCGCGGTTCGGGGTGGCCCCCGGGACGTTCGAGCACCGGCTGCGGATTCCGTACACGTTGTCCGCGGACCGGCTGGACGAGGCCGTGCGGCGGCTGGCGGCCGCGTTCCATGACGGGGTTCCGCTGGCCCCGGCGGTGGAGCGGCCGCACTGGGTGGCCTAGGGGGTGTCTGACGGATCAGGGTCGGACGGCCCGGGCCGGCTTGCGGAAGCTCCGGAACCAGGCGTTGGACGCCGGGCGGAACATCAGGAACACGGCCGTGAGGACGGCCGCCACGTGGACGGCCCGGCTGGCGCCGAAGACCAGGTCGAGGGCGTCGGCCCCGTCGAGCGCAGCCGCGACGGATCCGCCGTCGAGGAGGTGCCCGAGGGGCTGGGCGACCATGGAGGCGGTGCCGAGGACACCGAGGCCGACGGCGAGGGTGATCCGGGCCCAGCGGGCGCCGGTGCGCATACGGCGGGCGATGAGGACGGCGGCGGTGAACACGGTGAGGCGGACGGCGAGCCCGACGCCGATCCCGGCGGCTCTCTGGTCGGCAGTCGGTACCCCGTATGCAACCGGGCGGACACACCGGGCACCCGCCTGCCGTCCGGTGTATCCGCCCGGGGGAAGGCCCCACCCGCCCCACCCCGCTCCACCCCACCCCGCCGGGTCCCGCCGGGCGGGGGGCCGGCGGGGTGGCTACGGGGTGCGGATCAGGCGGCGGGTCGCGGCCGTGGCCACTGCTGACGTGCGGGAGTCGACGCCGAGCTTTGCGTAGATGTGGACCAGGTGGGATTTGACCGTGGCCTGGCTCAGGAAGAGCTTCTTCGAGATCTGCTGGTTCGACAGGCCGTCGGCGACCAGCTGGAGCACCTCCAGCTCCCGCTTCGTCAGCGCCTCCGCGGGGGTGCGCATGCGGTCCATCAGGCGCAGCGCGACCGCCGGGGCCAGCGCCGACTGGCCCGCCGCCGCGGTGCGGACCGCCGCCGCCAGCTCCTCCGGCGGGGCGTCCTTCAGCAGGTAGCCCGAGGCGCCCGCCTCCACCGCCGCCAGGATGTCCGCGTCCGTGTCGTACGTGGTCAGGACCAGGACCCGGGGGGCTCCGGGCCGGCCGGTGATCGCCGCCGTCGCCGCCGAGCCGTGCATGCCCGTACCGAACTGGAGGTCCATCAGGACCACGTCCACCGGTTCCGAGGCGGCCAGTTCCACCGCCCGCTCGGCGGTGGCGGCCTCCGCGACCACCGCGAAGTCCGGCTCGGTGTCGAGCACCGCGCGCAGCCCGGCCCGGACCACCGGGTGGTCGTCGGCCAGCAGCAGGCGGATCGTCATCAGGATGCCTCCAGGGGCAGCGGCAGGGTGACGGCCACGGCGGTGCCCTGGCCGGGGGAGGACTCGACCGTGAACAGGCCGCCGAGGGTCTCGGCGCGCGAGCGCATGGCGGGGAGGCCGAACCCGCCCTCGCCGGTGGGGGCGCAGGAGGGGTCGAAGCCGGTGCCGTCGTCCACGACGTCCAGGGTCACCGAGGCGTCCATGAAGGTCAGGGTGATCTCGGCCCGGTCCGCGCGGGCGTGGCGCACCACGTTGGCCAGCGCCGACTGCGCGATGCGGAGCAGGGCGACTTCGTACGGGGTGGGCAGGACCCGGGGCGCGCCGCTCAGGCAGAACCGCACGCGCGGCCCCGGCGCGGCCGTGCACAGCCGCTCCAGCGCGGCGGCGAGGGAGCCGTGTTCCAGGTCGGGAGGGGTGAGCGCCCGTACGAAACGACGCGCCTCGGCGAGGTTCTCCTGAGCCGCCTCCCGGGCCCGGCCGATGTGTTCCAGGGCCGGGGCGTCCTGCGGAAGCGACCGCTCCGCCGCGCGCAGCAGGAGCTGGATCGAGGACAGGCCCTGCGCCAGGGTGTCGTGGATCTCCCGGGCCAGGCGTTCCCGCTCCGCCAGGATCCCCGCGTCCCGCTCGGCCGCGGCCAGCTCGGCGCGGGTGGCGATGAGCTCCTCGATCAGCTCGCGGCGGCGTTCGCTCTCGCGGTACAGCGCCTGGTAGCCCAGTACGGTCGCCACCGCCACGGCCCCGCCGAGCAGCGGCCCGAGGAAGGCCCCGGGCGACACCGCGCCGCTCTGCGCGTGCGCCAGGAAACCGCCGATCGCCGCGCACGCCGTCACCGCGACGGCGGCGACGCCCCAGCGCAGCCGTAGCAGGTGCAGCTCCAGGAAGTACAGCGGGAACGCGATCCACAGCCCGTCGGGGGAGACCACCAGCAGCGTCGCCCAGGCCGCGCCCAGCCCGGCCAGCCACACCGCCCCGGCGCGCTGCGAGCGGTGCACCGCGGGGGTCAGTACGCCGGCCGCGTACACGGCGGCCAGCACCGCGCAGGCGGCGACCACCCAGCCGGCCCGCGGCGCGGAGTCGGTGACGGCCCGCCCGGCGGCCAGCGCGAGCAGCCCGAACAGCAGCGCGTGCAGGCACAGGCGCAGGATGCGCGAGACGGGGGTGAGAGGGCGCGGAGCGGGGGATCGCGGAGGAGCAGCCATGGCCCGACCAGCCTAAGCGCGGCCCTGCGCCTCCCGGTCAATCGAAAGTTTGATGTCCGGATGCGTCGTTCGATACCAGGATCACTACCGTGGCGCGATGCCCCGGGCCCGCGCCGGAGACCAGGGTGGGGATCATGTTCGTCGCATGGAGAGATCTACGGTTCGCCAAGGGCCGCTTCGCCCTCATGGGCTCGGTCGTACTGCTGATCACGCTGCTGGTCGGCCTGTTGTCCGGGCTCACCGCCGGCCTGGCCCGGGAGAACGTCTCGGCCGTCACCGGCCTGCCCGCCACCCACCTGGCCTTCGCCGCGCCGACGGGGGAGCAGAAGGTGTCCTTCACCAACTCCCAGGTGCCCGAGAAGGCCTGGCAGGCCTGGCGGGCGCAGCCCGGTGTGAAGTCGGCGCAGCCGCTCGGCATCCGCACCACCAACGCGGCGGCGGGTGAGCGCACCGCCGCCGTCTCCGTGTTCGGCGTCGACCCGGCCGGCCCCCTCCCGCCGCGCGGCAGCGGCCTCGCCCAGGGGCAGGTGGTCCTCACCGAGAAGGCCGCGAAGGAACTCGGCGGCCTCGCCGCCGGCGGCAAGCTGAAGATCGGCCCGCTCGATTTGACCGTGGCCGCCGTCTCCGGCACCGCCGCCTACAGCCACACCCCCGTCGTTTGGGCGGACCTGGGTGACTGGCAGCGCATCGGCAACCCCGGCACCTCCCTCGACACCCTCGCCACCGTGGTCGCGCTCGACCTCGCCGGGCCGGCGGACCTCGCCGCCGGTGACGCGGCGGCCGCCACCAAGGCCAAGACCATTGACGAGGCGCTCGGCGCCATAGGGTCCTACCAGGCCGAGAACGGCTCGCTCCAGCTGATGCGCGGCTTCCTCTTCGTCATCTCGGCCCTGGTCATAGGGGCCTTCTTCACCGTGTGGACGATCCAGCGCAGCGGGGACGTCGCCGTGCTGAAGGCGCTGGGCGCCTCCACGCCGTACCTGCTGAAGGACGCGCTCGGCCAGGCCGTGATCATGCTCGCGATCGGCACCGGCCTCGGCACGGCGCTGGCCGCCGGGTTCGGCGCGCTGATCAGCGGGGGCGACGTGCCCTTCGTCCTCGACACCGCGACCGTCCTCGTGCCGGCCGCGATCATGATCGTGCTCGGTGCGCTGGGTGCGGCCCTGTCCATCCGGCGGATCACCGCCGTCGACCCCCTGACCGCCCTAGGGAGCGCCCGATGACCCTCCTCGTGCACGACGTCACGCTCACCTATCCGGACGGCGAGAGCCGGCTCACCGCCCTCGACCGGGTCCGGCTGGACGTACCCGCGGGCACGCTGACCGCGGTGATCGGACCCTCCGGTTCCGGCAAGTCCAGTCTGCTGGCGGTCGCGGCCACGCTGGTCACCCCGGACTCCGGGCAGGTGGTGGTGGCCGGCCAGGACACCGCGCGGCTGAGCGCGGCCGAGAAGTCGGCCCTGCGCCGCGAGAAGATCGGCATCGTCTTCCAGCAGCCGAACCTGCTGGCCTCGCTCACCGCCGCCGAGCAGCTCCAGGTGATGGCGCACCTGTCGGGCCGCCCGTCGCGGACGCTGCGCCGCCGTGCGCTGGAACTGCTGGACGCGGTGGGCCTGGCCGACAAGGCCGACAAGCGCCCCCACCAGCTCTCCGGCGGCCAGCGCCAGCGCATCAACATCGCCCGTGCGCTGATGAACGAGCCTGCCGTGCTCCTGGTCGACGAGCCCACGAGCGCCCTGGACCACGAGCGCGGGGCGGCCGTGCTCGACCTGCTGGTCACGCTGACCCGCGAGCGCTCCACCGCGACCGTCCTGGTCACCCACGACCACGCGCACCTGGAGCGGATGGACCGGACGGCGACGATGACGGACGGCCGCCTGACGGAGTCCGAGACCGAGACGGTCCCGGCCGCCTGAGCCGCTCCGTACGCCAAGGCCCCGGCCCCGCGCATCAGCGGGGGCCGGGGCCTTGGCGTACGTACGGGGGGACTCCCGCGCCGGAACCTACGCGGGGTTCTGGCTCTGCAGGGCCACGGACAGGTCGGCGGCGACGTTCTGCAGGATCGGCACGAACGACTCGGCCACGGCCTCGGTCACCCGGCCGGCCGGACCCGAGATGGAGATCGCTGCGGCGGTCGGCGAGTTCGGCACCGACACGGCCAGGCAGCGGACTCCTATCTCCTGCTCGTTGTCGTCGACCGCGTAGCCCACCTTGCGGACCTGCTCCAGGGCCTCCAGGAAGCCCTCCGGCGTGGTGATGGTCTTCTCGGTCGCGGCCGGCATCCCGGTGCGCGCCAGCAGCGCCCGTACCTCTTCCGCGGGGGTGTACGCGAGCAGCGCCTTGCCCACACCGGTGGAGTGCGGCAGCACGCGGCGGCCGACCTCGGTGAACATGCGCATGGAGTGCTTGGACGGCACCTGGGCGACGTAGACGATCTCGTCCCCGTCGAGCAGGGCCATGTTCGCCGTCTCGCCGGTCTCCTCGACCAGGCGGGCGAGGTACGGCCGGGCCCAGGTCCCCAGCAGGCGCGACGCGGACTCGCCGAGGCGGATCAGCCGGGGCCCGAGGGAGTACCGTCGATTGGGCTGCTGCCGGACGTAGCCGCATGCCACCAGGGTGCGCATGAGGCGGTGGATGGTCGGCAGCGGCAGACCGCTGGCGGTGGAGAGCTCGCTGAGGCCGACCTCGCCCCCGGCATCGGCCATGCGTTCGAGCAGATCGAAGGCGCGCTCAAGGGACTGAACGCCACCGCTGGCGGCGGTGGGCTTCGCGGAAGCGTCGGTGGTGCTGGCGCTGGACGTCGGCACGGCGCGGTCCTTTCGGTGCTGGCAGGCAAGGAAGCAGCCTACCGGTCGGTCGGCGTCGGCCCTAGAGCCGGGTCGAAGCCGTCCCCGCCGGTCAGAGGGGGTTTGTCCGGGTGGCGGACGTCCTCGGGAAGTTACCCGACCGCCCCCGGTGGTGATAGCTACATTCTGGATAGTGAAATCTTAATTCCATCCTGTGGAAACATCCAATTGCGACACCGGTGTGTCAGTGCTCTGTCCGGGCGCTCTTGACTGGCTCCGGATCGGCGGCGAGACTCCGTCAACAGAACGTTGAATTTCGCTCTGTGGAAGTAGATGGGGAGGTTCCGGCGTGTCCGACGACGTGGAACTGGTACTGCGCTCGACTCGCGTCATCACCCCCGGGGGGACGCGCGCCGCTTCGGTCGCCGTCGCCGCCGGGAAGATCGTCGCCGTACTGCCGCACGACGCCGAGGTGCCGGCCGGCGCCCGGCTCGAGGACTTCGGCGACGACGTCCTGCTCCCCGGCCTGGTCGACACCCACGTGCACGTGAACGACCCGGGCCGCACCGAGTGGGAGGGCTTCTGGACGGCCACCCGCGCCGCCGCGGCCGGAGGCGTCACGACGATCCTCGACATGCCGCTGAACTCCCTGCCGCCGACCACCACGGTCGACCACCTCCGCGTCAAGCAGGAGGTCGCCCGCACCAAGGCGCACGTGGACGTCGGCTTCTGGGGCGGCGCCCTGCCGGACAACGTCAAGGACTTGGCGCCGCTGCACGACGCCGGCGTGTACGGCTTCAAGTGCTTCCTGTCGCCCTCCGGCGTCGACGAGTTCCCCGAGCTCGACCAGGAGCAGCTGGCCACCTCCCTCGCCGAGATCACCGGCTTCGGCGGCCTGATGATCGTGCACGCCGAGGACCCGCACCACCTCGACTCCGCGCCGGCCGTCCCCGGGCCCAAGTACGCCGACTTCCTCGCCTCCCGCCCGCGCGACGCCGAGAACACCGCGATCGGGAACCTGATCGCCCAGGCGAAGCGGCTGAACGCGCGCGTCCACGTCCTGCACCTGTCGTCCTCCGACGCGCTGCCGCTGATCGCCGCCGCCAAGGCCGAGGGCGTCAAGATCACCGTCGAGTCCTGCCCGCACTACCTCACCCTCACCGCCGAGGAAGTGCCCGACGGCGCCAGCGAGTTCAAGTGCTGCCCGCCCATCCGCGAGGCCGCCAACCAGGACCTCCTGTGGGACGCGCTCGCCGACGGCACCATCGACTGCATCGTCTCCGACCACTCGCCCTCCACGGCGGACCTGAAGACGGACGACTTCGCCACCGCGTGGGGCGGCATCTCCTCCCTGCAGCTCGGCCTGCCGGCGATCTGGACCGAGGCCCGGCGCCGCGGACGCACCCTCGAGGACGTCGTGCGCTGGATGTCCGCCGCCCCGGCCGCCCTCGCGGGCCTCGCCGACAAGGGCGCGATCGAGGCCGGCCGCGACGCCGACTTCGCCGTGCTGGCCCCCGAAGAGACCTTCACCGTGGATCCCGCGGAACTGCACCACCGCAACCGGGTCACGGCGTACGCGGGCAAGACCCTGCACGGCGTCGTGAAGTCCACCTGGCTGCGCGGTACGCAGATCGCCGACCACGGCACCCCGACCGAGCCCACGGGCCGACTCCTCGAAAGGCAGAACTGACCAGTGGCGATTGAATCCTTCACCGGTAACGCGAACCCGTACGGAGGCGGCGACCCGTACGCGGACTACCGCACCGCGGACTTCCCGTTCACCCAGTACGCGAACCTCGCCGCCCGTGAGCTGGGCGCCGGTGTCACCTTCGCCAACGACGAGTTCTTCGCGCAGCGCGAGAACCTGCTCATCGCCGAGGCCGCGCACTTCGACCCGGAGCACTTCGGCCACAAGGGCAAGATCATGGACGGCTGGGAGACCCGCCGCCGCCGCGGCGTCTCCGCCACCCAGCCCTGGCCCACCCCCGAGGACCACGACTACGCGCTGGTCCGCCTCGGCGCCCCCGGCGTGATCCGCGGCATCGTCGTCGACACCGCCCACTTCCGCGGCAACATGCCGCAGGCCGTCTCCATCGAGGGCACCAACTGGGAAGGCGCCCTCGCGCCCACCCCGGAGGAGCTCCTCGGCGGCGACGTCAAGTGGACGACCCTGGTCGCGCGCACCCCGGTCGGCGGCCACGCGGCCAACGGCTTCGAGGTCACCGCCGAGCAGCGCTTCACGCACCTGCGCGTCAACCAGCACCCCGACGGCGGCATCGCCCGCCTGCGCGTGTACGGCGAGGTCGTACCGGACCCGGCGTGGCTGGCCACCCTCGGCACCTTCGACGTCGTCGCCCTGGAGAACGGCGGCTCCGTCCAGGACGCCTCCAACCGCTTCTACTCCCCGCCGACCAACACCATCAACCCGGGCCGCTCCCGCAAGATGGACGACGGCTGGGAGACCGCGCGGCGCCGCGACAACGGCAACGACTGGATCCGCTACCAGCTGGTGGCCGACTCCGAGATCCGCGCCGTCGAGATCGACACCGCCTACCTCAAGGGCAACTCGGCCGGCTGGGCCTCGCTGTCCGTCAAGTCCGGCGAGGAGGGCGAGTGGACGGAGTTCCTGCCGCGCACCCGGCTGCAGCCCGACACCAACCACCGCTTCGTGCTGGACACCCCGGCGGTCGGGACCCACGTCCGGATCGACATCTTCCCGGACGGCGGCTTCTCCCGCCTGCGCCTGTACGGCTCGCTGACGGAGGCCGGCGCGGCCGCGCTGACCGCCCGCCACCAGGAGCTGGGCGGCTGACGCCGTCCCCGTGACTGCCCCGGGGGCCGACACCCCCGGGGCCCGCACGGCCCGATGGGGCGCACCGCAATCGGTGCGCCCCATCGGCGTATCCCGTGGGCGTCACGCCGCGTGGCCGCCGTCCACCGCGAACTCGGCGCCCGTCACATAGGCGGCGTCCGGGCCCGCGAGGAAGGACACCAGCCCCGCCACCTCCGGCGCGCTGCCGAAGCGGCCGAGGGCCGTCAGTGCGCTCTGCGCGGCGGCGTGGGGGCCGTCCGCCGGGTTCATGTCGGTGTCCACCGGGCCCGGATGCACGAGGTTCGCGGTGATGCCGCGCCCGCCGAGCTCCCGCGCCAGCGCCTTGTTCAGGCCGGTCAGCGCGGCCTTGCTCATCGCGTACAGGGTGCCGCCCGGACCGGGGACCCGCGCGGCCATGCAGCTGCCGATGGTGACGATCCGGCCGCCGGGGCCCATGCGTGCGGCCGCGGCCTGGGTGGTCAGGAACACGCCGCGCACGTTGACCGCCAGTACCCGGTCCACATCGGCCAGGGTCAGGGCGTCCAGCGGCCCGAGTACGCCGATGCCCGCGTTGTTGACGAGTGCGTCGATCCGCCCGAGGCCCCGTACGGTCTCCTCCACCGCGGCGACCGCCTGCGCCGGGTCGCCCACGTCGGCCCGGACCGCCAGGGCGCGGCGGCCGAGCGCCTCGATCTCGCCCACGACCTCGGCCGCGGCCTCCGCGCCGCTGACGTAGGTCAGCGCGACGTCGATGCCGTCCTGCGCCAGCCGCAGGGCAGTGGCCGCCCCGATGCCGCGGCTGCCGCCGGTCACCAGTGCCACCACCGCGTCGTTGGTGCCCATGGTCTTCTCCCTCGTCTCGGTCCGATAAGTCGTTGCGGGTTCAATGAAATAGGGGGAGGGGTGCGGGCGCTGGCGGGAATCGGACCTCGCGTTCGCGCGCGCCGCCCCGATGAGTTCCGGGGCTGCCGGGAGTCTGAACCCGTGCAGGGGAACCCGCACAGGAGAGACCGGACGCAAGGAGCGCAAAGTCATGGGCAAGCTGACCCTCACCACCTTCGTGACCCTCGACGGAGTGATGCAGGCCCCCGGCGGGCCCGAGGAGGACCCCGGCGGCGGGTTCGCGTACGGCGGCTGGCTGACCCCGTTCTACGACGAGGGCGTGGGCGCGTTCACCACCGAGCTGTTCGACCGGGCCGGGGCCTTCCTGCTCGGGCGCCGGACGTACGAGATCTTCGCCGACTACTGGCCGAAGAGGACCGACCCCACCGACCCGATCGCGAGCCGGCTGAACGGCCTGCCCAAGTACGTGGCCTCCACCACGCTCAAGGAGCCGGCCTGGGCGGGGACCACCGTCATCGACGGCGAGCAGCTCCAGAGCGAGATCGTGCGGATCAAGGACGGGCTGGAGGGGCACCGCGAGCTCCAGGTCCACGGGAGCGGGCAGTTGGCCCAGTGGCTGCTGGTGCGGGACCTCGTGGACGAGCTGAACCTGGAGGTGTACCCCGTGTTCCTGGGCGCCGGGCGGCGGCTGTTCCCGACGGGCGGGCTGCCGACGGCCTACGAATTGACCGCCTCGCGCACGACGCCGAACGGCGCCGCCATCCTCACGTACCGCCCGACGGGCCGGGCCACCTTCGCCGCCTTCGACTGATCCCGCCCGCGCCGGCCGGGGCCCGGGCGGGCCCCCGGTGCAGCCCGCGTGAAACCGCTCGACCGCCATGATCGGCTCGGGTACGGTGAGCCGCGCCCGAGGGAGCCGCCGCAGTCTCCACCCGCTTCACGCCGATGGAGAGTCCCTGGTGAGCTCGTCCGCCCTCCTTGCACGCACTGCCGCCCCCCGCCGGGCCTGGTTCGCCGATCTGCCCGTCCTGGCCGTCGCCGTCGTCTGGGGCGGCAGCTATCTCGCCGCCAAGGGCATCACCACGGGCCACACCGTGATCGCCGTCCTCGTCCTGCGCTTCGCGGTCGTGCTGCCCGTGCTCGCCGTCGCCGGGTGGCAGCGGCTGCGGGCGCTCACCGCCGGGCAGCTGCGCGGCGCGGGCCTGCTGGGGCTCGTACTCGGCGGGATCTTCCTGCTGGAGACCTACGGGGTCGTCCACACCTCCGCCACCAACGCCGGGCTGATCATCAGCCTGACCATGATCTTCACCCCGCTCGCCGAGGCCGCCGTACGGCGCAAGGCCCCGTCGGGCGCCTTCCTCGCGGGCGCCGCGGCCTCCGTCGCCGGGGTCGTCCTGCTCACCCAGGGCGCCGGGTTCACCGTCCCCGGCCTCGGCGACCTGCTCATCCTCGGCGCGGCGCTCGCCCGGACCCTGCACGTCCTGCTGATGGCGCGGATCAAGGCCGTCCAGGACGCCGACTCGCTGTCGCTGACCACCGTTCAGTTCGGCGGCGCCGTCCTCGTCTTCGCCGTGCTGGCCGCCGTGCCCGGCACCGGGGACGGCCCCTGGGCGGCCGCCGCCGGATTCGGGGCCGCCGAATGGGCGGGGCTCGCCTTCCTCTCCGTCTTCTGCACGCTCTTCGCCTTCTTCGTGCAGATGTGGGCCGTACGCCGCTCCTCGCCCTCCCGGGTCAGCCTGCTGCTCGGCACCGAACCCCTGTGGGCGGCCGCGGCCGGCATCGCCATCGGCGGCGAACACCTCGGCCCGGCCGGCCTCGCAGGCGCCGCCCTCGTCCTCGGAGGCACCGCCTGGGGCCGCCGTGCCGTGACCGGATGATCCGGCACGCGTGACCGGAAATCGCCGGGCCCCGTACTGAGCAGTCACATTAATGTGACTGCATGCCACAACCGGACATCAGCGTGAGCGACGCAGACTTCCACGCGGACCCCTACTCCTTCTACGCCCGGCTGCGCGCGGCGGGACCGGTGCACCAAGTCGAGGTCACGGCCCCCGAGTACGCGCCCACCTTCCTGGTCGTCGGCTACGAAGAGGCCCGCCACGCCCTCAACCACCCGGGTCTGTCGAAGAACTGGATCAGCAGCGCAGTCCTGCCGGGTGTCGCGACCACCCCCGCCAACAGCAACATGCTGGAGGCCGACCCGCCGCACCACACCCGGCTGCGCCGCCTGGTCGCCCGCGAGTTCACCGCCCGCCGCGTGCAGGCCATGCGCCCCCGCGTCCAGCAGATCACCGACGATCTGCTCGACGCGATGGCGGACCGCCCGCAGCGCACCGCCGACCTGATCAAGGCCCTGGCCTTCCCGCTGCCCATGACCGTCATCGGTGAACTCCTCGGCGTCCCCGACCTGGACCGCGAGCGCTTCAGCTACTGGTCCAAGGAGGTCCTCGCGCCCACCTCCGTCAACCCGAGCACCACCGCGCACCAGAAACTCGGCGACTACCTCGCGGAGCTCGTCGAGGCCAAGGCCAAGGACCCCGGCGAGGACCTGCTCAGCGCGCTCATCCGGACCCGGGACGAGGACGGCGACGCGCTGTCGCCCGACGAGCTGATCGGCATGGCCTTCCTGCTGCTCATTGCCGGCCACGAGACCACCGTCAACCTCATCTCCAACGGCACGCGCGCCCTGCTGGCCCACCCGGACCAGCTGGCCGCCCTGCGCGCCGACTACGACGGCCTGCTCGACGGCGCGATCGAGGAGATGCTCCGCTACGACGGCCCGGTGCAGAACACCACCTACCGCTACGCCCGCGAGGACATGGAGATAGGCGGCACCGCCGTCCCGGCCGGGGCCACCGTCCTCGTCTCGCTGGCCGGCGCGGACCGCGACCCCGTGCGGTACGAGGCCCCCGACACGTTCGACGTCCGGCGCGCCCCGCAGGGCCACCTCGCCTTCGGGCACGGACTGCACTTCTGCATCGGCGCCCCGCTCGCCCGGATGGAGGGCCGCATCGCGATCCGCGGCCTGCTGGAGCGCTTCCCGGACCTCGCCGAGGACCCGGCCGGGGAGGCCCCGACGTACATCGGGGGCAGTCTGATCCGGGGCGTGACCCGGCTGCCGGTGCGCTGGTAGCCGCCGTCCGTGTCCGATTCCCTCCCGCACCCCTGCCCGGGGGGCCTACAGGTCCGGGAGCTCCGTCATCCGGACCGGGCGGCGCTCCCGGCGCGACAGCTCGCAGGCCTCCGCGATCCGCAGCGCGGCGAGCGCCTCCCGGCCGTCGCACGGGTTGGGGCCCTCCCCGCGCACCAGCCGGACGAAGGCCGCCAGCTCCGCCTCGTACGCAGGGCCGAACCGCTCCAGGAACCCCGTCCACGGCTTGCTCGCCGGGGGCGGTCCCTGCGGTTCGGTCGAGGCGATCGGCGTACGGTCGTCCAGCCCGGAGGAGACCTGGTCGAGCTCCCCGGCCAGCTCCATCCGCACGTCGTATCCGGCGCCGTTGCACCGGGTGCCCGTACAGGTGGCCAGGGTCCCGTCGTCCAGGGTGAGGACGGCGACGGCGGTGTCCACGTCGCCGACCTCGCGGAACATCGCCGGACCCGCGTCGGAGCCGGTCGCGTAGACCTCCGCCACCTCGTGCCCGGTCACCCAGCGGACCATGTCGAAGTCGTGCACCAGGCAGTCCCGGTACAGGCCTCCGGACGTCGCCAGGTACGCGGCGGGCGGCGGCGCCGGATCGGCGGTCATCGTCCGTACGGTGTGCAGCCGGCCCAGGGCTCCGGAGCGCACCAGCTCGCGCGCGGTGCGGCAGCCCGCGTCGAAGCGGCGCATGAAGCCCAGCTGGAGCACCCCGTCCACGGCCGTCACCTCGCGCAGCACGGCCAGCGTCCGCGCGAGGTCGGTGGCCAGGGGCTTCTCGCAGAACACGGGGAGTCCGCCGCGGACCGCCCGCAGGACCAGCTCCGCGTGCCCGTCGGTGGCGCAGGCCACGACCACGGCGTCCACGCCCCACTTGAAGACCTGCTCCACGGAGGGCGCGGCGGTCGCCCCCAGCCGGTCGGCGACGCGCGCCGCCCGCGCGGGATCGGCGTCGGCGAGCAGCAGCGAGCCGGCGTCCGGGTGGCGGGCCAGTGCCGCCGCGTGGAAGGAGCCGATCCGGCCCGTTCCGATCACCCCGATGCGCATGCACTCAACCTGACCCCGTCAGGGGTGGCTGTCAATCTGCCCGGAGGGGCCATCGATGGCAAAGTTGGCCCAGATCGCCTGGAAGGCCCCGATGACCGCACATGGTCCACTGTGGCGGATACTGAGCGGCTGGAACCGTAATGACCGCTTTGACAGCAGCAGACCGCAGATGACACAGCACGAGGGAAGGGCACGCAGACGTGGCTAGGGTTCGGACAGGGGTACGCGTCGTGGGCGCCGTGCTCGCGACGGTACTGGGAGCCTCCCTCGTGGGCTGCAGCAGTACGGGCGGCAAGCGTGCCGAGGAGCGGGCGAAGGCCGCCCAGGCGGGCCGGCCCGCGGTGTCCACCCCGCGCTGGACCTTCGCGATGGTCACCCACGCGGGCGACGGCGACACCTTCTGGGACATCGTCCAGAAGGGCGCCAAGGAAGCCGCGGCGAAGGACAACATCAACTTCGTCTACGCCCACGACGACCAGGCACAGCAGCAGGCCCAGTTCGTGCAGAACGCCATCGACCAGAAGGTCGACGGGATCGTGGTGAGCCTGGCCAAGCCCGAGGCGCTCAAGGACGTCGTCGCCAAGGCCGTCAAGGCCGGCATCCCGGTGATCACGGTCAACTCCGGGTCCGAGCAGTCCGGCGCGTACGGGGCCCTGACCCACATCGGCCAGGACGAGACGATCGCCGGCGAGGCGGTCGGCACCGAGCTGACCAAGCGCGGCAAGAAGAAGGCCGTCTGCGTCCTGCACGAGCAGGGCAACGTCGGCCACGAGCAGCGCTGCGCCGGGGCGAAGAAGACCTTCGGCGGGGTCATGGAGAACCTGTACGTCGAGGGCACCAACATGCCCTCCGTCCAGGCGGCAGTCCAGGCGAAGCTCCAGGCCGACCCGTCCGTCGACGCGATCGTCACCCTCGGCGCCCCCTTCGCCCCGACCGCGATCAAGGCGAAGGACGCGGCGGGCAGCAAGGCCGAGGTCGACACCTTCGACCTCAACGCGTCCGTCGCCCGAGACCTCAAGTCCGGCGCCCTCGGGTTCGCCGTCGACCAGCAGCCCTACCTCCAGGGCTACGAGGCCATCGACCTGCTCTGGCTGTACCGCTACAACGCGAACGTGCTCGGCGGCGGCCGCCCCGTACTCACCGGACCGCAGATCGTGACGGCCGACGAGGCCGCCAAGCTGGAGGAGTTCATCAAGCGGGGCAGCCGATGAGCACGGCAACGGCCGTCGACGAGCGGCTCGCCCCGACCTCCCTGGTCCGCAAGCTGCTCGGCCGCCCCGAGCTGGGCGCGGTCGTCGGCGCGGCCGCCGTCTTCGTCTTCTTCTCCTTCGCCGCGCCCAGCTTCCTGCAGGCCTCCAGCCTGAGCACGATCCTGTACTCGGCCTCCACCATCGGGATCATGGCCTGCCCGGTGGCGCTGCTGATGATCGGCGGCGAGTTCGACCTCTCCGCCGGCGTCATGGTCACCACCTCGGCGCTGGTCAGCTCGATGTTCAGCTACCAGATGACCGCCAACGTGTGGGTGGGCGTCGGGGTGTCCCTGCTGGTCACCCTGGCCATCGGTTTCTTCAACGGGTTCATGCTGACCCGCACCAAGCTGCCGAGCTTCATCATCACGCTCGGCACCTTCCTGATGCTGACGGGCCTGAACCTCGGCTTCACCAAGCTGATCAGCGGCTCCGTCTCGACCAAGACCATCGCCGACATGGAGGGCTTCTCCTCCGCCCGCGCGCTCTTCGCCTCGCAGTGGAACATCGGCTCGGTCACGCTGAAAGTCACCATCCTGTGGTGGCTGGCCCTGGTCGCCGTCGCCACCTGGATCCTGCTGCGCACCCGCGCCGGAAACTGGATCTTCGCGGTCGGCGGCGGGGCGGACGCGGCCCGCGCGACCGGCGTCCCGGTCGTCAAGACCCGTATCGGCCTCTACATGGGCGTCGCCCTGTGCGCCTGGATCTCCGGGCAGCACATCCTCTTCTCGTTCGACGTGGTCCAGTCGGGCGAGGGCGTGGGCAACGAGTTCCTCTACATCATCGCCGCCGTCATCGGCGGCTGTCTGATGACCGGCGGCTACGGCTCGGCCGTCGGCTCGGCCGTCGGCGCCTTCATCTTCGGCATGACCAGCAACGGCATCGTGTACGCCCAGTGGAACCCGGACTGGTTCAAGTTCTTCCTCGGCGCGATGCTCCTGCTGGCCACGCTGCTCAACGCATGGGTCCGCAAGCGGGCGGAGGCGAAGTGATGACCCAGACCGTGTCCAAGACCGCGGGCGGCGAGGCTCCCGCGTCGGCGCTCGTGAAGATGACCGACGTCAGCAAGTACTACGGGAACATCCGCGCGCTCCAGGGGGTCTCCCTGGAGGTCCACGCCGGCGAGATCACCTGTGTCCTCGGCGACAACGGCGCCGGCAAGTCCACCCTCATCAAGATCATCGCAGGGCTGCACCGGCACGACGCCGGCAGCTTCGAGATCGAGGGCGAGGAGACGGCGCTCGCCAACCCGCGCGCCGCCCTCGACCACGGCATCGCCACCGTCTACCAGGACCTGGCCGTCGTCCCGCTCATGCCCGTGTGGCGGAACTTCTTCCTCGGCTCCGAGCCCACCAAGGGCCGCGGCCCCCTGCGCCGCCTCGACGTGGAGTTCATGCGCGAGACCACCCGCGCCGAGCTGCTGCGCATGGGGATCGACCTGCGCGACGTCGACCAGCCGATCGGCACCCTGTCCGGCGGCGAGCGGCAGTGCGTGGCCATCGCCCGCGCCGTCTACTTCGGCGCGAAGGTCCTCGTCCTCGACGAGCCCACCGCCGCCCTCGGCGTGAAGCAGTCCGGCGTGGTCCTCAAGTACGTCGCCGCCGCCCGTGACGAAGGCCTCGGCGTGGTCCTCATCACCCACAACCCGCACCACGCCTACCTGGTCGGGGACCGTTTCGTGCTGCTCAAGCGCGGCGCCATGGCCGGCAGCCACACCCGCGACTCGATCACCCTGGACGAGCTCACCCGGCAGATGGCGGGCGGCTCCGAGCTGGACGAGCTGAGCCACGAACTGGAGCGGGTGGCAGAATCAGGACCGGACCACCCGTCCGGAGCAGCCGATCCGGCGTCCGGCACCACCGCACCCTGAGGGACGACACGACTCGATGAGCACGTACCGGGACTTCACGCTCACCCACCGGGGGTCCGCGCGAGGCACCGTCCTGCGGACCATCGGGACCCGTGAGCGCCGGTCGCACCTGACCGCCCCGCGCGTCCCGACCGTCGGCATCGACATCGGCGGCACCAAGGTGATGGCCGGCGTCGTCGACGCCGACGGGATCATCCTCGAGAAGATCCGCACCGAGACCCCGGACAAGTCCAAGAGCCCCAAGGTCGTCGAGGACACCATCGTCGAGCTGGTGCTCGACCTGTCCGACCGGCACGACGTCCACGCCGTGGGCATCGGCGCGGCCGGCTGGGTCGACGCCGACCGCTCCCGGGTGCTGTTCGCACCCCACCTGGCCTGGCGCGACGAGCCGCTGCGCGACGCGCTGCAGTCCCGGCTCGCCGTCCCGGTCATGGTGGACAACGATGCCAACACCGCTGCCTGGGCCGAGTGGCGCTTCGGGGCCGGGCGCGGCGAGGACCACCTCGTCATGATCACCCTCGGCACCGGCATCGGCGGCGCGATCCTCGAGGGCGGCCAGGTCAAGCGCGGCCGCTTCGGGGTCGCCGGCGAGTTCGGCCACATGCAGGTGGTCCCCGGCGGCCACCGCTGCCCGTGCGGCAACCGCGGCTGCTGGGAGCAGTACAGCTCCGGCAACGCCCTGGTGCGCGAGGCCCGCGAGCTGGCCGCCGCCGACTCCCCGGTCGCGCACGAGATCATCGCCAGGGTCGGCGGCAACGTCTCGGAGATCACCGGGCCGCTCATCACCGAGCTGGCCCGCGAGGGCGACGCCATGTGCGTCGAGCTCCTCGAGGACATCGGTCAGTGGCTCGGCGTCGGCATCGCCAACCTCGCCGCCGCCCTCGACCCCTCCTGCTTCGTCATCGGCGGCGGCGTCAGCGCCGCCGACGACCTGCTGATCGGCCCCGCCCGGGACGCCTTCCGGCGCCACCTCACCGGCCGCGGCTACCGCCCCGAGGCCCGGATCGCCAAGGCCCAGCTCGGCCCCGAGGCCGGCATGGTCGGAGCCGCCGACCTGGCCCGGCTCGTCGCGCGCCGCTTCCGCCGCGCCACGCGCCGGCGCGTCGAGCGGTACGAGCGCTATGCGCAGTGGGGCCTGATCGACTCCCCGGCCACGGCGGAGCGCAGGGCGGCCGAGGCCAAGGCCGCCGAGGCCGAGGCCGCGGATCTCAAGGCCTCGGATCCCCAGGCCGCGGACCTCCCCGAGGGGGGCGCGCAGTGACCCCGCCCTCCCTGCCCCGCCAGGCGCCGGCCCCCGACGAGGGCGGCACCCCCGCCGCCCCCCTGCCGGTGGAGGACCGGCGGCACGTCGTCCGGCGCCGCTGGATCACGGCGATCATCATCCTGCTGCTGGTCGGCGTGCCCGCCGGCTACCTCGCCGTGTCCGCGCAGCAGAGCCGCGAGAGCGGCCGCGACAAGGCCGCCAAGGTCGGCGCGACCAAGGTGCGCCCCGGCTGGCCGTCCAAGGTGCAGCGCAGCATCTACGAGGTGCCGATCCCGCCGAAGGCCTGGCGGGTCGGGTTCCTCGAGACCAACAACTGGCGCACCAGCCGGCTGTACGTGCAGTTCGCGGTCACCCCTGCCGACCTGGACGCCTTCCTCGCCGAGGTCGGCACCAGCCGCGCCGAGCTGAGCCGCGAGGTATCCGTCGGGGCGCACGACGCCGCGGTCGCGGGCTGGAGCTGGGGCCCGCAGAACTCCTGGTACGGCACCACCCTGGAGCAGCCGAACCCGCGCCCGACCCGGGACGTCACGGTCGACCTCACGGACCCGGAGAAGCCCCGTGTCTACGTGGTGTCCACGGCGACCCCGTAGCCTGACTAGCCTGCTCCCATGAAGCTCACCAAGCGGCTGCACTCCTGTGTCCAACTGGAGAAGGACGGGCGCGTGCTCGTCATCGACCCGGGCGCGTTCAGCGAGCCCGACGCGGGGCTCGGGGCGGACGCCCTGCTCGTCACGCACGAGCACCCCGACCACTTCGACGAGGGCCGGCTGCGGGCGGCGCTCGACGCGAACCCGGCCGCCGCGCTGTGGACCCTGCGCAGCGTCGCGGAGCGGCTGGCCCCGGCGTACCCCGGCCGCGTGCACACCGTCGGTCACGGGGACGCCTTCAGCGCCGCCGGGTTCGAGGTCCAGGTGCACGGCGAGCTGCACGCCGTGATCCACCCGGACATCCCGCAGGTCACCAATGTCGGCTACCTGGTGGAGGGTTCGCTCTTCCACCCCGGCGACGCGCTGACCGTGCCCGAGGTTCCCGTGGACACCCTGATGCTGCCGGTGCACGCGCCCTGGAACAAGGTCGCCGAGGTGATCGACTACCTGCGCGAGGTCAAGCCGCGCCGGGCCATCGACATCCACGACGCCTACCTCTCGGACATCGCCCGGCCGATCTACGACCACGCCCTGGCGGCCCTGGGCGGCACCCACCACGGGCGGCTCGCCGCCGGGGACGCCGCCGAACTGTGACTGTCGGAGCCGGGCGGTAGGTTGGACGGCATGCGTATCGCCACGTTCAACGTCAACTCGATCACCGCCCGGCTGCCGCGCCTGCTGGCCTGGCTGGAGAGCTCCGGCACGGATGTCGTGTGCATCCAGGAGACCAAGTGCTCCGAGGCGCAGTTCCCGTACGAGCAGCTGCGCGAGCTGGGCTACGAGGCGGCCGTCAACGCCACCGGCAGGTGGAACGGGGTGGCCCTGATCTCCAAGGCCGGCCTGGACGACGTGGTCATGGGCCTGCCCGGCGGCCCCGACTACGAGGGCGTCCAGGAGCCCCGGGCGATCTCCGCCACCTGCGGCGGGGTGCGCCTGTGGTCGGTGTACGTGCCGAACGGCCGCGAGGTCGAGCACGACCACTACGGCTACAAGCTGGACTGGTTCCGCGCGCTGGCCACGGCCGTCGCCGAAGACGCGGCCGGCCCGCGCCCGTTCGCCGTGCTCGGCGACTTCAACGTGGCCCCCACCGACGAGGACGTCTACGACCCGGCGGTCTTCGCGGGCCTGACCCACGTGACCCCCGCCGAGCGCGCCGCCCTGGAGGCACTGCGTGCCGCGGGGCTCTCCGACGTGCTGCCGCGCCCGCTCAAGTACGACCGCCCGTACACGTACTGGGACTACCGCCAGCTCGCCTTCCCCAAGAACCGCGGCATGCGCATCGACCTGGTCTACGGGAACGAGCCCTTCACCAAGGCCGTCACCGATGCCTACGTCGACCGCGAGGAGCGCAAGGGCAAGGGCGCCTCGGACCACGCCCCCGTGGTCGTGGACCTGGCGCTGGACGCCTAGGCGGACGGATCCCGCGCGCCCTGTGGCCAGCGCGGGATCCTGGTGCCAGGCTGGGCGGTATGAACATCCCCTTCCTGGACAACTGGCTGAACCGGCACGAAACGGAACGGGGTGCGGGGCTCGCCGCCGCCCTCGCGGAGGACCCCGAGGGCGTCAACGAGTTGTTCTCGGAGTGCGAGATGCTGCGCGTCCACGCGCGGGCGGCCGGGCTGGAACTCGACGAGAGCCCGGCCTCGTTGGAGGCGCTCGACCAGCTGATGCCCCGCTGGCGCCGGGACCCGTTGGTCGTGCCCTGGCTCGGCAACGACGCGGGCCTCTACCTCGGGACGGTGATCATCCGGACCAAGCTGGGCTCCGCCTGGCAGGTGTGGCCCAACGGCCAGCCGGTGATCCGCCTGGCGTCGGGCCGCGAGCTGAACGTGGTGGAGTCGGGGGTCTCCTGGGCGATGACGGGATCCCCCGAGCTCTCCCAGGCCTACGCCGAAGCCACCGAGGGCTGAGCCCTTCCGCGGGATCCGTGGTCTGTTTCATCACCGCGTGGGCTTTATGCCGTCTTTAGGCGTGTCGAGGCGAAGTGCTCTTCAGCGGCTGGATAGTTTGCGCTGACCTCGAGATTCCGACAGGTGGGCAGGGCAGCGCATGGCCGTCGATCCGTTGATCGAGCTGCGGGACGTCAACAAGCACTACGGAGCGTTGCACGTTCTCCAGGACATCAACCTCACCGTCGGCCGCGGGGAGGTGGTGGTGATCATCGGCCCGTCCGGTTCCGGGAAGTCGACCCTGTGCCGGACCATCAACCGCCTGGAGACCATCGAGTCGGGCACGATCAGGCTCGAGGGCAAGCCGCTGCCCGACGAGGGCAAGGAGCTGGCCGCGCTCCGCGCCGACGTCGGGATGGTCTTCCAGTCCTTCAACCTCTTCGCGCACAAGACCGTCCTCGCCAACGTCTCGCTCGCGCAGGTGAAGGTCAGGAAGCGCAAGAAGGACGAGGCCGACCAGCGCTCCCGGGAGCTGCTCGCCCGCGTCGGCCTCGCCGACCAGGCGCCGAAGTACCCCGCCCAGCTCTCCGGCGGCCAGCAGCAGCGCGTCGCCATCGCCCGCGCCCTGGCCATGAACCCCAAGGCACTGCTCTTCGACGAGCCCACCTCCGCCCTCGACCCCGAAATGATCAACGAGGTGCTGGAGGTCATGCAGCAGCTCGCCGCCGACGGCATGACCATGGTCGTCGTCACCCACGAGATGGGCTTCGCCCGCTCCGCCGCCAACCGCGTCGTGTTCATGGCCGACGGCAGGATCGTCGAGGACCGGACACCGGAGGCCTTCTTCACCGCCCCGGAGAGCGAACGGGCCAAGGACTTCCTCTCCAAGATCCTCAAGCACTGAGGGCGGGCCGATGAAGGGAACCCGCGGCGCGCGGCCGCGCGCCCGCCTCCTGCTCCTCGTCGCCGCCCTGCTGGCGGTCACGATCAGCGACAACCGCAAGAAGCAGGTCGGCTTCGCCGGCCCGTACTTCACGGCCGGCCAGTCCCTGCTCGTCCGCAAGGACGAGAAGGACATCAAGGGGCCCGAGGGCCTCGCCGGCAGGAAGGTCTGCTCCGCCGCCGGCTCCATCCTCCTCGGCTACGCGGCCAAGGTCCCCGACGAGCTCAAGGTGGTCGGCAGGCCCTTCTCCCAGGAGCCCTACGGGATCGGCGTCCCGCGCCGTGACGGCGCCCTGCGCTTCGCCCTCGACGACGCCCTGGAGGCGAACGAGAAGAACGGCAACTGGAAGAAGGCGTACGAGGAGTTCCTGCACGCGGGCAAGCTGATCGCCTCGAACCTCGACTACGATCTCCCGTTCATCCCGGTCGTGATGATCATCTCCCCGATCTACATCGGGATGTGCATGCTGCTCTCCTGGTTCGCCGGCTGGGTGGCGCGGTTCGAGCGGCGCAGCCTGAAGACCGAGGTGGTCGACGTCGCCGAGGCCGAACCCGGAACGGTGCTGCCGGGCGGTCCACGGTAGCTCCGAAGAGCCGCCCCGTCCGGCAGCAGCCGCAGATCACTGCTCGCGCAGAGGTACCGAGACGTACGAGGGATCGGTGCGCGGCGAGGAGAAGGTCAGCTGTGCGCCGGTGGGGTTGTGCTCGATGTAGAGGGGGTCGACGGTGTCGATCACGAGGGCGAGCCGGTGGCCCCCGGGCACGTCGCAGGCGGTGGAGAACAGCTCCAGGTCCACGCCGAAGGCCTGGCCCCGGGGCTTGTCGTGGAAGGTGTACGGGGCGTTGCTGACGAGCTTGCCGATGCCGAGCGGGCCGACGTCGTAGAGGTACGCGACGAAGGTGCCGTTCGAGGCGGTGGGGGTGACGGTGGTGTGCAGCTTCACCGTTCCGCGGATGCGGCGGTCCGCGTCGTGGCGCGGCGACTGCCAGACGGCGGCGAAGGCGCGGGGCAGCAGCGGGATGGAGGCGGTCGGGGGCGCCTTGACGAACTGGTCGAGGATGCTGGAGAGGAAGATGACGCCGCCGTCGGCGCCCGAGTCGACGCCCGCGAAGAGGTGCTCGCCGTCGGCGAGCGCGAGCTTCTCGACGCCGCCGGAGCCGACCGACTTCCAGTCGGGGTAACCCTCGTAGCCGTCGTTGCTGCGGGACTTGATCTGCACCGGGGCCTCGGTGTCGACACCGTTGCGCTCGCCCTTGAGGTAGCGGTCGAACCAGCGGTGGGCGTTGGTCCACGTGTCGTTGGGCAGCCCGAGCAGGCCGGTTCCCTCGGCGGTGGCGTGGTCTCCGGGCCGGAACTCCAGGCGCTTGGGGCCGGTCAGCTTCTCGTAGAAGGCCGCGTACTGGTTGGGCGGGAAGATGGTGTCGCCCCAGGCGTTGCCGAGCATGATCGCGGCGCCGTTGGCGTTGATCTCGTCGATCTGCTCCACGGCCGAGCGCTTCTTGCCCCACTCGATCATCTGCGCCTCCCGGTCCAGCCGGGAGCCGAGGAAGTCGCCCAGGACCTGCCGGAGTTCGGGGCCCGGACGGCCGGTGAGGTAGCCGGCGCCGCCGAGCATCGCGGCGGCCTGGAGGTGCTGGGTGCGGCCCGAGTAGATCGACTCGATGAGGTCGGCCCAGCCGCTGAGCGCGACCACGGCCTTGATCCGGGGGTCGTGCGCCGAGGCCAGCAGGCTGATGCCCGCGCCGTACGAGACCCCGCCCAGGCCGATGTGGGCGGCGTCGGCAGGGGTGTTGGCCAGCGCCCAGTCGATGACGGCGGAGACGTCGGCGGTGTCCGGCGGGCCGGCCACCTCGATCTCGCCACCGGAGAGCCAGAAGCCGCGGGAGGTGTAACTGACCACCACGTAGCCGTCGTCGGCGAGTTTCCTGGCCTGCGCGATGTATTCGATCTGCGGCATGCCCCAGCTGGTGGGGAGTACGACCAGCGGGTATTTCCGGCCGGGCTGGGCGCCCGCCGGGGTGAACACGTTGCCCTTGAGGGTGATCCCGCCGGAGCCGGGGATGTCGTGGAAACGCAGCTCCGTCGAGGCGTCGGCCGCGGCTGCGGCAGCAGGTGCGGGCGCCGCCTGGGCCTGGTGGGGGGCCAGGCCCAGGGCGGTCGCCGCCAGTACGGCCACCACGGCAGCCGCGGCGGGGGTGGTGCGGACGGTACGGACCATCAATCGCTCCTCGCGTGCGCCGGTGTCAAAGTGACCCGACGGTAACGGAGGGGCTTACCGGAGGTAACCCATCGGTAAGTTACGCGGTGGTAACGATTGAATATGTGTCAAGTGCGGGGATCAGCCGTTCTGGGGAGTGCCGCCCGCGCCGCCGGCCAGGGCGCTCTTGGCCTTCCACTCGTCCCAGGACAGGTTCCACTCGCCGTAGCCGTTGCCGATCTCGGCCTTGCCCTTGGAGCCGTCGCCGGTGACCTCGACCAGGTCGCCGACCTGGGCCATGGCGAAGAGTGCCTTCGCGTCGGAGTCGCTCATCCCCACGCAGCCGGAACTGGCGTTGGCCCGGCCGAAGTTGCCCGCGTTCCACGGTGCGGCGTGGATGTACATGCCCGACCAGGTCACCCGCATCGAGTAGTCGACCATCTTGTCGTAGGAGTCGCCCAGGCCCACCGTCTGGGAGTCCATCCGGATGGTGCCCTCCTTGGACATCAGCACCATCTTCCCGGACCAGGAGGCCTTCTGGCCGCCGGGCGTGCCCGCCGAGACCGGGATGGTCTTCACTGCCTGGCCGTCCTCGGTCACCGTCATCTTCTTGGTGTCGAGGTTCACCTCGAGCCGGCGGTCCTTGCCGATCTTGAATGCGGTGTCGTAGTCCTTGACGAACATCCCGCCGCCCTGGCCCGAGTCCACCCCGTTGAGGTTCATCTCGACCTTGACGTCGGTCCCGGACTTCCAGTACTCCTTCGGCCGCCAGTCCACCCGGTCGTTGCCGGTGTAGTCCTTGAACCAGCCCCAGGAGCCCTCGGTGTTGTTCGAGGTGGTGACCTTCAGGTGCTTCTCGACCTCGGCCTTGTTCTTCACCGGGTTGTCGAACACGATCGAGATCGGCTGGGCGACGCCCACCACCCCATTGGCCTTGCCCGGGTTGATCGTGACCTTGTTCACCTTGTCCGCGGCGGTCGTCTTGAACTGGGCGCTCGCGCTCTGGCTGTCCGTGTTCTGCGCCTCGACCTTGTAGTCCGTGCCCGGCGAGGCGTTGCGCTCCGACGTCCACGACTTGCCGTCGTCGGCTATCTTCCCGGGCAGTTCACCGCCCTTGCCGTCGGACACCTTCACCAGGGACAGCTTCCCCTCGGCGAGGGTCACCTTCACCGGCTCGCCGGGCTTGGCCTGATCGCCCGTGAGGTTCACGGATATCGCCATGTCCGGCTTCTTCTTCATCTCCGCCGCGCCGGACCCGCTCCCGCCGTCCTTCCCGCTGCCCGAGCCGCCCCCGCAGGCGGTCAGCGCGGCGGCCATGAGTGCGGTCCCGGCCAGCATGGCGTGGCGACTGCGTGCGATACGGCGTGTGCGGCTCAACGAAACCCCTCCAAGTAATGATCGTCCGCAAAAGGAGATGCGAACGGCACGACTGTAGGTTGCGTAATCCGCCGAAAAGATCCGACTTTCGGTTGTGACGTGCACCGCAGCGAAACGGTCATCGTCCGGTCACAATCGCCGCGCGCTTCGGTCATGGACACCTGTGAGAGTCCTGTGCATCCCGCATCCGCATCCGCATCCCGGGTTCCCGGACGTACAGGAAGGCCGATCCGTCGTGTGCGCACTGCTCGTGACCCCCGCCCAGCGACACCAGTCCCCGGACCAGGAGCTGAGCGTGCGTCCGCTGTCCGTTCCGGAATACCAGGCCTTCCTTTCCAAGAACCGGAACGCGAGCTTTCTCCAGTACCCGTCCTGGGCCGGGGTGAAGGACCTTTGGCGCTCGGAAAGGGTCGGATGGCACTACCCCGACGGGGAAATAGCCGGTGCCGGGCAGGTCCTGTACCGGCAATTCCCGGGCACCCGCAAATACTTCGCCTACCTCCCCGAGGGCCCCGTCGCGGACTGGTCCGACCCGGACGTCGACCGGTGGCTGGACCCCTTCAAGCGCCATCTGCGCGCGGCCGGCGCCTTCGCCGTCCGGATCGGGCCCACGCCCGCCTACCGCCGCTGGGACGCCGCCGCCGTCAAGTCCGGCACCGGAGCGGGCCGGCAGATCTCCGACGTGCTCGCCACCGAGGTCGACCCGGTCGGCGCCGCCCTCGCCGATCGGCTGCGCACCCGCGGCTGGAAGCGCTGCGGCGGCGAGGACGACGGCGACGCCCAGCCGCGCCACGTCTTCCGCGTGCCCCTCGCCGGCCGCTCCGTCGACGAGCTGTGGTCGGGCCTCAACCAGGAGTGGCGGCGCAACGTGCGCAAGGCCGAGAAGTGCGGCGTGGAGACGATCCTCGGCACCGCCGCCGACCTGCCCGACTTCTACCGGCTGCTGCGCATCACCGAGGAGCGCGACGGCTTCCGGCTCGGCCGCTCACTCGCGTACTACCAGCAGCAGTACGAGGTCCTCAACGCCGAGTCGCCCGGCCGGATGCGCCTCTACCTGGGCATCCACCAGGGCGAGATCCTCGCCGCGCACACCATGATCGTGGCCGGGCGCCGGGTCTGGTACCAGACCGGCGCCTCCGCCGACCACCGCCGCGAGGTCCGCCCCAGCAACGCCCTGCAGTGGCGCATGATGCGGGACGCCCACATCCTCGGAGCGGACGAATACGACATGCGCGGGGTACCCTCCACCCTTGACCCCGGCGAACGTTCTTTCGGGCTGCTGCGCTGGAAGCTCGGCACCGGCGGGCAGGTCGTCGAAACGCTCGGCGAGTGGGAGATCCCGATGGACGGATACGCCAACACGGCGCTCCACAAGGCGTTCCAGGCCTACCTGGCCCGCCGGTGACGGCCACCGACACGAGAACGGCCCCCGGCCCGTCCGCCGACGCCGCGCCCCGGCCGGCACCGGCGAAGACCTCCGTGCTGCGCAGCGGTGCGCTCATGGCGGCCGGCTCGATCGTCTCCCGCGCCACCGGCTTCGTCCGTTCCGCCGTCGTCGTCGCCGCGCTCGGCACCGAGCTGCTCGGGGACGGCTACGCCGTCGCCAACACCGTCCCGAACATCCTGTACATGCTGCTCATCGGGGGCGCGCTCAACGCCGTCTTCGTTCCCGAGCTGGTCCGGGCCGCCAAGGAGCACGAGGACGGCGGGGCCGCGTACACCGACCGGCTGCTGACCGCCTGCACCGCGGCGCTCGTCGTCCTGACCGCCGTCGCCGTGCTGGCCGCACCGCTGATCGTGTCCACGTACACGCCCTACACCGGGGCCCAGGCGAGCACCACCGTGGCTCTGGCCCGGTACTGCCTCCCGCAGATCCTCTTCTACGGGCTGTTCACCCTGCTCGGCCAGGTCCTGAACGCCCGCGGCCGGTTCGGCGCGATGATGTGGACCCCCGTCCTCAACAACTTTGTGATCATCGGCGTCTTCGGGCTCTTCCTCTACGTGTCACACGGCTCCGCCGCCGGTCTCACCGCAAGCGAGACCCGGCTGTTGGGCCTCGGCACCACCGCCGGCATCGTCGTCCAGGCCCTCGCCCTGCTCCCCTCGCTGCGCGCTGCCCGCTTCCGCTGGCGCCCCCGCTTCGACTGGCGGGGCCAGGGCCTCGCCCGTCCGCTGCGCAACGCGGGCTGGCTGGTCATGCTCGTCTTCACCAACCAGATCGCCTACTGGGTCGTCACCCGGCTCTCCACCGCCATCGGGTACCGCGCCGTGCTGGCCGGCCTCGCGGGCGGCGCCGGGTACAACGCCTACAGCAACGCCTACCAGCTGTGGATCGTCCCGCAGGGCATCGTCACCGTCTCGCTCGTCACCGCCCTGATGCCCCGGATGAGCTCCGCGGCCTCCGACGGCGACCTCTCCGGCGTGCGCCGCGACGTCTCGTACGCGCTGCGCTCCAGCGCGGCCCTCGTCGTCCCCGCCGCCGCGCTGTTCGCCGCGCTCGCCCCCTGGATCGTGGGCAGCGTCTTCGGGTACGGGCGTACCGGCGCCGCCGACATCGAGGTCATGGCGGGCATGCTCGTCGCCTTCGCGCCCGGCCTGATCGCCTTCTCCGGGCAGTACGTCCTCTCGCGCGCCTTCTACGCCCTCTCCGACACCCGGACCCCGTTCTTCCTGAACCTGGTCATCGCCGGCCTGTGGGCCGCACTGTCGGCCGCCGCCTACGTCCTGCTGCCGCTGCGCTGGGCCGTCACCGGCATGGCGGGCGCCTACTCCGTCGCCTTGTTCGCGGGCCTCGCGGTCACCGCGTACACCCTCGCCCGGCGGCTCGGCCCGCGCGCGGGAACCCGTACCGAGCGGCGAACCACCGCGGTCCGCACCCACCTGCGGCTGCTGGCCGCCTGCCTGCCGGCGGCCGCCGCCGGATACGCGGCCGCCCGGGCCGCCGACGGCCTCGGCGACTTCGCCGCGGTCGGCGCGGGAACCGCGGCGCTCGCGCTCGTCGTCGTCCTGCTCGCCAGGCCGCTGCGCCTCACGGAAATCACCGACCTGCTGGACTCCCTGCGGCGGAAAACCGCCCGTTAGCAGGAGAGCAACCCCTCAACCACCTTGGACGACGACCGGATGCCACGCGTACTGCTGATCGAGGACGACCCTTCCGTCAGGGAAGGAGTGGGCCTCGGCCTGCGCCGCCGCGGCCACGAGGTGAGCGCCGCCGAGACCGGCGAGGCGGGCCTCGCGCTGATGGGCAGCTTCCTCCCGGAGCTGGTACTCCTCGACCTCATGCTGCCCGGGATGAACGGCGTGCAGGTCTGCCGCCGCATCCGCGAGACCAGCCAGCTCCCGATCATCATGCTGACCGCCCGCGGCGACGACTTCGACATAGTCGTCGGCCTCGAGGCCGGCGCCGACGACTACATCGTCAAACCCGCCCGCACCGAGGTCATCGAGGCGCGCATCAAGGCCGTGCTGCGCCGGCTCGGCGCCCCTTCGGGCAGCCGTCCCGAGGTCGAGTTCCACGGCGAGCTCGCCATCGACCGCGCCGGCCTGACCGTCGCCAAGAACGGCGAACGCGTCCCCCTCGCCCCCAGCGAGATCAAACTCCTGCTGCACCTGTCGGCCTCCCCCGAGCAGGTCTTCTCCCGCCAACAGCTCCTCGAGTACGTGTGGGACCACAGCTACCACGCCGACGCCCGGCTCGTGGACGCCTGCGTACGCCGGCTGCGCACCAAGGTCGAGGACCCCGACGGCAGCCCCCGCTACATCCAGACCGTGCGCGGCTTCGGCTACCGCTTCGGACCGCTGTGAGGCGCATCGCGCCGCTCGGGCTGCGCACCCGGCTGATCGCGGCCTTCCTGCTGGTCGCCGCGATCAGCGCGGTGACCACGGCCGCGCTGACCTACCAGCAGGCCCGCACGGCGGTCCTCAAGCAGAGCCAGGACACCGCGGTCATCACCCTGCGCGATCTCGTGGGCACCCAGCCCCTCGACCTGCCGCTGGACCAGGCGCAGCTCCAGCGCATCGTCAACGAGGTGGGCAAAAAGGGCAAACCGAATCCGTGGAACGTCTTCGCCGAGTACGGCACCCTGCGGGCCTCCAGCACCACCGCGCCCACCTCCACCGTGGTGACCGAGCAGCTCCGCCGCCAGGTGACGGCCCATCCGCACGGCGCCTTCCAGCGCGTGACCGACTCCTCCGGCACCCCCTACCTCACCGTCGGCATGCCGGCCGTCTTCCTCCACAACGAGACCCGGGAACCCACCGGCCTGGTCATCTTCGCGACGATGCGCCTGACCACCGAGGGGAAGACGGTCGACGCCATGGTCGAAGCCGCCAAGCGCGGCGCCGTCCCCGGCCTGGCCATCGCCGTCGTCCCCGCCCTGCTCGCCGCGCGCAGCGTGCTGCGTCCCGTACGGGACATGCGGCGCGCCGCCCAGCACCTGGGCCACGGCCGGCTCGACACCCGCATCGAGGTCCGCGGCGCCGACGAGCTCGCCGGACTCGCCCGTACCTTCAACGAGACCGCCCGCGCCCTCGAACAGTCCGTGAACGAACTGCGGGAGGCCGAGATCCGGGCCCGCCGCTTCGCCTCCGACGTCTCCCACGAGCTGCGCACCCCGCTGTCGGGGATGCTCGCCGTCACCGAGGTCCTGGACGAGGACGCCGAGCGGCTGGACCCCGACACGGCCGCCGCCGTGCGCCTGGTCAGCGCCGAAACCGGCAAGCTCGCCGTCCTCGTCGAGGACCTCATGGAGATCTCCCGCTTCGACGCCCGCGCCGCCGAGCTCAACCTCGACGACGTGGACATCGCCGAGGCCGTGCGCAAGACCCTCGAGCTGCGCCACTGGGACGACGAGCGGGTGGTCACCGACCTGCCGTCGCAGGTCCGCGCCCGGCTCGACCCGCGCCGCTTCGACGTGGTCCTCGCCAACCTCGTCGGCAACGCCCTCAGGCACGGCGGCGCCCCGGTCCACGTCGGTGTGCGCACCGAACGGCGGCCCGGCGGCCCCCGGCTCCTGATCGAAGTCGCCGACAGCGGGCCCGGCATCGCCCCCGACGTGCTGCCGCACATCTTCGACCGGTTCTTCAAGGCCGACGCCGCCCGTACCCGCTCCGCGGGCAGCGGCCTCGGCCTCGCCATCAGCCTGGAGAACGTCCGGCTGCACGGCGGTACCCTGCGCGCCGCGAACGGGCCCGCCGGGGGAGCGGTGTTCACCCTCGACATGCCCCTGGAGGCCGGCGCATGACCCGGGTGCGGACGGCCGCGGCCGCCGGCGCCGCCCTGCTGCTGGGCGGACTGCTGCTCACCGGCTGCGGGATCAAGCCCACCGGGGTCATCGAGAGCGGCGACGCCGCGAAGGTGGTCTTCCCCGACCCCCACACCAAGGGGACGGTGTACTTCGTGACGTCCGACGGGCGGCTCTTCCCCGTACCCGAGCGGGAGCAGCCCGCGGAGTCGCCCGTATCCGTCCTCATGCGGCTGCTCATCGGCCCCCTCGACAAGGAGAAGGCCGCAGGCCTGGAGACCCGGGTGCCCGCGCCGGCCGACAGGAAACCCCCCTTCGGCCTCTCGTCGAGCATCGTGTCCGAGGAGGTCATGGAGGTCCGGCTGCCGTTCGCGGTCGCCGGCCTGTCCGAGACGGCCCGCCGCCAGCTCGTCTGCACGGCGGCCTCCGTCGACCCGCAGTACGCGGTGGTCCTGCGCGGCCCGGACACCTCGGTCGGACCCGCCCGCTGCAACCTCGGGAACTGACCACCCCCTTGCGGCGGGGCGGGTGCTCCCGCCACCGTGGCCCCATGGATCCCGCCGCGTACGTGCCCGACGTCTTCGACCCCCGGATCTACGGCGCCGGGATCCCGTACGAGAGCTACCGGCTGCTGCGGGACCGGCACCCGGTCGCCTGGCAGCCCGAGCCGGAGATCCAGGGCTGGCCCGCCGGCCCCGGCTTCTGGGCCGTCACCCGGCACGCCGACGTGGTCCGGGTGCTGCGCGACCACGCCACGTACTCCTCCTGGCTCGGCGCGACCCAGATCCGCGACCCCGACCCGGCCGACCTGCCGTTCTTGCGGCGCACCATGCTCAACCAGGACCCGCGGCGCAGCGCCGGCGACCACGGGCGGCTGCGCCGGCTGGTCTCCCGCGCCTTCACCCCCGCCCGTGTCGACGCCTTCGCCGGCCGGGTCCGCGAACGGGCCCGCACCCTGCTCGCCACCGCCCGCGCGAAGGCCGAGGACGGCGCCGCCGACCTGGTCCGCACGGTCACCGACGAGTACGCGCTGCTCAACCTGACCGACCTGCTGGGCGTCCCGGCCGCCGACCGGGGCCTGCTGCTGGAGTGGACCGTACGGATCATCGGCTACCAGGACCCCGAGGACGCGCCCGCGCCCCTGCTCGGCCCCGACGGAAAACCCCTCAACCCGCGCTCCCCGGCGCTGCTCGGCGAGATGTTCTCGTACGCCCGGGAACTGGCCGCCCACAAGCGCGCGCACCCCGGCGACGACGTCATGACCGCGCTCGCCGAGGCCGGACTGGACCCGGCCGAGCTGGAGATGTTCTTCTTCCTGCTCACCGTCGCCGGCAACGACACCGTACGCAGCGCCGCCCCCGGCGGGCTGCTGGCCCTGGCCCGCGACCCGGGCGCGTACCGGCTGCTCGCCGAGGGCCGGACCCCGCTGCACACCGCGGTGGACGAACTGCTGCGCGTCCACCCGCCGGTGCTCAGCTTCCGCCGCACGGCCGCCGTCGACACCGAGCTCGCCGGGCAGCCGATCCGCGCCGGGGACAAGGTGGTGGTCTTCCACGCCTCCGCCAACCACGACGAGCGCGCCTTCACCGACCCCGGACGCCTCGACCTCGCCCGGACGCCCAACCCGCACGTCTCCTTCGGGGACGGCCCGCACGTCTGCCTCGGCGCCCACTTCGCCCGGCTCCAGCTGCGCGTGCTCTACGAGGAGTGGCGCGCGGCCATGCCGGCCCCGGAACTCGCGGGCCCGCCGCGCCGGCTGGTGTCGAACTTCATCAACGGGATCACGCGGCTGCCGCTGCGGGTGTCCGGGCCGGCCGGGTGACGTCCGCCAGCAGCTCGACCACGTCCGGGCCGTACGCGTCGGAGTTGTTGACCTTCAGCACCACGCAGAAGGAGTCCCCGCGGTAGCGGCGCGCCAAGTCCTTGTGGTGGCGGGCCAGGTAGCGGGCGCCCGCCTGGTTGCTGATCGCGGTCTGCCCGGAGACCAGGAACACCGGCCGGCTCCCGGGTCCGGTCGTCAGCCGGGCCAGCAGCACGTGGTCGATCTGGCCCTTCTGCCAGCGGTACGTCTCCTCGCCGACGCGGATCGCCCCGCGGTCCGGACCCGGCTCGGTGGACACGTCGACACGGACGCCCGGCAGCATGGAGGCCAGGTGCGCCGCCGTCCGGGCATTGGACACCGGCCCGCCCACGCAGAACTCGGCGCGCTCGCCGAAGCCTTGCCGGACGGAGTCGTGCGAGACGATCTGGAGATTGGCCCCGCAGTCCTTGATCAGGGCGGATATCTCCAGCAGCGCGAACGCGTCGTTGCGGTGCACCGACCCTTCGGTGCCACCCATCTGCCGGTTGACGACGAAGAGGCAGTCGGAGCCGGTGGGCAGGCCGAAGAAGGCCTGCTTGCGGCGCAGCGTACGGCGCCACAGATAGGTCCGGGTGAACCAGCCGAAGCCGCCGCTGATGGCGGTGGCCACCACGCCGAGCACGATGTTGCGCACGTCTTCGTTCATGGGCCGGATGCTAGCCCGCACCGGGTCTTCCTGACGCGGGGGGTGCGGTGAAGTTACAGTGCCGAGTTCAGGCCTGTCCGGTGGGGTCCGACAGGCCGTCTACTGGAGGTTCGGATGCGTCGTCCCGCCACACGTCAGTTAGCGCTCGTCGCCCTCGCCGCAGCGCTGGTGTCCACCGGCGCCGCCGCCCCGCCGTCAGAGGCGGCGGCGTCCGCGGGGGGCACCCCCGCCAAGGTCCCGGTCGCCGCCGGCTACGGCGGGGCCGTCGCCAGTGTCGACGCCGACGCCTCCGCCGCCGGCATCGCGGTCCTGCGATCCGGCGGCAACGCCGTGGACGCCGCCGTCGCGACCGCGGCCGCGCTCGGGGTGACCGAGCCGTACTCGGCAGGCATCGGCGGAGGCGGCTACTTCGTCTACTACGACGCCAAGTCCCGCCGTGTGCAGACCATCGACGGCCGCGAGACCGCCCCCGCCACGGCCACCGCCGGCCTCTTCCAGGAGAACGGCGTCCCCATCCCCTTCGAGCAGGGCCAGACCAGCGGCCGCTCCGTCGGCGTCCCCGGCACCCCGGCCACCTGGAAGAGCGCCCTCGACGCCTGGGGCACCCGCCCGCTCGGCCAGCTCCTGAAGCCCGCCGAGAAGCTGGCGCGCGACGGGTTCACCGTCGACCCGACCTTCCGGGCCCAGACGGAGCTCAACCAGGACCGCTTCAAGGACTTCCCCGACACCAGGAAGCTCTTCCTGCCGGGCGGCGACCTGCCGGTGGTCGGCTCCACCTTCAAGAACCCCGACCTGGCGGCCACGTACGCGGAACTCGCCCGCAAGGGCACGGGTGCGCTGTACCGGGGCCCGATCGCCGAGGACATCGTCCGGGCCGTCCGCAAGCCCCCCGTGGACCCGGCCGCCACCCGGATCGTCCGCTCGGGCGATCTGACCACCGGCGACCTGCGCGCGTACGAGACCAAGCGCCAGGCCCCGACGCAGGTGAGCTACCGGGGCCTCGACGTGTACAGCATGGCGCCCTCGTCCTCGGGCGGGACCACCGTCGGCGAGGCGCTCAACATCCTCGAGCGCACCGACCTGTCGAAGCTGTCCGAGACCCAGTACCTGCACCGGTTCATCGAGGCCTCGCGGATCTCGTTCGCCGACCGCGGCCGCTGGGTCGGCGACCCGGCCGCCCAGAACGTGCCCACGCGGGAGCTGCTCTCGCAGCGGTTCGCCGACTCGCGCGGCTGCCTGATCGCCCCGGACCGGACGCTGACCAGCCCGCTGGCCCCCGGCGACCCGCGTCACCCGGCGGCCTGCGGGGGCTCCGGCCAGGCCGCCCCGACCACCTACGAGGGGGAGAACACCACGCACCTGACGGTCGCCGACCGCTGGGGCAACGTCGTCTCGTACACCCTGACCATCGAGTCCACCGGCGGCAGCGCGATCACCGTCCCGGGCCGCGGGTTCCTGCTGAACAACGAGCTGACCGACTTCTCCTTCGCCCCGGCGGCCCCCGGCGTCCCGGACCCGAACCTGCCCGGCCCCGGCAAGCGGCCGCGCTCGTCCATGTCCCCGACCATCGTGCTGGAGCACGGGCGTCCGGTGCTCGCGGTGGGCTCCCCGGGCGGGGCCACCATCATCACCACCGTCCTGCAGACCCTGACCGGGCACCTGGACCGGGGGCTGCCGCTGGTCGACGCCATCGCGGCGCCGCGGGCCAGCCAGCGCAACCAGACCACCACGGAGCTGGAGCCGGGTCTGTGGAACAGCCCGCTGCGCGCCGGGCTGGAGGCGCTGGGCCAGCGGTTCCGGCAGAACCCGGAGATCGGCGCGGCAACCGGGGTCCAGCGGCTCCCGGACGGGCGCTGGCTGGCCGCCGCCGAGACGAGCCGGCGGGGCGGGGGCTCGGCGATGGTGGTCCACCCGCACGGCAAACCGTAGGCGTCACAGAGCGGTGAGGATCCTCGGGCCGTCGGCGGTGATCGCGACCGTGTGCTCCGCATGTGCGGCGCGGCTGCCGTCGACGCTCCGCAGGGTCCAGCCGTCCCCGTCGCACCGGTAGTCGTCCGTACCGCCCGCGATCAGCATCGGCTCGATCGCGAGCACCATGCCGGGTCGCAGCTTCATACCGCGCCCCGGCCGGCCCTCGTTGGGCACGCCGGGGTCCTCGTGCATGCTGCGGCCGATGCCGTGGCCGCCGAACCCGTCCGGGACGCCGTAGCCGGCGGAGCGGCACACGGTGCCGACGGCGTACGCGATGTCCCCGATCCGGTTGCCGGGCCGTGCGGCGGCGATGCCGGCCGCGAGGGCCGCCTCGGCGGTCTCGATCAGCCGCAGGTCCGCCGGGCGCGGCCGGCCGACGGTGAAGCTGACCGCCGCGTCCCCGACCCAGCCGCCGAGCTTCGCCCCGCAGTCGATGCTGACCAGGTCCCCGTCGCGGAGCCGGTAGCCGCCGGGGACGCCGTGCACGATCGCGTCGTTGACCGAGGTGCAGATCACCCCCGGGAAGGGCACCGGCGCGAACTCCGGCCGGTAGCCCAGGAACGGCGAGCTCGCGCCGGCCCCGTCCAGTACCCCGCGGGCGACCTTGTCCAAGTCCAGCAGGGACACCCCCACCCGGGCGGCCTGCCGTACTGCGGCCAGGGCCTGGGCGACGACCCGGCCCGGGGCGCGCATTGCTTCGATCGACTCTTCCGTCTTCAGTTCCACCATGCCAATAACTATACCGGTATATCTATCCCGGTATAACTTTCACGGGATAGTTATTGGGGGAGCGGGTAGGATGCGGGCATGGTCCGCACCCCCCTCACCCCCGAAGAGCGCGAGCGCGGCGAGCGCCTGGGCGCACTGCTGCGCGAGGCCCGCGGCGGCCGCAGCATGGTCGAGGTCGCGGCGAGCGCCGGGCTGTCCGCCGAGACCCTCCGCAAGATCGAGACCGGCCGGGCGCCGACCCCGGCGTTCTTCACCGTGGCCGCCGTGGCCGAGGCGCTCGGGCTGTCCCTGGACGAGGTGCTGCGCCGCTGCGCGTTCGTCCCCGCCTGACACCTTTTCCGGCCTTCCTCGGCCTCCTCGGCCCGCGGACCTGCGGGTTCTTTCGGGCGGGCCCGGCGGGCCGAACGGCCCAATCGGTGGTGGGAGCGGTCGGGCGCGGGGCAAGCGTGAAGGCGTGTCAGCCTCGAACGCTTCCACACGACTCGTTTTCGGACTCCTGGGCACCCTGCTGGCGGCGGGTCTGCTGCTCGCCGTCTGCGCAGCGCCGCAGGGCCGGGCCGATGCCAGTTTCCGGCTGACGCGACCCTCCGCGACGACGGCGCCGGACAGCCCTTAGGCTCCGCGGATGACTCTCGATGAGCTGGACCGGGGCAAGTACGTCAGCCTCACCACGTTCCGCAAGGACGGCACGCCCGTCGCGACGCCCGTGTGGGCGGTGGCGGACGGCGGTGAGCTGTACGTCTGGACGCGCACCGACTCGTGGAAGGTGAAGCGGATCCGCAACAACGGGCGGGTCACGGTCAGCCCCTGCGACGTGCGGGGACGGGTCGCGCAGGGGGCGCCCGTGCTGGAGGGCGAGGCGCGGCTGCTGGACGAGGCCGGGCTGAAGCGGGTGCGCAAGCTGATGCTGCGGAAGTACACCTGGCAGTTCTGGGGGCTGGACGTGCCGGCGGCGGTGTTCCGGCTCGGGAAGCGCCCGCACACCGCGATCGCCGTCAAGCTTTGAGATTCCCGTAGCCCGCCCGTAACACCGGTGGGATCCAATGCCGGCATGGAGACCGCGACTTCGCTGGTGATCGGTCAACTCTCGGGCTACTTGCGCGGGTTGACGCAGAGGCTCGATCCGGGGGCAGGTTGGTACGGGGAGTTCCTGCGCCGGGATCCGGAGGGTCTGCGGGCCTGTCTGGACGGGGCCGCGATGCCGCCGTGGGACGTGGTGGAATCGCTGCTCGGCGACCTCGCGGAGGCCAGGGGCGCCGAGTCCGCGCAGCGGGAGACGCAGTACGCGGCCCGGCTGCGGGCCGCGGCCGTCGCGGTGTGGGACCGGCTGCCGGGCGGCGCGGAGGAACTGCGGACCCTGCTGGCCTCGGCCGCCGACCAGCGGGCCGTCTCGGAGGCGGCGACCCGCACCCTGACGGCCCGCCTGGCGACGACGACGGACCGCACCGAGGCGGAAACGCTGACCCGGGAACTCGCCTGGACCCGCGACGACGCAGCCAGGGCGGCCGCCCGCCAGCAGGACCTGACCTCCCGCCTGACGGCCTTGTCGACGCCCGCCCCCGACCCCGCCCCGTCCGGGCAGCCCGCCTCCGGCCGGGGCGGCGGCGGCCGGTCCGTCGAAGCCGCAGCCGAAGCCGAAGCCACGGGTCCGGGCCAGGCGCCCGAGGCATGGGCCGGGGTCGGGGACGGCGGGCCGTTGCCCGGGGTGCCGCGACAGCGGGAGGCGGGGGAGGACCGGGAGGCGGAGCCGCCCGTCGGGAGGGCCGAGGGGCGGTGGCTGCGCGGGGCACGGCGGGCCGGCGGCGCCCGCTACGCGGGCGCCGCGGCCCCCGCCGCCTCCACCCCGCCCGCCGTGCTCCCCGACACGGCCGCCGTGCCACCCCGCGGCGCCCGCTTCGGCCGCCCCGACCCCGGGCCCCACGCTCCCCGTGGCACCATCGGCCGAGCCCGGTTCGCCCCGCCGCGGCCGGATGCACCGTCCGTCGGCGAGGACCCCTTCGGCCAGGACCCCTTCGGCCAGGGCCCCTTCGGCCAGGGCCCCTTCGGCCAGGGCCCCTTCGGCCAGGGCCCCTTTGCGCCGACCGGTCCCGACGTGCAGCCGCCCGACCTCGCAGACCGCCCCGCGCCGCCGGAGCGGGAGGCGCAGTCCGCCGCGCCGGAGGCGGCCCTGCAAGGCGGTGGGATCGCGGGCGTGGTCGGGCAGTTGGGGGCCCTGCGGGCCCAGGGGCGCAGTGGCGAGGCGCATGCGGTGCTCTGCGAGGCCGCCGCCGGGCCCGCCGAGTGGCTGCCCCGGTTGGCCGCGGAGCTGGTGCGCGCCGGGCTCGGTGCGGACTGGGCCACGCTGCTGTGGGAGGCGGCCTCGCTCCCGCCCGAGCGGCTCGCCGCGGCCGCCGCCGCCCTCGGCGAGGCCGGCCGGCACGCCGACTGCGAGACCCTGCTGCGCCAGGGCGCGGCCCGCCCCGCCGCCGAGATCGCCGACGCCGCCCTGGCCCTGGCCGCCGCCGGCCGGATCCACGAGGCCGACGCCCTGCTCGGCGCCTTCGTCAAGGTCCGTACCGCGGAGGAGGCGGTCCGGCTCGCCCGCCGCGATCCGCAGTGGTTCACCCCCCGGCTGCTCCGGGCCGCCGAGGCCCTCTCCGCCGCGCATCACCGTGACCTCGTACACGCCCTGCGGGTTGCGAAACCGCCCGCCCACTGAGCGGATTCGACCGTTCGCTGTCCTAGCTTGATCGACTCACCCAACCGTGCACGGCGGTCTTGCCCCACGGTGTGACGAGGCCTACGTTCTACTCCCTACGCATATCGTCTACGTGCGTAGAACTCGGCGTTCCCGTCGCGAGGAGCAGCTCATGGCCCAAGTCGTCCGCGCCGCACTCGTCCAGGCCACCTGGACCGGAGACACCGAGTCGATGATCGCCAAACACGAGGAGCACGCCCGCCGGGCCGCCGCCCAGGGCGCGCAGATCATCGGCTTCCAGGAGGTGTTCAACGCCCCGTACTTCTGCCAGGTCCAGGATCCCGAGCACTACCGCTGGGCCGAGCCCGTCCCCGACGGCCCCACCGTCCGGCGCATGCAGGCGCTCGCCCGCGAGACCGGCATGGTCATCGTCGTACCGGTCTTCGAGCTCGAGTCCGAGGGCTTCTACTACAACACCGCCGCCGTCATCGACGCCGACGGCAGCTACCTCGGCAAGTACCGCAAACACCACATCCCCCAGGTCAAGGGCTTCTGGGAGAAGTACTACTTCCGCCCGGGCAACCTCGGCTGGCCCGTCTTCGACACCGCCGTCGGCCGCGTCGGCGTCTACATCTGCTACGACCGCCACTTCCCCGAGGGCTGGCGCGCCCTGGGCCTGGCCGGGGCCCAGCTGGTCTACAACCCCTCCGCCACCCACCGCGGCCTGTCCTCCTACCTCTGGAAGCTGGAACAGCCCGCCGCGGCCGTCGCCAACGAGTACTTCGTCGCCGCGATCAACCGCGTCGGCCAGGAGGAGTACGGCGACAACGACTTCTACGGCACCAGCTACTTCGTCGACCCCCGCGGCCAGTTCGTCGGAGAGGTCGCCAGCGGCAAGGACGAGGAACTCCTCGTCCGGGAGCTCGACTTCGACCTGATCAAGGAGGTCCGCGACCAGTGGGCCTTCTACCGCGACCGCCGCCCCGACGCCTACGGAGGGCTCGTACAGCCGTGACCGACCCGATCCCCCTGCACAGCCGCCACCAGGCCGTCATGCCCGACTGGCTCGCCCTCTACTACCGCCGCCCCCTCGAGCTCACGCACGGCGAGGGCCGCCACGTCTGGGACGCCGACGGCAACCGCTACCTCGACTTCTTCGGCGGCATCCTCACCACGATGACCGCCCACGCCCTGCCCGAGGTCACCAAGGCCGTCTCCGAGCAGGCCGGCCGGCTCATCCACTCCTCCACCCTGTACCTCAACCGCCCGATGATCGAGCTGGCCGAGCGGGTCGCCGCCCTGTCCGGCATCCCCGAGGCACGGGTCTTCTTCACCACCTCCGGCACCGAGGCCAACGACACCGCCCTGCTGCTCGCGACCGCGTACCGCCGCTCCAACCAGATCCTGGCGATGCGCAACAGCTACCACGGCCGGTCCTTCTCCGCCGTCGGCATCACCGGCAACCGCGGCTGGTCCCCGACCAGCCTCTCGCCGCTCCAGACGTACTACGTCCAGGGCGCCGTGCGCACCCGCGGACCCTTCGCGCACCTGAACGACGCCGAGTTCACCGCGGCCGCCGTCGCCGACCTCGAGGACGTGCTCGGCCAGGCCCGCGGAGGCGTCGCCGCCCTCATCGCGGAGCCCATCCAGGGCGTCGGTGGGTTCACCGCCCCGCCCGACGGGCTGTACGGGGCCTTCCGCCGGGTCCTCGACCGGCACGGCATCCTCTGGATCAGCGACGAGGTGCAGACCGGGTGGGGCCGCACGGGCGACCACTTCTGGGGCTGGCAGGCCCACGCCCAGAACGGGCCGCCGGACATCCTCACCTTCGCCAAGGGCATCGGCAACGGCATGTCCATCGGCGGGGTCGTGGCCCGCGCCGAGGTGATGAACTGCATCGACACCAACTCCATCTCCACCTTCGGCGGCTCCCCGGTCACCATGGCGGCCGGCGTGGCCAACCTGGCGTACCTGCTGGAGCACGACCTCCAGGGCAACGCCCGCCGCGTCGGCGGCCTGCTCCTGGAGCGGCTGCGCGCCATCGCCGCCACCGTGCCCGCCGTACGGGAGGTCCGCGGCCGAGGTCTGATGGCCGGGCTGGAGCTGACGAAACCCGGCACCGACGAGGCCGACCCGGACGGGGCCTCCGCCGTCTTGGAGGCCGCCCGCGAAGGCGGCCTGCTGCTCGGCAAGGGCGGCGGGTACAACACCAGCGTGCTGCGCATCGCGCCGCCGCTGTCCCTCACCGTCGCCGAGGCGGAAGAGGGCGCCGAGATCCTCGAACGGGCCCTGCACAGCATCGTGTGACCGGGAGGCGCCGCACATGTCCATCCGCACCCTCATCCGCGGCGGCCTCGTCATCACGGCCGCCGACGAGCTCCATGCCGACGTCCTGGTCGAGGACGGCCGGGTGGCCGCCCTCGCGGCCCACGGCTCGGCGGCCGCCGAGGCCTGGACCGCCGAACGCACGATCGACGCGAGCGGGAAGTACGTCATCCCCGGCGGGGTCGACGCCCACACCCACATGGAGCTGCCCTTCGGCGGGACCGCCGCCTCGGACACCTTCGAGACCGGCACCCGGGCCGCCGCCTGGGGCGGCACCACCACCATCGTCGACTTCGCCGTGCAGAGCATGGGCCAGGCCCTGCGCCAGGGGCTCGACACCTGGTACGACAAGGCCGACGGCAAGTGCTCCATCGACTACGCCTTCCACATGATCCTCTCGGACGTCAACGAGGGGACCCTGAAGGAGATGGACCACCTGATCGGGGAGGGCGTCACCTCCTTCAAGCTGTTCATGGCCTACCCCGGCGTCTTCTACAGCGACGACGGGCAGATCCTGCGCGCCATGCAGCGGGCCTCCGGCAACGGCGGGCTGATCATGATGCACGCCGAGAACGGCATCGCGATCGACGTCCTGGTCGAACAGGCCCTGGCCCGCGGGGAGACCGATCCCCGCCACCACGGCGAGGTCCGCAAGGTCCTCCTCGAAGCCGAGGCCACGCACCGGGCGATCCAGCTCGCGCGCGTGGCCGGCTCCCCGCTGTACGTGGTCCACGTCTCGGCCGAGGAGGCGGTCGCCGAGCTCGCCGCCGCCCGCGACAAGGGCCTGCCGGTGTTCGGGGAGACCTGCCCGCAGTACCTGTTCCTGTCCACCGACAACCTCGAAGAGCCCGATTTCCAGGGCGCCAAGTACGTCTGCTCCACCCCGCTGCGGCCACGCGAGCACCAGGCCGCCCTCTGGCGGGGCCTGCGGACCGACGACCTCCAGGTGGTCTCCACCGACCACTGCCCGTTCTGCTTCCGCGGCCAGAAGGAGCTCGGCCGCGGCGACTTCTCGAAGATCCCGAACGGGCTGCCGGGCGTGGAGAACCGGATGGATCTCCTCCACCAGGCCGTCCTGGACGGGCACATCAGCCGCCGCCGCTGGATCGAGATCGCCTGCGCGGCCCCGGCCCGGATGTTCGGCCTCTACCCCCAGAAGGGCACCATCGCGCCGGGTTCCGACGCCGACATCGTCCTCTACGATCCGCACGCCGAGCAGGTCATCTCCGCCGAGACGCACCACATGAACGTGGACTACTCGGCGTACGAGGGCAAGCGGATCACCGGGCGCGTCGACACCGTGCTCTCGCGCGGCGAACTCGTCATCGACCGGCGCGAGTACACCGGCCGGGCCGGCCACGGGGTGTACATCCCCCGCTCCACCTGCCAGTACCTCTAAGGAACCGTGATGGACTTCGGCCTCGTCCTCCAGACCGACCCGCCCGCCTCGCAGGTGATCAGCCTCATGAAGCGGGCCGAGCGCAACGGCTTCCGCTACGGCTGGACCTTCGACTCCGCCGTGCTGTGGCAGGAACCGTTCGTCATCTACAGCCAGATCCTCGCGAACACGCAGAAGCTGCACATCGGCCCGATGGTCACCAACCCGGGCACCCGCACCTGGGAGGTGACCGCCTCCACCTTCGCCACCCTCAACGACATGTACGGCAACCGCACGGTGTGCGGGATCGGCCGCGGCGACTCCGCGATGCGGGTCGCCGGGCGCAAACCGAACACCCTGGCCCGGCTCGGCGAGGCCATCGACGTCATCCGCGACCTCGCGGAGGGCCGGGAGGCCGAGGTCGACGGCAACCCGCTGCGCCTGCCCTGGATCCGGGACGGGAAGCTCCCCGTCTGGATGGCCGCGTACGGGCCGAAGGCGCTGGCCCTGGCCGGCGAGAAGGCCGACGGGTTCATCCTCCAGCTCGCCGACCCCTACCTCACCGAGTGGATGGTCGGCGCGGTCCGCGAGGCCGCCGAACGGGCCGGCCGCGACCCGGACGCGGTCACCATCTGCGTGGCGGCGCCGGCGTACGTGGGCGAGGACCTGGCCCACGCCCGTGACCAGTGCCGCTGGTTCGGCGGGATGGTCGGCAACCACGTCGCCGACCTGGTCGGCCGCTACGGCGAGCACTCCGGCATGGTGCCGGACGCCCTCACCGAGTACATCAAGGCCCGCCAGGGCTACGACTACAGCCACCACGGCCGCGCCGGGAACCCGTCCGCCGACTTCGTGCCGGACGAGATCGTGGACCGCTTCTGCCTGCTCGGCCCGCCCGAGGCCCACATCGAGAAGCTGCGGACCCTGCGCGACCTGGGCGTCGACCAGTTCGCCGTGTACGACATGCACGACGCGAAGGAGGCCACCATCGACGCGTACGGGCAGCACGTGATCCCGGCGATCAACGGCTGACGGATTTCCGGCCCGCGCCGGGGGAGCCACCAGGAACGCCCCCTGCACCGCTGACGGTGCAGGGGGCGCCGTCATGTGTGAAGCGCACGACAATTGCTTTGTACTCGAGAGCGCCTGGATGTTTGATCACTCAGACGAGTGATCCGGTCCCGGGCGACCCCCGGGACGCTTCCGGGAGGAAACTTGAGTACAGCCACCGAGCCCCGCCACCGCACGGGCTTAGGCACGGACGGCATCCGTTACGTCCACACGCTCGGCCCGCAGGGGACGAACCTCGAAGCCGCCGCCCATGAATGGCTGCGCCGCCGGGGCATCGCGGGGGAGGTCGCACTCCACGCGTCGCTCGAGGAAGCCCTCGAAGCGGTGCCCGACGACGGGGAGCACGCGCTCGCCGCCTGCGCCGTCTATCCGGCGTTGCACACCCTGACCTTCGGCAACCTGCACCGGCTGCACATGGTCGACAGCTTCATCATGCCGACGCACAACATGGTCCTGGCCAGCACGGGAACGGACGCTCCGCTGACCGTCTCCACGCACCCCGCCCCGGTGGGACTGGTCCCGCCGCAGGCCGAGTCCCGGCTGGTGCTCAGCAATTCCCAGGCGGCCATCGACTGCGCCGCCGGCCTGAGCGAGGGCTGCATCACCACGATCGTCGCGGCCGAGCGGCACGGGATGCGCGTGTTGCGGGACTTCGGCCCGGTGCCCATGGTCTTCACCATCCACCAGGTGCTCGCAGCGGGCGCGCGGCCGGACACCGCGGGAGCAGCGCTGTGACGACCAGTGCCCCGCTGAGTGCCCCGATCGGTGCCGCCTCGCGCAACGAGGCGAAGGACCTCACCGGATCCCTCATCCCCAAGGTCAACCGGTTCCGCCTCCGCCAGGCCGACGACGGCACGGTGACGGCCCCTCAGGCAGCCGATCGCGCACTTCTCGCCGAGATCCGCGACGAGGCGAACGCCTGGTACGCCCGTAACGGGCGGGCCCGCCAGGGCGAAGCCCTCGTGGCGGACGTGGACGGCTGGATCGCCGCGGGCCTGGACACCGTGCCCGACTTCGCCCGCTCCCGGGACGCGCTCGAGCCGCCCGCGGACGGTGAGCACGTGTTCTTCCTGGCTCCCGCGCAGACCACCAACAGCGTGCCGCCCGTCGGCAAGCGCCTGGACTGCTTCTTCGCACTGCGCAGGGAACCCGCCGCGCTGCCGCAGCTGGCCACGTCCTTCCCGCATCCCAGGAACAACTGCCAGTCCCTGGTGCTCATCGCGGGCAGCCACGGCTTCGCGCACGGCAACTGCATCGTGTTCTTCCCCGAGAACGTGGCCGCGTCCGACAAGGTCGAAGAGCAGCCGTACGCGATGTTCTTCTACAACAAGATGCGGAAGATCCACGAGACCTACGCCCTGCCGGGAGCCGAGGCGGTCCTCACCGCCGAGTCCGTCCCGCGCGCCTCGTCCGGCCTGGCCCCGGACGTCTGCTTCGAGGCCCGTGCGATCTGGGGATATCTGCACGACTCCATGCACTACCAGGGCCGCTGGCCGTTCGACCAGCACATCACTCTGAAGATGAACTGGTTCGTCGGGCTCCTGGAGGAGACCAAGGTCGACGCCAAGACCGCCCTCGCCTGCGCGGACGGCGGGGTCCCGTTCGCTCGGGAACAGATCGCCATGATCCTGCTGGAGCGCGTCTTCCGGTACCCGCAGGCCGACGACGCGACGCGCAACTTCGACTCGGGCACCGGCGTCTTCCTCTACTCCTGGCTGCGCGCCCACGACGCGCTGACCGGGTCGCCCGAGGCCGGCGGCCTGCTCCACCTGGACTGGGACAAGACCCTCCACGCCCTGCGGGAGTACGTCGCCACCGTCGAGCGGCTCGAGGACCACGTACGCACCGACGACGAGTACCGGGCCGCGGCCAGGGAACTCGTCCGTGCGTACCTGCCCGCGGGCGAGGCCAAGCAGCGGTTCCGCTTCACCGAGGACCAGAGCGTCCTGCTGCGGGCCAAGCAGACGCTGGCCGGGCTGCCGCCGCTGCGGTTCGCGGACGCGGAGTGGTGAGTCTGCGTCATGAGCGGTGAGCGTCGTGGGAGGGGCCGCCTCGGTACCCCTGCCCTGTCCTGCCTGATGGTGCTGCTGCTGGCGACGGGATGGGTGGTCTCCGGCAAGCTGGTCAGCGACACCCCGCCGCTCGCGGTGGCGGCCGGCCGCACCGCGGCGAGCTTCCTCGTCATCAGCGCGATCTCCGCGCTGCGGCCCCGGACATGGACCGCGATCCGGGTCACCGGCGGCCGCCGCGGGGCCGTGGTGCTGCTCGCGTTCCTGGGCTTCTTCGCCTACTACACGGGCACCCTGCTGGGCATCGACCGGATGGGTGCCTCCAGGGTCGGCCTCGTGGTGTCCCTCCTCCCCTGCATCACCTTCGTGATCGGCATCGTCGCGTTCCGGGAACAGGCGGGCACCCGCCGGGTCCTGGGAACGCTGCTCGCCGTCGCGGCGGCCCTCGGCTACGCGCTGGAAGACGGCCCGGCGCGCGGCGACGCCGGAACCGGAGTACTCGTCGCCGGGGTCCTCTTCGCCCTCGCCGGCACGTTCGCGTACGCCCTGTACGGCTACGTCTACCGCAAGCACATGTCCGACGTCCCGCCGCTGGCCGCCCTTCCGGCGGTCACCGGCGCGGGCACGGTCATGCTCGGGGCGGCCGCGGCCGTATGGGTCCCACTGGGCGACATCAGCGCCGCCCAGTGGGCCGGGGTCGCCGTGCTGGGCGCGGTACTGACGGCGCCCGTCTTCGTCATCTCCCATGAACTGATCCTCCGCAAGGGCCCCCTGTTCACCTCCTCCGTCGCACTGGTGGTGCCGTTCCTGGTGCGCCTGGGGGAGTGGGCGTGGGGTGAGGCGGACGCTCCCGGCCCCGCCTCGATCCTCTTCCTCGCACTCTGCTCGGCGGGCGTGTGGATGACCGTCGCCCCGGTCCGCGTGCAGGCCGTGGAGGAAGACCGGCCCCTGAGCCCGACCCAGACCGAAAGAAGCACATCGTGACAGAGCCACACCCCCCACGCCCCACCGTCGTCCTGGTCTACCAGCGCACCTCGCTGCCCTGGATCTTCGAGGGCGCGCAACGGGCCGGGATCGACATCGTCCTGGTCCCGCGCCCCGACGAGTCCGTCTCCCCGGACCGTCTGCCGCCCGCCGTGGTGGAACTGCTCCCGCTGGACGTGGAGGGGGATCCCGCCAAGGCCCTCAGCGTCCTGAAGCAACGCCACGAGAGCGCCCCGTTCGACGGCATCACGACGCTCTACGACCCCGCGGTGCCCTTCGTCGCCGACGTGGCCGAGGCCCTCGGCCTTCCGGGTCTGGGCCGCGAGACGGCCCGGGCCGTGCAGGACAAGCGGATCATGCGCCGCCGGCTGGCCGAAGCGGGCCTGAACGTACCCGGCTTCGTCACCGTGGACGACCCGGGCACGTGGACCGACGCCACCCGCCTCACGTTCCCGGTGGTGGTCAAGCCGGCCAACGGCTTCTCCAGCCTCGGGGTGACCAAGGCCGACAGCCCGGAGCAGCTCGCCGCCGTGGTGGACGAGGTGTGGGAGGTCTGCCGGAACAGTCTGAACCGCGTCGCGGGGCTCGTCGTCGAGGAGTACCTGGACGGCCCGGAATTCGCCGTGGAGTCCCTCGCGCACCGCGGCGAGGTCCAGGTGCTGTCCATCGGCTACAAGGGCGAGCCGACCGGCCCGCACTTCGAAGAGGGCGTCTACCGGGCGCCGGCCGCGCTGGCGCCCCACGTCCAGGAGGCCGTGGTGCGCGAGGTCGTCGCCGCCCACTCGGCCCTCGGGGTGAGCGACGGGCCGACCCACACCGAACTGCGGCTGCGCGGCGGCGAGCGTCCCTACCTGCTGGAACTCGGCGCCCGCATCGGCGGCTCCGGCGTCTCCCACTACATCGCCGGACACGTCACCGGAGCCGATCTGGCCGCGGACGCCCTGCGCGTCGCCGCCGGGCTCGGCCCCGCCCCCCTGCCCGGACCGCCGGCGCAGCCGGCCCGGGCCACCGGTGCGGCCGCCAACTACATCGTGCCCTGCGGTGGCTCCGGACGGATCACCGCCATCCACGGCCTGGACGAACTGGCCGCGGACCCCCGGGTGGACCACATCGTCCAGATGCTGCATCCGGGTGACGTCGTACGGCCCTACCCCGAGTTCACCGGCTATCCGGCGTTCGTCCTCTCCCACCACCCCTCCACCGAGGACGCCGAGGCGTTCCACCGCACCATCGAGGAGATCGTCCGCATCGAATACGCACCGGTGGAGGGCGCGCAGTGAGCGCTCCGGCTCTCGACGACCGTGACGGTCACATCTGGCTGGACGGCCGGTTCGTCCCCTGGCGGGACGCCCGCCTGCACGTGCTCAGCCACGGTCTCCACTACGGCGGCGGTGTCTTCGAAGGAGAACGCGTCTACGACGGTCACGTCTTCAAACTGACCGAGCACTCGCAGCGGCTGCACGACTCGGCGCGTGAACTGGGCTTCGACATCCCCTTCTCCGTCGCCGAGCTGGACGAGGCGACGCTCGAACTCGTCGCCCGGCAGGGCATCGGCGACGGCTACGTCCGGCCGGTGGCATGGCGGGGCAGCGAGCAGATCAGCGTGGCCGGTGCGGGCACCTCCGTCCATGTCGCGATCGCCACGTGGGAGTGGCCGCACGTCTTCTCCGCCGGGGCCAGGAACAGCGGCATCCGGCTGGGGACCTCGCGCTGGCGGCGCCCGGCGCCGGACACCGCGCCCGTCCGGGCCAAAGCGGCCTCCCTGTACAACATCTGCACCCTGGCACGGGACGCCGCCGACGCCGCCGGCTTCGACGACGCGCTGCTCCTGGACTACCGGGGACTCGTCGCGGAGGCCACGGGAGCCAACCTCTTCCTCGTGGCGGGGGACGAGCTGCACACCCCCACCGCGGACTGCTTCCTCGCGGGCATCACCCGGGCGACCGTGCTCGATCTCGCGCGCGAGGCCGGAATCCGCGTCGTCGAACGTCATGTCCGGCCCGAGGAGCTGGGCGGGTTCGACGAGTGCTTCCTCACCGGCACGGCCTACGAGGTGCAGCCCGTCCGGTCGATCGACGCGCACGAGTACCGGGTGGGCAGGACGACGACCGCCCTGATGGAGGCGTACACCGAGCTGGTCCACTCGGCCGGCCGGGCCGCCGCTCTGCGCTGAGTGCTGCCGGGGCCGGCCGGGCAAGGTCCGGCCCCGGCGAGCCCGCCGCCCGAGCGGCGCGCGCCGCGTCCCGTCCGGTCACGATCACCTCCGTGCGCTGCGTCCTCGACGAGAGCGGCGTGCCAAAACGCGGCAGGTGGACCCGCATGGGCCACACTCGAGGGCGCACGGGCCCGAATACATCAAGCCCCGCAGGGGGTATGACTACAGCCACCGCGGGGCGCGTGACCCGGATCCCCACCGACCTGAAGGGGCGTGCGCACATGCCGGACCACACGAGCGGCGACACCGCGGACCGCGTCGAGCTCGCTCCCGGCGAGGTCCCCTCCGACGGCCGCTTCGCCAATCCCGACCTGCTGCCCGTACCCGTCGAGGCCAGGCGCTGGACGACGTACAACTTCACGGCCCTGTGGGTCGGCATGGCGCACAACATCCCCTCCTGGCTGCTCGCCTCCGGGCTGGTGGCCCTGGGGATGGACTGGAAGCAGGCCGTCTTCACCATCGCGCTGGCCAACCTCATCGTGCTGGTCCCGATGCTGCTGACCGGGCACGCCGGCCCCAAGTACGGGATCCCGTTCCCGGTGCTGGCCCGGGCCTCGTTCGGGGTGCGCGGGGCCAATCTGGCCGCGCTGATCCGGGCCGCCGTGGCCTGCGCCTGGTTCGGGATCCAGACCTGGATCGGCGGGTCGGGGATCTACGTCCTGCTCGGCGAGATCTTCGGGGGCTGGTCGGAGGCGGAGAAGATCGCCGGGCAGCCCTGGCCGCTGTGGCTGTGCTTCATCCTCTTCTGGGCCCTCGAACTCGCGATCATCTACCGCGGGATGGAGACCCTGCGGCGCTTCGAGAACTGGGCCGCGCCCTTCGTCATCGTCGGCGCGCTCGTGCTGCTGGTGTGGATCGGTGTGAAGGCGGGCGGGTTCGGCGAGCTGCTCGACCAGCCGTCCAAGCTCGGCTGGGGCGAGGACTTCTGGCCGGTCTTCTTCCCGTCGCTGATGGGGATGATCGCCTTCTGGTCCACGCTCTCGCTCAACATCCCGGACTTCACCCGCTTCGGTGCCGGCCAGCGCTCCCAGATCCTCGGACAGACGCTGGGGCTGCCGACGACGATGACCCTCTTCGCACTGCTGTCGGTATTCGTCACCTCCGGCTCGGAGGCGGTGTACGGGACCCCGATCTGGGACCCGGTGGAGCTGGTCGCCAAGGCGGACAGCACCTTCGGGCTGCTGTACGCCCTGGTCACGGTGCTCGTGGCGACGATCTCGGTGAACATCGCGGCCAACGTCGTCTCCCCGGCGTACGACCTGGCCAACCTGGCCCCCCGCGTGATCAACTTCCGCAGGGGTGCGCTGATCACGGGCGTGGTCGGCGTACTGATCATGCCGTGGAAGCTGACCTCCACCCCCGAGCTGTACATCTTCACCTGGCTCGGCCTGGTCGGCGGCCTGCTCGGCACGGTCGCCGGCATCCTCATCGCGGACTACTGGATCGTGCGGCGCACCCGGCTCGCGCTGCCCGACCTGTACCGGGAGGGCGGCCCGTACTGGTACACGGGCGGCTGGAACTTCCGGGCGCTGGCGGCCTTCGCGGTCGGCGGGGTGCTGGCCATCGGCGGTTCCCACTCCGCCCCCGGCAAGGGACCCTTCCCCGAGGAAGGCCTGATCCCCCTCCTGAAGCCGCTCGCGGACTACGGCTGGGCGGTGGGCGTGGCCTCGTCCCTCCTCCTGTACACGGCCCTCATGCCCAGGGAACACCCCGACCGCTGACGCCCCGCCCCTTGCCCGTGGCACCCCGAGTCCACCTGGAGTCCAGCCGGCGGACGCCGATTGTCGGTGGGGTTTGTCAGCCGGGCGTGGTGTGATGGGGGCATGATCGAAGAGTTCCTGGCCCAAGACCTGTCCGCAGTGGAAGAAGCGGTCCGCAAGGCGGCGGCGGTCGAGATCATGCCGAGATTCCGGCAGCTCGCCGAGCACGAGGTGGACCAGAAGAGCGGTCCGCACGACCTGGTGACCGTCGCCGACCGCAAGGCCGAGGAGCACCTCACGGCCTCGCTGACGCACCTGCTGCCCGGCTCCGCCGTGGTCGGCGAGGAGGCCGTGCACGCCGACCCGACCGTGTACGGGGCGCTGCGCGCCGACGCGCCGGTCTGGATCGTCGACCCCGTCGACGGCACCCGGCAGTTCGTCGCCGGCGACCCGGCCTTCTGCACCCTGGTGGCCCTGGCCCACCGCGGGGAGATCCTCGCCTCCTGGACCTTCGCCCCGGCGCTGGACGAGCTGGCGACCGCCGTGCGCGGGCAGGGCGCGTACGTCAACGGCGAGCGGATCCACAGCGGTTCGCCGGAGCCGGGCGCCGCGCTGCGCGTCGCCATGGCCCACCCGCTGTACACCTCCGACCAGGACAAGCGGACCCTGGCCCGCCTCGACGTGCCCGGGGTCGCCGCCCGGCCCTGCGGCTCCGCCGGTCTGGAGTACCTGAAGGTGGCCCGCGGCGAGATGGACGGCCTCGCCTTCACCTGGCCCTCGGCGTGGGACCACGCGGCCGGCCTGTTGCTGGTCGCCGAGGCGGGCGGCGCGCAGAGCACCGTCGCCGGGGTCCCCTTCCGGGTGGACCGGGACAACGAGCTGCCGTTCGCCGTGGGGCGCGACGAGGCCACGACCGCACGGATCCGCGACCTGCTGCGCGGGGCGTAGCACGGTCCGACCGGGCCGCGGCCGGGGCCCTGGTGGACGGGCCGAATATCCTGGAGGCGCAGCCGCCGCCGGACGAAGGAGTCTCAAGGTGCCGTCGATTCTCGATGCGGTCGTGGTGGGGGCGGGGCCCAACGGGCTGACGGCCGCCGTCGAGCTGGCCCGGCGCGGCTTCTCGGTGGCCGTGTTCGAGGCCGCGGAGACGGTCGGCGGCGGGGCCCGTACCGAGGAGCTCACCCTCCCGGGCTTCCGGCACGACCCCTGCTCGGCCGTGCACCCGCTCGGCATCGGCTCGCCGGTGTTCGCCACCATGCCGCTGAAGCGGTACGGCCTGGAGTGGCTGCACGCCCCGCTGCCCATGGCGCACCCGTTCGACGACGGCACGGCAGCCGTGCTCTCCCGCTCCGTCTCCGAGACGGCGGCCTCCTTCGGGCCGCGCGATGCGGGCACGTACCGGCGGCTGGTGCAGCCGTTCCTCGGCAAGTGGGACACCCTCGCCCGGGACTTCATGTCCCTGCCCTCGACCGCCCTGCCCCGGGACCCCGTCACCCTGGCCCGCTTCGGGCTCGCCGGACTGCCGCCCTCCACCTGGCTGCTGAACCGCTTCCAGGACGAGCGGGCGCGGGCGCTGCTCGCCGGGCTCGTCGCGCACGTCATCGCCCCGCTGGGCGGGATCGCCACGAGCGCCGTCGGCCTGGTCTTCGCCCTGGCCGCACACGCCAACGGCTGGCCGATGCCGCGCGGCGGCTCGCAGGCGGTCCCGGACGCCCTCGCCGGATACCTGCGCGACCTCGGCGGCACGATCCACACCGGCTTCGAGGTCAAACGCCTCGACGACCTGCCGCCGGCCCGGGCGTACGTCTTCGACACCTCGCCGACCGCGCTCGCCCGGATCGCCCGGCTGGGGCGCGTGTACGACGGCTACCGGTACGGCGCCGGCGTCTTCAAGATCGACTACGCCCTGTCCGGGCCCGTGCCCTGGACCGCCGAGGCGCCGCGCCGGGCCGGCACCGTCCAGATCGGCCCGCGCGCCCGCGACATCGACGCCGCCCTCCAGCTCGCCACGGGCGGGCGCGCCCCCCGCAACCCCTTCCTGATCACCGCCCAGCCCAGCCTGGCCGACCCCGGCCGGGCGCCCGAGGGCAAGCACGTGTTCTGGGCGTACGGGCACGTCCCCGCGGGCTGGGGCGGCAACCTCACCGACGCCGTGGAGCGCCAGATCGAGCGCTTCGCCCCCGGCTTCCGCGACCTGGTGCTGGCCCGCGCCACCGCCGGCCCGCCGGAACTGGCCGCCCGCAACCCCAACTACATCGGCGGAGACATCGCCTGCGGCGCCGCCTCCGGGATCCAGCTGCTGCTGCGGCCCAAGCTGTCCCTGTTCCCGTACACGACGGCCCACCCGGCCGTCTTCCTCTGCTCCTCGGCGACCCCGCCCGGCCCCGGCGTGCACGGCATGTCCGGGCACAACGCGGCCAAGGCGGTGTGGCGCCACCTGCGAAAGGCCTCCTGATGGTGCGCATCACCCTCGTCCAGGGCGACATCACCGCCGAGCACGCGGACGCGATCGTCAACGCGGCGAACTCCTCGTTGCTCGGCGGCGGGGGCGTGGACGGCGCCATCCACCGGCGTGGCGGCCCGGAGATCCTGGACGCGTGCCGGGCGCTGCGCGCCTCCCAGTACGGCAAGGGCCTCCCGACGGGCCGGGCCGTGGCCACGACGGCGGGCCGGCTCCCGGCCGACTGGGTGATCCACACGGTGGGCCCGGTCTGGTCCCGGGAGGAGGACCGCTCGGAGCTGCTGGTCTCCTGCTACCGCGAGTCCCTGCGGGTCGCGGCCGAGCTGGGCGCCCGTACGGTCGCCTTCCCGGCGATCTCGACCGGCATCTTCGGCTGGCCGATGGACGACGGCGCCCGGATCGCAGTGGAAACGGCCCGCGCAGCCGCGGCGCCGCCCGTGGAGGAGGTCCGCTTCGTCCTCTTCGACGAGAAGGCGTACGCGACTTTCGAGGCGGCCCTGGGGTAGGCGGGCTTCCTCCGGCGGAAGTGGCCGGGGGTGTCGGTGGAGGTCGCTAGGCTTCTGGGATGAGCCTTGTCGACGCGCCCACCGAGACCCCCGATGCCCTGCAGGTGCTGCACCGCGTCTTCGGATACGACTCCTTCCGCGGTGAGCAGCAGCAGATCATCGAGCACGTGGCCGGTGGTGGCGACGCGCTGGTGCTGATGCCGACCGGCGGCGGCAAATCGCTCTGCTACCAGATCCCGGCGCTGGTCAGAGCCGGTACGGGCGTGGTGATCTCGCCGCTGATCGCGCTCATGCAGGACCAGGTGGACGCCCTGACCGCCCTCGGGGTGCGGGCAGGGTTCCTCAACTCGACGCAGGACCCGTACGAGCGGCAGGCCGTCGAGCAGGCCTTCCTCGCCGGCGAGCTGGACCTCCTCTACCTGGCCCCCGAGCGGCTGCGGACCGAGGGCACGCAGCGGCTGCTCGACCGGGGCACGGTGTCCCTCTTCGCGATCGACGAGGCGCACTGCGTCGCCCAGTGGGGCCACGACTTCCGGCCCGACTACCTCGCGCTGTCCATGCTGCACGAGCGCTGGCCCAAGGTGCCGCGGATCGCGCTGACCGCGACGGCGACCGAGGCCACGCACGCCGAGATCGCGGCCCGGCTGGGCCTGGCGGAGGGGGACGCCCGGCACTTCGTGGCCAGCTTCGACCGGCCGAACATCCAGTACCGGATCGCTCCCAAGAACAACCCGACGCGGCAGCTGCTGGAGCTGATCCGCTCCGAGCACGACGGGGACGCCGGGGTCGTCTACTGCCTCTCGCGCGCCTCCGTGGAGAAGACGGCCGCGTTCCTGGTGGAGAACGGCATCGACGCGGTCGCGTACCACGCGGGCATGGACGCCCGTACGCGCGCGGCGAACCAGGCGCGCTTCCTGCGGGAGGACGGCGTCGTGGTGGTGGCCACGATCGCGTTCGGCATGGGCATCGACAAGCCGGACGTGCGCTTCGTGGCCCACCTGGACCTGCCCAAGTCGGTCGAGGGCTACTACCAGGAGACCGGCCGCGCCGGCCGTGACGGCGAGCCGGCCACGGCCTGGCTCGCGTACGGCCTCCAGGACGTGGTGCAGCAGCGCAAGATGATCGAGGGCTCCGAGGGAGACGAGACGCACCGCCGCTCGCTGGCCGCGCACCTCGACGCGATGCTCGCGCTCTGCGAGACGGTCGAGTGCCGCCGGGTGCGGCTGCTGGCGTACTTCGGGCAGGCGGCGGCCGGGCCGTGCGGGAACTGCGACACGTGCCTGACGCCGGCCGAGTCCTGGGACGGCACGGTCGCGGCGCAGAAGCTGCTGTCCACGGTGTGGCGGCTGGCCAAGGAGCGCCGGCAGAAGTTCGGTGCCGGTCAGATCATCGACATCCTCCAGGGCAAGAAGACGGCCAAGGTCATCCAGTTCGACCACGACGGCCTGTCGGTCTTCGGGGTGGGGGCGGATATGAGCACGGCGGAATGGCGCGGTGTCGTACGCCAGCTGCTGGCCTCGGGGCTGCTGGCGGTCGAGGGGGACTACGGGACGCTGGTGCTCACGGACGCCAGCGGCGAGGTGCTGGGCGGCCGCCGCAGCGTGCCGATGCGCAAGGAGGCGGCGCCGGCCGCGGCGTCCCGCAAGTCCTCCGGCTCGGGCTCCGGCTCCGGGAAGGCCGGGCGGGTCCCGGTCGACCTGCCGGCGGCGGCCGTGCCGGTCTTCGAGGCCCTGCGCGCCTGGCGGGGCGCGACGGCGAAGGAGCAGGGCGTGCCGGCGTACGTGGTCTTCCACGACGCGACGCTGCGGGAGATCGCGACCCGGCTGCCCGCCACCGCCGAGGAGCTGGGCACGATCAGCGGCGTGGGCGAGGCGAAGCTCGCCAAGTACGCCGAGGGGATCCTCGACACCCTGGCCGAGAGCGGTGCCACCGCGGCCCCGTCGTCCCCGCCCCCGCCCCGGGCGGCAGCGCCGGAGCCCGCAGCCCCGCACGCCGACGAGGAACCGCCCTTCGACTTCGACGAGACGGACCCGCCCTGGGACGACTGGGAGTAGCCCGAGCCGCAGGCCGCGGGAGGGGGAGCCGGTCTGAGGATCACGCCGCGTCGGCGGTGCCGTCCTCGTCCGGGTCCTCGTCCTCGGCCTCCTCGGCGTGCGCGGGGCACGGGGGGCACAGGCGCGCGTACTCCGCCATCACCTCCTCGACCGTCTCCCTCTGCTTGCGCTCGCACGCCTTCCTGCGCATCTCCTCCTTGCAGACGAGCTCGGCGCGGGCGCCCTACAGTACGGCGATCGCCTGCCAGCCCTTGAGCACGCACAGCAGCGCCCGGCACAGGCAGTCGACGAACTCGGAGACCGTCTCGAAGCCCCGCCACGCCTCCGTGATGCGGCGCAGCAGCACCAGCAGGCGCGCGTAGAGGCGTACGACGTCCTTGCCCAGGACCGCGTCGCAGACGTCCGCCAGCAGCTGGGCCGCCTCGGTCCTGATCTTCGCGGCGCGTTCGGGCAGCGCCGTCAGCTCGCCGTCCAGGGCGGTGAAGCAGGCCGCGGCCTTCAGGGTGTCCGCCGTGTACCGGGCGATGCGTGCCGAGAGCGTCGCGACCGTGTCGTCCCGCCCGACCGTGTCGTCGAACTCGCACCCGCAGTCGTCCACGCAGCAGCCCCAGCCGCCCTGGCACCTGCGGATGTCGTCGAAGACCTTGTCGACGGCCTGCTGCAGACAGTGGCGCTGCTCGTGGGTGACCCGGCAGCGGATCTGCTCACGGACCTTGCCGAGCGTCGCCGCCGCCTCGTCCAGATCGGTCTTCGCGGCCAGCCGGGCCGTCGTGTACTGGGTCCGGGCGCTGTTGAACTTCTCCTGGAACTCCCGCAGCTGGGGCAGGTGTTCCTGGGTGACCTCGGCCCGGCGCTGGATGCCCGCGGCGACGCAGGCGAGTTCGTCGATCGCGCCGGGATCGCAGCCGCCGGTGCCGGTCGGGGGGTGGTGCGCGGTGCTGCTCATGGTGGGCTCTCCTGGGTGAGGGGGCAGGCGCACCCGAGTGTGGGCCGGGCGGTGTCACCGGTTCGTCGCCCGGCCATCGCCGCCGCCGGCCCGCGCAACGCCCCCGTGACGGGAGGGGCCGCAGCATCGGCCCATGGCTGGATACCGGGCACTCGCCGCCGTGGGGCGCAGCGTCGTCGCGCTGCTCAACCGGCGCTTCGCCGAGGAGATCCCCGCGGGGCGCCGCCCGGAGGCCGTCCTCGCCGGGCCCGTCGACTTCGACAAGGTGGACACCCCGGGCTCCGTCATCCGCAACCCGGCGGTGTCCGTCTACTGCTACCGGCTGAGCATCGACCGCGAGACCCGGCCCGCGCTGGCGGCGATGGCGGCCCAGGACGGGCTGCCCCGGCTGCCGTTGCGGATGCACCTGATGATCGCCGCCTGGGACCAGTTCGTGGAGGCGGAGCTCGAATGGCTGGGGCTGGTCGCCCGGGTCCTGGAGAGCGAGGGCCTGCTGACCGGGCCGCTGCTGCACCCGAGCGGGGACTGGCTGGCCGGGGACTCGGTGCAGATCGTCCCCGACGAACTGGCGATGGACTCGATGAGCGAGGCCTTCCAGGCGATGACCACCGACTACCGGCTCTGTCTGCCGTACGTCGCCCGGGTCATCCGGATCGACGGGCCGGCCGGGACCGCCGCGGGCGAGGTCACCGTCGTCACCGCCGGGACGGCGCCGGAGCCGCTCCGATGACGCCGGGAACCGGCGGTTCCGGCGGGCCGGACCGGCGGATCACCGTGGAGGCGGGCCGGGTCGACGTACTGCACCGGCTCGCGCTGGCCGTCCGGCCGCTCGACGCCAGGAGCCGCGCCGCCGCCGGGCCGGGACTGCGCGTGGGGTACGAGGACCACCCCGCCCCCGGGCGCCGACAGCGCGGGGAGGACCTCGTCCGGCCGCTCGAAGGGCACGGCGCCACCGGATTCGTGCTGCGCCACGCCACCGCGGGCAGCCTTCCCGCCGCCGTCACCGTACGCGTCGACGACCCCGCGCGCCGCTGGATACCGCGCCGTTTCGCCGTACCACTGTGGACCCGGGCCGAACTCTCCGGCTCCGACGAGCAGCCGCCCACCGCACCCCATGTCCGCGCCGACGCCCGGCTGCTGGTCCCCTGGCTGCTGCCCGGCCCCGGCTACCCCGTACCGGAGGGCACGACCGGGCTGCGGTTCCGCGTCACCCGCCCGGACCCCGGCGGGACCCCCGTGCGCTGGCCGCGGGTGGACGCCTTCGGGCCCGGGGGCGTCCCGCTCGGCTGGGCCCACGGGGACGAGCACGGCCAGGTGCTGCTGCTGATCGACGGGGTCGGCGTGCTCACGTACCCGGCGCCCTCCCGGTTCGCCGTCGCGCTGCGCACGCACGCCCCGGACCCGCCGGCCGACCCCGGCACGGATCCGGCGGCCGGTCCGCCGGCCGATGCGCTGGCCGGACTCGTCGCCGAGCCCGTCGTCCGCAGTGCCAACCCGCCCCGCCCGCAGGACCTCGACAACGAGGTGCTCCGCGGCACCACCCGCCCCGCCGGGTACCGCACCGCCGCCGCGGACACCGTCCGCACCCTCACCGTCGGCCGGGTGGTCCGCGCCGCCGACCTGCCGCACACCCCCGCCTGACCCGTGACCGAGGAGACCCGTACATGCCCGAGTACCTGACCCCCGGCGTCTACGTCGAGGAGACCAGCTTCCGCTCACGGTCCGTCGAGGGCGTGCCGACCAGCACGTTCGCCATGGCGGGGCGCACCGCCTACGGCCCCGTCCCGTACATCCTGCCGGGCGGTCCCACCGTGCTGCCCGGGCCGGCGCTGGTCACCAGCTTCACCGAGTACGAACGGGCCTTCGGCGGGCTGAAGATCGGCGAAGACGACTGCCAACTCGCCCTCGCCGCCCGCGCCTTCTTCGCCAACGGTGGGCGCAGGCTCTACGTGTCCCGGGTCTTCCCCTTCGTCCGTACGAGCGCCGCCGAGGACGCACCCCCCGCCGTCGACGCCAACTTCGCCTCCCTGGCCGTCCCCGCACAGGGCACCCCACTGCTGTACTGGCGGGCCCGCTGGCCGGGCTCGGCAGGCGCCAGGATCTCCGTCACGGTGACCTTCCGGCGCGGCAAGAACATCCTCGTCGCCGGCAGCGACGGAGCGCCCCGGCTCACCGGCGTGCAGCAGGGCGCCGCCGTGGAGGTCGTCCAGCTGAGCGGCGGGACGGTGCCGTCCCCCGCCGACGACACACCGCCGGTGCCCGACAAGGTCAGGACCGTCATCCGGCGCGCCGACGGAGTCCTCGGGTACCTGAAGGGACGCAGCGAGTTCGAGCCCGTCGCCGCCGGAACCGCCGCCTTCCACCTGACGCTCGCCGTCACCGTACGCCTGGACGACCGCGTCGACGTCTACAACGAGCTGGAGCTCGACGACCGGCACCCGCGCTCGGTGGGCCACGTACTCCAGGCCGCCGACCCGGCCGACGAGTTCTCCCTCGTCTGGCTGGACACCGTGCAGCCCGCGCCCGGAGCGCCCCCGCCGACCCCCGGCGCCCGGCTCGCCGCCCTCCTCACCCTCGGGCAGCCCGGCGCCCACCTGACCCAGGGCGGCGACGGGCTCGAGCTTTCGGCGCAGGACCTGGGCGGCAAGGAGGCCAACCCGGACAGCCTCACCGACCCCGCGCGCGGGCTCGGTGCCCTCGCCGAGATCGACGACATCGCCATCGTCGCCCTCCCGGACACCGTCAGCCTGAAGGCCGACGCCCAGAAGACCGCGGTGGACCTCCTCATCGGACACTGCGAGCGGCTGCGCTACCGGATGGCGATCGTCGACCCGCCCCGCGACAGCTCGATCTCCGAAGTGCGCCGGTTCCGCGCCCAGTTCGACACCAAGTACGCCGCCCTCTACTACCCCTGGGTCCGGATCACCGACCCGAGCCGCCGTCCCGACCCGGGCGCACCGTCGCCGGTCCTGGAGGTACCGCCCTGCGGGTACGTCGCCGGCATCTACGCCCGCAGCGACGTCGAGCGCGGTGTGCACAAGGCCCCGGCCAACGAAGTCCTCCTCGGCGTCAACGACTTCACCGCGAACGTGACCTACGACCGGCAGGCCGTCCTCAACCCGGAGGGCATCAACGCCCTGCGCTTCTTCGAGGGCCGGGCCCGGCGCGTGTGGGGCGCCCGGACGATGAGTTCGGACCCGGAGTGGAAGTACGTCAACGTGCGCCGGCTCTTCATCTACCTGGAGCACTCCATCGAGAAGTCCACCCAGTGGGCGGTGTTCGAGCCGAACAACGAGCGGCTGTGGGCCTCCGTCCGGCAGACCGTCGAGGACTTCCTGATCGCCGTCTGGCGGACCGGCGCCCTGATCGGCACCAAGCCCGAGGAGGCCTTCTTCGTCCGCTGCGACCGCACCACCATGACCCAGAACGACCTCGACAACGGGCGGCTGATCTGCCTGATCGGCGTGGCACCCACCTACCCCGCCGAGTTCGTCGTGTTCCGCATCGGACAGTTCACGGCCGACGCGCAGCGCAGCTGACGCCGACCCCGGCACTGACGGGCCCAGAAGAGCGGGAGAGCACGCATGGCCACGCGCAACAACCCCTACGGAGCCTTCAACTTCCTCGTCAAACTCGGCGACACCGCCGGCGAGGACCAGATCGCCGGCGGCTTCTCCGACTTCAGCGGAGCCGGCAACGAGGTGAAGTTCTCCGAGTACCGCAACGGCAACGACCCCGAGAACCACGTCCGCAAGATCGCCAACACCAATACGACGAACGACGTCACCGTCAAGCGCGGCATCATCGGCGACCTGCGCCTCTTCAACTGGATCAAGGCCACCCGCGAGGGCGCGTACGACGCCCGCACCGTCACCGTCACCCTGCACGACGAGGGACGCCGGCCGGTCTGCGCCTGGGTGCTGCGCGCCGCCCAGCCAAAGAAGTGGGTCGGCCCCACCCTCACGGGGAAGGGCGGCGGGGAGGTCGCGATGGAGGAGCTCCACCTCGTCGCCGAGCGCATCGACTTCCAGTCCCTGTGAGCCCCGCCGGATTCGCCGGACTGCGCCTCGGGGCGCCCGGGGTGTACCGCGACGCGCGCCGGGCGGCGGCCTCCTTCCGGCCGGTGCGGCTGGACGTCGCCGGGTTCGTCGGCGTGGCACCCCGCGGGCCCGTCGACGAGCCCGTCGCCGTCGCCCGCTGGAGCGACTACCAGCAGTACTTCGGCGGCTTCGAGGGGCCCGGGCTGCTGCCCCACGCGGTACGGGCCTTCTTCGCGCAGGGCGGGGTGCGGGCCCACGTCCTGCGGGTGGCGCCGCTGCCGCGGGCTCCGCATCCCGCCGCCGAGGAGGCCTGCGCCCTGCACCGGATCACGCTGGCCCGCGCGGACGCCCCCGGCGCCGGCCCCGGCAGCGCGACGCCCTGCGAGATCGGGCTGCGCGCCCGGAACGAGGGGAGCTGGGGCGGGCGGCTCTCGGTGCGCTGGGAGTTCACCGGCGCCGGGCAGTTCGAAGCCGCGGTCACCGGCCGGGACCTGGCCCTGCCCGAGGGGCGCACCCCGCCGGCCGGCTCCGTACTGCGCGTACGGGGCGCCGGGCTGCCGCCCGCCGGGAGGTTCTTCCGCATCCTCGAACTGGCCGAGCGCCAGGACGCGTCGGGGCAGCGCCGCCGGGTCGCGGTCCTGGACCGGCCGCCGGGCGGTGACGGCGGCGTGGTCGGAGCCCGGCCGCCGACCGTCGAGGCCGAGCCCGTCACCGCCACCGTCACCGTGGCCGACGGCGACCCCGCCCACCCCCGCCGGGAGCGGTTCGCGGAGCTCGGGCTGGGCCCCGCGCACCCCCGGTACGCCGCCTCCGTACTGGCCGCCGAATCCCTGCTGGTGGCCCCCGACGGGCCGTGGCCCGCAGCACTGCTCCCGCCGGACGCCTTCCTCGGCTCCGCCCTCTCCCGCCCCGTCCGCCCGGGCGCCGATCGCTACGAGGGCATCGGCGCGGACAGCTTCGAGGGGCCGGTCCCCGTCGAACTGCTGCCCGTCGGCGGCGCCGAGAGCGTCGAGGACCCCGGATCCCCCGTGGCCTTCGGCACGGACCGGATGGCACTCGTCCCCGAGGTCGGGCTGCTCTGCGTACCCGATCTGCTGTGGCAGTACGGCGAGGCCCTCCCCACCACCGAGACCCCGCCGCGGGACGTCGGAGCCCGCTTCGCGCCCTGCCCGCCGACGTCCGCCCCCATGACCCTGCACCCGGCGCGCCCGCGCGGCCTGCTCCTGGACAGTGCCGCCCAGCTGCCCGAGATCATCCGGCGCCAGCAGCGGCTCGTCGCCCTCGCGGAGCGCCAACGGCGGTTCGTCGCCCTCCTCGACGTGCCGCCGGGTCTCCCCGTCCGCGCCGTCGCCCGCTGGCGCGCCGCCTTCGACAGCTCGTACGCCGCCGCGTACCACCCCTGGCTCGGCGTCGTCGAGCCCGACGACCCGGACCGCCTGGCCGTGCAGGTCCCGCCCTCCGGGTTCGCCGCCGGGATCATCGCCGCGCGCGAGCGGAGCCTCGGACTGCCCTGGGGCCCGGCCAACGCACTCGCCGCCGGCGCCGTGACGGCGGTGCAGCGGCTCGGCGACGCCGACTGCGACGAGCTGCACCCGCTCGGCATCGACGTGTTCCGCGCCGAACGCGACGGCTACCGGCTCGCCTCGGCCCGCACCCTCTCCCGGGACCCCGACTACGTGCAGCTCAGCGTGCGCCGGCTGATGACCATGCTCCGGCTCGTCCTGGACCGGCAGGCGCAGGGGCTGGCCTTCGAACCCCACACCCCGCAGCTGCGCGAGGAACTGCGCGGAGCCGTCGTCCGGCTGCTGCGCGGCCTGTACCGGAACGGGGCGTTCGCAGGCGACAGCGAGGACGAGGCCTTCTTCGTACGCTGCGACGAACGCCTCAACCCCGGCTGGTCGCAAGGGCTCGGACGGCTGGTCGCCGAGATCGGCGTGGCCCCCGCGCACCCCCTGGAATACCTCGTCCTGCGGATCGCACAGGACGCCGACGGCGCCGTGGCGGTGACATGAGGTGAGCGTGCCCGAGCTCGTGCAGACCTTCAGGTTCCGGGTGCGCCTCACGCGCAGCGCCACGCCCGGCCGGACCGCCGAGCCCCCTCCCGTCATCCCCCGGCCGCCCTCCGAGGCCGCCGCGCCCGGTCCCGCGGCGGTCGGCCCCGGCACGGCGGACCGGGCCCCCGACCGGCTCGGCGACGGCGGGTTCCAGGAATGCGCCGGACTGGCCCTGGAGGCGGACGTACGCGAGTACCTGCAAGGCGGCGCGAACGACGAAGTGGTGCGCCGGGTGGGGCGGGTCAGGCTCCAGCCGCTCGTCCTCAAACGGGGCATGCTCATCGCCGCCGACGGGGGGAGCGCCGACACGAGCCTGTGGGACTGGCTGCACGGCATGGTCGCCGGCGGCGCCCCGGTCCCGCGGTACGACGGCGACGTGGAGGTGCTCGACCCCGCGGGCCGACGGGTCGTCGCGCACTGGACGTTCGTCCGGGGCCTGCCGCTGAAGATCACCGGACCGACGCTCAACGCCCGTACGGGGGAGATAGCCGTGGAGGAACTGCACATCGCCCACGAGGGCCTGCGCCTGGAGCGGACCCCGTGACGGCCCTGGTCCACGCCACCCTGCAGCGGCTCACGGTCACGGCCCAGCCGGGGAAGGACCAGCCGCCGCTCGTCAAGGAGGCGGCGGACAGCCGGCCCCTCGCCGTCCAGTTCAACCCGGCCACCCTGCGGATCAGCCGCAACAACAACGTGGACCGGGGCGGGGCGACGACGAGGAACCAGAAGGTCCAGCATCCCGCGCAGGAGGGCTCGACCCTCACCTTCGACCTCGAATTCGACACCGCCGAACAGCGCGGCGGCGGACAGTACGTCGACGTACGCCGCTGGACCGCCCTGGTACGGCAGTTCGTCGAACCCCCGGCGAAGACCTCCGACCCGCCGCCCGCCGTCCGGTTCGTCTGGGGCACGCTCCGCTACAACGGCATCGTCACGCAGGTCACCGAGGAGCTCGACCACTTCGCGCCCGACGGGACCCCGCTGCGGGCCAAGGTCGGGGTGACGATCGTCGAGCAGAACTTCGCGTACCAGGCGCACGACGAGGGCCCCGGCACCCGCGACGCCCGGACCGCCACCGAGGCCGGCGAGGGGCGCACCGGAGCCGCGCCCGGTACGTCCGGCACCAGCCGGCCCCGGCAGGTCGTCCAGGCCCAGGAGGGGGAGTCCGCCCAGCAGCTGCTGTCCCGGCTCGGGCTGGACCCGGCCGCCTGGCGCGGCGCGATGAGCGGGCTCGACAGTCCGCTGACCCTGGCGGCGGGTGCCGCCGTCCAGCTGGGCGCGGAGGTCTCGGCGGGATTCGCCGCAGCGGCCGGGATCAGCCTCTCGGCAGGCTTCGCCGGGGACGCCGCGCCGACCTCCGCCGGGGGCCTGGCCGCGGCCCTGGGCGCCGGCGGCGGGTCCGGGGCGGATCCGGCGCCGGCCGGGTTCGTCCTCAGCGCCGGGGGCGGGATCGCCGCGTCGGCGGACATCGTGGCGGGCGCCCGAGTGGACTCCGCCACCGCGCGGGCCCGGCAGAGCTTCGAGGTGCCGACCGCGGCAGCGGGCCCTCCCGTACGCGAACCGACCCGCCCCGGACCGGCCCGGTACGCCCCGCCACCGGTCCCCGACCGGCGCTCCCTCGGCTACGGCCGGGGCATACCGCTGCGGGCCCGCGCCGACCCCGCGACCCTCGCGGAGGTCCGGGCCGGCGGCGCCCGCAGCCTCGCCGACCGGGCCCGGCGCGAGGAGATCCCGCCGCCCGACCCCGCAGCCGCCCCCTGGGAGCGGCTGCCGCCCGCCGCACCCGGCCGGGCCGCCGCCGACTGCGACACTCCCCGGCAACGCGGCCGTGACGCGGGCCCGACCACCCTGAGGTGGACACCGCGAGGAGGCCCGCCATGAGCGTGTACATCGGAGAGCTGCACACCGACGTCGTGCCCGCGGGCGGCGCCGCCCCGCCGGCCCCCGCTGCGGACCGGGCCGGCGGCACGTGGGCGGCCGCCGAGCACCACCGCGAGGCCTGCGAACGGGCCGCCTGGCTCGCCGCCCGCGTCGCCGCAGAGGGCTTCGATGACTGAGCCGGCGATCGCGGTCGTCTCGCCCGTCTTCGAGGTGGGCGGCGCACTCGTCAGGGACCTCGCGCGGGACTGCGTACGCCTGGAGGTCGCCGAAGGCGTCGAGGGACTGCGCACGCTGCGCGCGCACTTCCTCGCCGTCGGCGCCGGGGCCAAGGGCCCGCAGGACAGGCTGCGGCACCTCGACGGGTCCACGGTCGGCCTCGGCAGCGCCCTCAGGGTCGCCCTCGGCCCGCCCTCGCGCCAGCGGTACGTCTTCGAAGGCGTCGTCTCCGGCCTGGAACTCCTCCTCGGCGACGGAGAACCGCCGCTCGTCCTCGTCCACGCCGAGGACGCGCTGATGCGGCTGCGGATGACCCGCCGGATGCGCACGTACCACGACACCACCGACGCGGGAGTCGCCGAGGAGGTGGCGCGCGAGCACGGGCTCGGCGCCGACGCGGACGTCCCCGGCCCCCGCTACGACGTCGTACAGCAGCTCAACCAGAGCGATCTGGCCTTCCTGCGGGAGCGGGCCCGGCTCGTCCAGGCCGAACTGTGGGCCAGCGGCCGGACCCTGCACTTCCGCCCCCGCGGCAGCCGCGGTTCGACCCCGCAGACCCTCGTCTACGGCAGCGAGCTGATGTCGGTCCGGCTCGCCGCCGACCTGGCCCACCAGCGCAGCGAGGTCGTCGTCACCGGCTACGACGCCGACCGCCGCGAGGTCGTCGACGAACGGGCCGGCCCCGAGGTCGTCGAGGCGGAGACCGCCGCAGGCCGCACCGGGGCCGGACTCCTGGCCCGGGCACTGGGGCCCGGCACCAGCCTGCGCGTCCGGGAGGCCGCCCTGACCGCCGAGGAGGCCGGAACCTGGGCGCGCGCCGAAATGCTGCGCCGCGGCCGCCGGTTCGTGACCGTCGCGGGCACCACCAACGGCAGCCCCGATCTCGTCGTCGGGGGCAGGCTCACCCTGCGCTCGGTCGGCGCGCCGTTCGAAGGGGACGGGTACTACGTCACCCGGATCCGGCACACCTTCGACGCGGACCGCGGTTTCCGCACCCGCTTCGACGCCGAACGCTCCAGCCTGAACGAGGTGGTGTGATGTCCCTGCCCGCTCCCGCGGACGGTTCCGCCCCCGGATACTTCGGCGTCTACCCGGCGTTCGTCACCGACATCGTGGACGAGAGGCGGCTCGGCCGGGTCGAGGTGCGCTTCCCCTGGCTCGGCAGGGACGGCGACCGCGACGTACGCGCCTGGGCCACGCTCTGCTCCCCGTACGCCGACGACGAGCAGGGCCTGCTGGTGCTGCCCGAGGTGGGCAGCCAGGTCGTCGTCGCGTTCGAGGCGGGCAACCCGCGCCGCCCGTACGTACTCGGCGCGGCCTGGAACGGCCGCACCGCGCTGCCGCACGGGCCGGAGGACGCCAACAACCTGCGCGCCCTGCGGTCGAGGGCCGGCAGCCGGCTGGAGTTCGACGACTCCCGGGGCGCGGCCAAGGTGCGGATCACCATGGCGTCCGGCCACGAGGTGACCCTCGACGACGCCACCCAGCAGGTGACGATCCGGCACAGCGGCGGCTGCGTGGTGCGGCTGACGCCGACCGCCGTGGAGGTCCAGGCGAACGTGTCCGTCGACGTCAAGGCGCCCGTGGTGGCGGTCAATGCCCCGCTGGCCACCTTCAGCGGCCTGGTGAAATGCGGAACGCTGGTCACCGAGCAAGTGGTGATCTCCCCGGCCTACACCCCCGGCGCCGGGAACATCTGGTGAGCGCCGCAGCCGCAGCCGCGGCCGCAGCCCCCGACGGGCACGGCTTCAAGGTCCTCGCTCCCTGGTACGCCTGCGAGCGCGGGCACTTCGACCGCTTCGACCCCTCCGCGCACCCCCCGGCGCTGCAGAAGTACGCCTCCGCCGAGTTCGTCCGGGCGCTCGTGGCGGATCCGCGCGACTCGCTGCAGTTCGACCCCGAGGAGGACGTCTGGTCGTACCCGGTGCCCGTCGCCCTCGCCGACCGCGGCCCGGGCCGGGCCCGGTTCGCCACCCATCAGCTGGTCCGCACCCGGCTGCGCAAGCTCTACCAGCCCAGCCACGAGCGGTTCTACGCCGTCGTCGTCGAGCTCTTCTGCGACCGGCCCGGGCTGCCGCGCCCGCAGTCCGCGCAAGGCCTCGAGGTGGGGTTCGTGATGCGCCGGCGGCACGTGGAGATGAGCGCGCCGCCGAAGGTGCTGCGCACGCTCTCCCGCAGGCTGACGTCCGAGCTGCTGGCGGCCGGAGGGCAGGCGGGCTCGGACACGGGCCCGTACCTGTCGCAGGCGCAGGACGTGCTGTGGGCCGACCTGGCGCACCGTACGGCCTTCGAGGAGGAGAACCGCGAACTCCTGGCCCGGGTCGACCTGGAGAAGGAGACCCAGGCGTGGATGGCCGGGGCCGCGGGCGGGCAGTGGCGCAGGCTCGGCGAGCCGCCGCCTTCGGGCCGGCCGGACGACCGGGAACAGGAGCTGCCCATGTGGCGGCTGCCCGCCCGCTCGGGCGACTGCCGGCACGGAGCGCCGCCGCCGGAGCGGTCGCTGTGGTTCGGGGTGGTGCCGACCGCGTCCGCAGACCACGACGACCGCGGCGCCCCCAAGCTCGACGACCGCTCCGTCTACGAACTGCACTGCTTCGTACGGCGCACCCCGCGGCCCGGCCACGAGCACTGTCCGCCGCAGATCTCCTGGAGCAAGCCCACCGAGCCCTTCCGGCTCGCCTCGTTCTTCGACCCCGAGGGCACCAAGAACCGGAAGATCTCCATCACCATGCCCGACTTGCGGGCGGTGGCCGCCCGGGCGGCCGCACCGCCCGGCGCCGGCGGGGTCGCGATCACCAGCCCGCCCGGCTCGCAGCTGTCCTTCGATCCGGGCGGCGGCACGCCGAGCGGCGGCTCGGTGGCCGGCACCGTCCCGCGGACCTGCACGTTCGCCCTCGAGATCTTCATGATCGTGGCGTTCTTCGTGTTCAGCATGTTCCTGCCGATCGTGGTGTTCCTCTTCCAGCTGTGGTGGCTGCTCGCCCTGCGTTTTTGCCTGCCGCCCTCGCTGGAGGCGGCCGCCGCGCTGAAGGCCTTCTTCGACGGCACCAGGACCCTGGCCGACATGGGGCGGGCGGAGACGGACGCCTTCGACGAACTCCTCGGTGCCAAGGGCGCGGGCGCCCGCCTCAAGGACGCGAGCGACGCCTTCGCCCAGGACGACCTCGACGACCTGGTGGACCTGGTCACCCCGCCCGCCACCGCTCCCGTCCCGGCAGCGCCCCGACCGCTGCCGCCGGTCGACGACCCGCTGTGCGAGGGGGGATGAGATGGCCGCTCCGGCGCCCGCGGCCCGGGAACCGGCCCGCGCTCCCGTCCCCGCTGCGCCCGCACCTGCACCCGCGGGGCCCGCGCCCGCGACCGCCCCCGGAAAGCTCGCGGACGAGCTGTCCCGCGTGGTCGCCGCGCCCGACGTCCCCAAGGAGGAACTGGCCCTGCAGGGCGGGGCGCCGCTCGCCGTGCCCGCACCGGTCGAGGAGTACCTGGACCGCAAGGGGGCCGCGGGCGGGCCCGTACGCGTCCGCCTCGGCCACATCGCGGCCGGGGCCGTCCACCTCCGCAAGACCGGCCAGGGGATCGTCACCGGTCCCGGGAGCGGCTTCCAGCCGGTCCCGCTGCTGCACCCGCTGCTGCTGCCGCTGCGCACCCGGGGCATCGAGCCGGTGCTCGCGCTGCGCGTCCGCGACGGCGTACCGGAGGGGCACGCCTCGGCGAAGGTGCAGGGCATGACCCTCGACGGCGCCCGGGGCCTGTTCGACACCCTGCAGGGCTCCGCCGAGGCACTGGGCTGGCACGGCGTGGGCGGTCTGCGCCTGACGGGGGTGGAGAACGAACTGCGGGGCGCGACGCTCGTCGTGAGGGCCGGCGGGATGTCCTTCACGCTGGGAGGCTTCCTCAGCGCCTCCGGGAGCCTCGGCCTCGCGAACGAGCTGGTCACGTTCGATGCCGTCGCGAAGGGAACGGTGGCCGGGCTCGGCTCGGTGGAGGTGCCCGTGCTGCGGGGGCCGGACGGGGCGCTGTCCGGGAAGGCGCTCGTGGACGTGGCGCTGCGCGGGTTCACGGGGCAGGTGACGGCCGCCTTCGCGGCGGGGATCGTCGACGTACGCGGAACCGTGCGGTACGCCAACGACCGGTTCGACGGCCAGGTGACGCTGCTGGCCACCGACGCCAAGGCGGCGAAGGAGCTGACGGACAGCCAACTCCCCGCGCAGGTCACGTCCGCGAAGGGGGTGACCGGTGAGGCGGCCGGTCCGGACGCGACGCAACCCGCGGGCCCGCGCCCCGGCCCCCGGGTGGTGGCGGGCTGGGGAACCGTCCACGTCCGGCTGGCGGACTGGCTGAGCGGCGAGGCACTGGTGGTCGTCGACCACCACGGCGACGTCACCGTCGTGGGCAAGATCCTGCCGAAGATGGACAAGCCGCTCTTCGAGCAGAGGGACTTCCTCAAACAGCTCGCGAAGTTCGAGGTCCGCGCGGCCTACGGCATCCCGCTGGTCGGGAACGTCTTCCTGTTCGCCGGCATCGGCCTCGAAGCGATCGCGAAGATCGGCCCCGCGACACTCGACAAGTTGGAGCTGACCGGCACCTGGTCGACCAGGCCGGAGGTGCTCAAGAGCTTCGGCCTGACCGGCACCCTCAACATCTCCGCCTACGCGGGCCTGCGGCTCAAGGCCGAGGGTGGCGCGGGCGTACAGCTCGTGGGCCACGACATCAAGGCGGGCATTGCGCTCACCGCACTCGCCGGAGTGCGCGGCTACGTCGAAGCCACCCCGGTGATCGGCTACCGGGAGGTCGCCGATCCGAAGGCGGGCAAGCACGGGGAGTTCTTCCTGGCCGGGCACATGGAGATCGCGGCCCAGCCCTTCCTGGGGCTCGGCGGCGAGCTCTTCGTCGAACTCGACAGTCCGTGGTGGTCCCCGGCGCCGGACAAGCGCTGGAACTGGCCGCTGGCCCAGCTGGAATACCCGCTGCCGGGGGAGTTCGGCGTCGGGGCGGACGTCGAGCACGTCCTGGGCTCGGGGAAGGTCCCCGAGATCACCTTCGGCGAGGTGGACTTCAGCCCGGACAAGTTCCTGACGGACCTGGTCGGCGACCACGTCCCGGCCAAGTCGGCCAAGGACGAGCAGAAGAAGGGCGTCTGGAAGGACCCCGGCACCCCGACGGCCCCCGCCAAAGCCCTGGCCAAGGCCCCCGCCAAAGCCCCCGCGAAGGCGGCCCCCACTCCCGCCCCGGCCAAGGACCAGCCGGCCAAGGACGGCCACGCGGTTCCGCCACCGGACAAGAAGGACCGCTGGCTGACGGGCCTGCAGGCGCTGGGCACCCTCGCCGAGCGCTCGCACAAGGACCCGTACGACGAGACCGAGCTGCGGGACGCGCTGGCCGGGATCAGGAAGAAGCACGGCTTCACCGTCCTCGACGCCGAGTTGGAGGCGGACAAGTGGCAGGTCACGGCCGGGATGAGTCCCAAGGTGAAGGCGGCGAAGGTCGACGCCGCGCCGAAGAAGGCGAAAGAGCCCGGGGAGGAAGGCGTCGACCGACGCGTGCAGAGCAAGAGCCACCCCCTGTACAAGGACGAGTACCTGCCCGCGTTCAAGGGAGGCCGGCACCAGGAGTTGAAGAACGGCAAGAGGAACTTCGCCGGCACGGAGATCAACCACATTCCGCCGTACGGCGTCTACTCGAAGATCAGCGACCTCTCGTTCGGCCAGGGCCCGGCGATCCAGATGGACAAGATGGACCATCGAGGGCTGAGGGACCGCTGGGGCAACTGGTTCCATCCCCGGGTCGCGAGCACCGGCTCCTGGGACGAGGCCAAGGATCACCGGGCCGACCAGCTGCGTCTGATGAAGCGCAAGAAGTTCAACGCCGCCGTGGAGAAGGACATCGACGACATCGAGTCGAAGTTCGGCAAGAAGTACGACAGTGCCATCGCGCAGCTGAAGCCGAAACTCCGCGAGGAGGGCTGGTGGAAGTGACCCCTGCCAGGGAGACGCCCCGGTGACGGTCCCTGCGGACCATGGACGCCATGGCAGCATCTGACGCCCTGACATCCCTCCCCGGCGGCCGCGGCCCGGCGGCCCTGTCCGCCGGCGAGGCCCGGCTCGGGACCGGGGTGCGGTTCCCGTTCCGGCCCGGAAACGGCGGCGGAAGCGGAGGCGGAAGCGCCGGCGGGCTCGGGTGGGTCGCGGGGGCCGCCGCCGTCCGGCAGTCCGTCGAGACGATCCTCGACACCGAGCCCGGGGAGCGCATCATGCGCCCCACGTTCGGCTGTGGACTGCGACGCCACCTCATGGCCCCCAACACCCCCGCCACCCGCACCGCGATCGCCGCCGAGATCGCCGAGGCGCTCACCGCCTGGGAGCCCCGGATCCGGGTCACCGAGGTCGCCGTGACCCCGGGGGAGGAGCCGGCCCTGGTGTGGATCGACATCGCCTACGTACACCTGCTCGACCTGAGCCCGGCCAACCTCGTCTACCCCTTCTACCTGCGGTAGAGGCCGGGTGACGACGGTATGCCGCTGATCGGCCCCATCCTCGACGACCGCACCTTCCAACAGCTCCGGGACGAGCTGGTCAAGCGGATCCCGGTCTACGCACCCGAGTGGACCGACCACAACGCGGGCGATCCCGGCATCGCCCTGCTCGAACTCTTCGCGCACCTCGGCGAGTCACTGCTCTTCCGCTTCAACCAGATCCCCGACGCCACCAAGGCCGCCTTCCTGCGCCTGCTCGGCGTCCGCCCGCGCCCCGCGCTCACCGCCCGCACCCTCCTCGTCCTGCAGACCGAGCGCCCCGAGGGCGTCCAGGTGCTGCGCGGCGCCGAGGCCCGGGCCGGTGCGGTGGCCTTCGAGACCGACAACGAGGTCGTCGCCTGGCCCCTGGAGACCCTCGCCGTCGGCAAGACGCCCGCCCCCGGGGCCTCCGGCTCCGCCGAGAGCCGGCGCCGGCAGAACGCCGTCGCGGCCCTGCCGAAGGACGAGCGCAAGCGGGTGGCCTCCGGGGCTGCCGTCTCCTTCTACGTCACCACCGCCGTCCCCACCGACCCTCTGGACCCCGACCAGCCGCCTCTCGACGTCAGCACCACCCTCGACCGGTCCCTGTGGATCGCCCTGCTCGCCAAGGACACCACCGACCCCCGTCTGCTGGCCGGCCGGACCGTCTTCGTGGGCGTGGTCCCCGACGAGCGACTCCCGCGCCCCTACGACCTGCGCGCCCGTGACCCCCACGACCCCACCCGGCTGCGGGCCGGCGACCTCGTGAGCGCCCCGCCCGGCTTCCTCTGGGAGCTGTGGAACGGCCCCGCAGCCCCCACCGCCTTCACCCCCCTCGCCGTGCTCGGCGACACCAGCCGCGGTCTCACCACCACCGGCGTGGTCTCCGTCGCCCTGCCCGCCGCCTTCCCCGCCCACCCCCGGGGCCGCGCCGGCAGCGGCGGCCTGCACAGCCCGCCGCCGCTCGACGACGAGAAGACCGCCGGCCGGGTCCTGGGCTGGCTGCGCGTCCGCCGCCCCGCAGGCGAGAACGACGCCATCCACCGCATCCGCTGGGTCGGCGTCAACGCCGTCGGCGCCGTCCAGGCCCGCACCGCCGCACCCGAACTCCTCGGCACCGGGACCGCCGACGCCGGCCAGGTCCTGCGCCTCACGCAGCGCCCCGTCCTCGCGGGCAGCGTCCGGCTGGAGGTCGAGGAGGCAGACGGCTGGCAGCCCTGGACCGAGGTCGAGGACTTCGCGGGCAGCGGCCCCTTCGACCGGCACTACACCCTCGACGCCGACGCCGGACTCGTCCGCTTCGGCACCCGCTGCCGGCTGCCCCAGATCGGCGAACGCATCCGCGTCCTCGCCTACCGGCACGGCGGCGGCTCCGCCGGAAACGTCCCGGCGGGCGCGATCGGCGCGCTCACCGGCGTCGCCGGGATCAAGGTCACCAACCCGCTCCCGGCGGCCGGCGGCGCCGACGCGGCCTCCCTCGCCGACGCCCTCGACGCCCTGCCCGCCGAGGTGCACCGCCGCGACCGGGCCGTCACCTCCGACGACTTCCGCTCCCTCGCCCTCGAAGTCCCCGGCGTACGGCGCGCCGAGACGCTGCCCCTGCTGCACCCCGACACGCCCACCCAGCCCGCCGCGGGCGTCGTCAGCGTGCTCGTCTTCCCCGCCGAGGACCTGCGCGACCCCGGCGCCCCGCTGCCCGACCTCGCCCTGCTGCGCCAGGTGGCCGCGTACCTCTCCCCCCGGCGCCTGGTCACCACCGAGCTGTACGTCATCCCGCCCACCTACGTGGACATCGCCGTGTCCGTGGGCATCCGGACCCGGGACGGCTACCAGCCCGACGCGGTGCGCCGATGGGTCGAGCTGATCCTGCGCCAGTACCTCGCCCCGCTGCCGCCGTACGGGCCGGAGGGCGCGGGCTGGCCCCTGGGCAGGGCCGTGCGGCGCGCCGAACTCGAGGCCGTCGCCGCCCAGGTGGAGGGCCTGGAGTACCTGGAGGACGAACTGCTGCTGGCCCGGCGGACCGGTACCGCGTGGACCCCGCTGCCGCTCGTCCCGCTGAACCCGTGGGAGGTGCCCCGGCTCGCCGAGATCACCGTCGTCACCGGCAGCCCGCTGCCCGTCGGCGCCGGCTACGGCTCCCCGCCACCGCCCCCCGGCGACCCCGTCGTCGTACCGCTGCCCCCGGAGGTGTGCTGATGTACGGCGACCGCGCGATCGGCGTCCTGGCCGACCCGGACCAGTGGCTGCGCTGCCGCCACGAGTCCACCGCCCTCCTCGACGAGGGCGGGGTCGGCCTCGCCTGGGAACCCGAGCCGGAGTCCGGGCCCGACCCGGGGACGGCCGTCCACGGACCCGCCGGGCTCGCCCTCGACCGCTGGGGCCGCGCCTACCGCTCGTACCCGCGCGCGGGACGCGTGGAGGTCCTTCCGCCCGGTGGCGGCGAGGGCGCGCCCCACCACCGGCCGGGCACCCTCTGCGTTCCGCGCGGCCTCGCCGTGGACGGCGCCCAGCGGCTGTTCATCGCCGAATCCGGCGCCGGCGCCGTCCACGTGGTCGACCTGTGGGGGGAGCGGCTGCTGCGCCGGGTCCCCGTCCGCAGCGCGGACCGGCCGCACCGCCGCCCCCTCGACGTCACCGCCCACTGCGGGGCGGTGGCCGTCCTCGTCACCCGGCCCGCCGGAATCGTGCTGCTCCAGGGGCGCCGCGGCCCGCTGCGCGGACCCGTGCTGCACCCCCCGCCCGGCAGCGACGGCCTGCGCCCCACCCGGATCGCCGACCACGCCGGACACCTCCACGTGCTGTGGACCGGCGCGGCCGGCGGGCACGCCGTCGTCGCCCGCGCCGACGGCACCCGGCCGCTCGTCGTCGGTGACGCCACCGACCTCGATCTGACGGCCGACGGGGCGCTGGTGGTGGCCCGGGCCCCCGGGCAGCCGTTCCGGCGGTTCCGTACGGCCGGCGGCGCCTGGGCCGAGATCGAGCCCCTGCGGGCCCCCGGCTACGACGGCGGCGCCGTGACCGTCGACCCCCAGGGCCGCGTCGCGTTCACCACCGCCGACGGCCTCGCCCGCACCGCCGGTCCCGCCGCCCGGTACACGCCCGCCGGGAGCGTCATCGGCTACCGCCTCGACGCGGGCGAGTACCGCACCCGCTGGGGCCGGCTGTTCCTCGACGCCTGCATCCCCCCCGGCACCGAGGTCCGCGTCAGCTTCCTGACCACCGACGAGGACGGCGTCCCCGACCCGCTGCCCTGGTCTGCGCCCGTCCGCGGCCCGCGCTCCGTGCGCCATGCCGACCAGACCCCGCCCCTGCCCTCCCGCGCCCTCTACGCCGAACGGCTGCCGCCCTCCGCGCCGCTGTTCCGGCGACCGACCGGCCGCGAACTGCCCTGGGCGCAGATCGACCCCGAGGACGGGTTCGAGACGTACGAGGCCCCCGTACAGGCCCCGCCCGGCCGCTACCTGTGGATCGTGCTCCGGCTCGCCGGCACCCTGCGGCTGAGCCCCCGCATCCGGGGCCTGCGCGTGGAGCGGCCCGGACACCGCCTGTCCGCGGCGCTCCCCAGGGCCTGGAGCCGGGACGAGGCCGACGCCGCGTTCCTGCAGCGCTTCCTCGCCCCCGCCGAAGGCCTGCTGCACGACCTGGACTCGCGCGCCGCCCTGCGCACCCTGCTGCTCGACCCGCGGGCCACCCCGCAGGAGGCCCTCGGCTGGCTGGCCGGGCTGCTCGGCCTGGCCCTGGACCGGCGCTGGCCGGTGGGCGCCCGGCGCGAGCTGATCGCCCAGGCGTACGACCTGTTCCGCATCCGCGGCACCGTCGCCTGCCTCGAACGCATCCTGCGGCTCTACCTCCCGCTGCCCATCAGCGTGGTGGAGCACTGGCGGCTGCGCGGACTCGGCGGAGCCGTGCTCGGCGCCGGACCCGGCGGGGCCCCCGCACCGGCCGTGGGCGGAGCGGCTCGTACCTCCGGGGCGCTGGGCAGGTTCACCGTCGGCGGCACCCGGCCCGGAGAGGACGGCTACACCGCCACCGCACACCGGTTCAGCGTGCTCATCCCCGCCGATCCGAGCCCGGTCCAGCTCGACGTGGTCCGCGCCATCGTGGAGGCCCACAAACCGGCCCACACCCTCGTCGACATCTGCCCGCTCGGCGCGGGCATGCGGATCGGCCGCACCCTGCACCTCGGGCTCACCTCCGTCGTCGGGCCGGGCGCTGCCTGGGGGCCCGCCGTCGTCGGCCGGGTCCGCGTCGGCGAGGACGGCATCGTGGGCGTGCCCGCCGCCGGCTCCCGCGTCGGCGAGAGCACCATCGCCGGGGCGGTGCGCGTCGGATGAACGGCCCCACCGTGGTCATCGACCGGCTGTCGGCGACCCTGCGCCCCGACCCCGCCGAGGCGCCGCCCGCAGCGGACCGGCTGCGCGGACCGCTGCGGCACGCGGTCGGCGGCGCCCTGGAGACGGCCCTGCGCGGCCTGGCCCTGCCGCCCGGGCACTGGTGCCTGGCCCGGCTCGACCTGACCCTGGACCTCGACCTGGCCCGCCCCGATCCGGCGCTCGCACGGGACTGGTCCGAGGCGGTCGCCGCCGCGATCGAACGGACCGTACGCGAGGGCCGCGCGGCCGCGCCGGGCGCTCTCGTGCACTACCGGCACGACGTGGAACTGCTCGCCGACGCGGTCGCCGGCCTCGCCGCCGGGCGCCGCGAACGGCTGTGGGCCTGGCGGCAGACCGGCATCCTCCGCCCCGGCGACCCCGCCCCGGAGGCGGCGCCCGGCCCGGCGCTGCTGGCCGCCCTGGAACGCCACCCGCAGCATGCCGCGGCCGCAGTGCTCCGCGCCGCCGAGGACTGCGGGCTCGCCGCGCTGGACCGGGCCTGGGGGCAGGACGGCTGGCAGCGTCTGGCCGCCCTCGTCGCCGGCCGGGACCCTGCCGCGCAGGAGCCCGCCGGCCCGGCGCCCGACCCCGGGACCCGCGCGCTCGCCCGGGCCCTGCTCGCCGGATCGCGGCTGGCCGCGCTGGTCCGCGAGAGCCGGCTGCGCCCCGCCGCACCGGTCTCGGCCGCATGGGCCGTACTGCTCCTCGCCGAAACCGACCCGGCATCGCTGCACCGGCCCTCGGCCCGCCCCGGGCTGTGCGGGCTGCTGGCGGACGGCCTGCGGACCCTCGGCGGCGGCCCCGCCCACACCGGCCCCGAACCGGCGCTGCGGTCACGGGACGTGCCGGAGGCCGCCGAGCCCGCCGGGTCCGGTGAGCAGGCCCCGGCGCTGCCCATCGACGGCCCCGAGTCCCCGCCCGGCCGGGACGCGCCGCAGGAGCCGCCCGCCGCCGCCCCGCGCCGCGTCGATGCGGCAGGGACTGCCCCTGTGCCGGACGCCCCCGCGGCCGGTGGCCCCGATGCGCAGGGCCCCGTACGGGTACCCCGGCAGGAGGGTGCGCCGGCGCAGGAGCCGGCCGCCGATCCGGTGGGCGGCGCGGCCACCGGCTGGGCCGGGCTGCTGTTCCTGCTCGCCGCGGCGGCCGAGACCGGACTCCCGGACCGCGTCCTCGACGAACCGGCCCTGGCCGCCCGGCCGTTGCCCTGGGTGCTGCATGCCACCGCCCGCGCCCTGAGCGGCCTCGCACCCGCGGACCCCGCCGCCCTCGCCCTCGCCGGGCTCGGCCCCGGCCGGGCCGCCGGGCTCCTGCGCGCCGCCCCGGCAACCCCGCCCGAACAGGCCGCCGTGGACGCTCTCGCCGCCGACTGGGCCCGGGCCACCGCCGCCCGCCTCGGCGACGGGCAGTACGCGGACGACCCGTTCGGCGCCGTCGCCGCGGTCGCCCGCCGCCCCGGCCGGATCACCGCCGAGACCGGCTGGATCGAGGCCGAACTCGCCGTCGCCGACACCGACCTGGCCGTCCGACGCGCCGGGCTGGACCTCGACCCGGGCTGGGTCGGCTGGCTCGGCGTGGTGGTGAGGTACCGCTATGTCTGAGCGCATCAGCCGCGACCTCTCCCGCCGGGCCGCCACCGTCGCCGTCCGGGTGGCCGAGCTGCTCGAAACCCTGTGCAGCGAGGAGGCGGCCGGCGGGTCCGCCGCGTTCCTGCGCGACTGGGCCGCGAGCGCCGCGCACCGCGCCGCAGCCGCCCCCGGCACGCGCCCCCCGGCCTTCACCCCGCTCGACCGGCTCGTGCACCGGTTCGGGCTCGGCTCCCTGGAGACCGAGCTCGTCCTGTTCGCCGGGCTCCCCGAGGAACACGAGGGCCTGGCCCGGACGTTCCGCACCATGAACCCCGGCGGCGCCCCGCACCCCAGCGTGGGCCTCGCGGGCCTGCTGATCGACTGCGCGGCCCGTACCGGAGCCGAAGGCGGGGTACAGAGCCACGCGCCGGACCGGGTCGCCCTGCGCCGCCTGCTCCACGAAGGCCCGGCCGTACGGGCGGGCGTGCTCGCCCTCACCGGCGACGGCCCCTTCCACGAACGCTCCCTGACCCTGGCTGACGGCCTGTGGGAGGCCCTCCACGGCTACCCCGCCCGGCCCGCGGCGCTGGAGGAGGCCGATCCCGGCCCGCCGGTCGCCGGCCTCGACTGCTGGCTCGACCTCCCCGAAACCGTCGGGGCCGTCGCCGCCCTGCGCTCGCGCGAGCCCCGCATGCTGCTGGTCGCCGCCCGTGACGAGACCGTTGCCCTCAGCCGCTGCGCCGCCCTCGCCCGCGCCGCCGGACTCGGCCTGTTCGCCGCCCGGACCCGCCCCGAAGACCCCGGCGCCATGGGGCTGCTGGGCCTGCACGCCGCCGTACGGGACGCCGTGCCGCTGCTGGTGGTGCCCGCCCCGACGGGCGGGGCGGGCCCGGTCACCCCCGCCGCCGGCCGGATCCCCGGCCCGCTGCTGGTCTGCGCCGCGCCGGGCACCGTACGGCCCGGGCCGCAGCGGCCCGTACTCACCGTGCCGGTCGGGCCGATCGGCACGGCGGACCGGCGCACCGCCTGGCGGGCGGCGCTGCCCGGAGCACCGGAGCGCGCCCCCGAACTGGCGGCGCGCCATCCGCTCGACCCGGCGCTCACGGCCCAGGTGGCCCTCGATGTGCGCAGCCGCGCCGGGCTGGCCCCCGACACCGAGGAGGCCGGGGCCGGCCCGGACGTCTCCGGCGCCATCCGGGCCCGCGCCGGAGCGCTGCTGCCCTCGGGCGTCGACCTGGTCAGCCCGGACGCCCGCTGGCCGCGGCTCGTCCTCGGCGGCGAGGCCGACGGCCAGCTGCGCGACGCGGTGGCGCGGCTGCGTCACCAGGCGCTGGTCCTGGACGACTGGCGGCTGCGGGAGGCCGCCCGGGCCGCCCGCGGCGTACGGCTCCTGCTCACCGGGCCGCCCGGGACCGGCAAGTCGCTGGCCGCCGAGGTGCTGGCGACCGAGGCGGGCCGGGACCTGCTGGTGGTCGACGGCTCCGAGCTGGTCTCGAAGTACATCGGGGAGACGGAGAAGAACCTCGCCGCCTGCTTCGAAGTGGCCGAGCGCACGCAGGCGGTGTTCCTCCTCGACGAGGCCGACGCCCTGTTCGCCACCCGTACGGAGGTCTCCGAGGCCAACGACCGGTTCGCGAACATGGAGACCGCCTACCTGCTCCAGCGGCTCGACCGGTTCGACGGGCTGGCCGTGCTCACGACCAACCTGCGGCAGAACATCGACGCCGCGTTCATCCGCCGGATGGACTTCGTCGTGGAGTTCCCGCTCCCCGACGAGGCCGGCCGGTACCGGATGTGGGAGCTGCACCTGCCCCGCGCCCTGCTGCACCCCGACGTGGACCTCGCGGGGCTCGCGCAGTACTACCCGGTGCCCGGCGGCTGGATCCGCAACGCCGCGATCGGCGCGGCCTTCCGGGCGGCGGACGACGGGGGAGCGGTCCGCCAGGGCCACCTCGTCGAAGCGATGCGGCGCGAGTACGGGAAGGCGGGCCGCCCCTTCCCCGGGGAACCGGCCGTCCCGGGCGGCGCCGCCGCGGACCGGCGGGCCGCGCGGGCCCTCGGTTCGGCCCGCGACCCCGCCCCGGACTCGGTGCACGACTTCCCCGCCCCGGCGTTCGACCGGCGTACCCAGAAGGAGAGCTCATGACGGCGCTCGGCTCCGGCAGCACCCCGTGCGGCTGCGGCGGCGGGTCCGCCCCGGACCTGCCCACCGGCCCCGGGCACGGAGGCGGGCCGTGCGACCCCGGCCCCTGCGGCGGGGACGAGCTGCCCGTCAACCCGTTCCTCGCGCTGCGCGTGGCCTTCGGGATGCTGCTCGGCGAGGACGACTTCCGCGTCCTGATGGGCAATCCGCGCGGCAAGCTGATGCTGCACAACGCCTGGCTGCACGGCCCCGGTGTCGTCCGGGGGCTCGGGATCGCCCGCGACGGCGACGAGCTCAGGGTGCTCCCCGGGCTGGCCGTCGACGGGCTCGGCCGTGAGCTCACGCTGGAAGCGGCCTGGTGCGTCTCGCTGACGGCATGGGCGCGGGACTGGATCGAGGCGAACCCGCCGCAGGACGATCACCCGCCCCGCGGAACACCTGCGGACGCCGAGCCCGACCCACCCCGGCGGCGCACCGTCGAGGCCTGGATCCTCGCGGAGTTCGCGTCGTGCCCGGACCGGCCGGTGCCCGCGCTGGCCGACCCGTGCGACGTCACGCGCCGGCACGACGACTTCTCCCGGATCGTCGAAACCGCGCGGATCACCATCCGCTCCACCGCCCCCGCACCGTGGCGTCCGTACCACCGCGTACGGGTCCTCCTCGGCCTCGACGAGGCCGCCCCGGGGGACACCGCCGGCCGGGAGGCGCTGCGGGAGGCCGCCGAGGTGGCCCGGGTCCCGGCGCACCTGCGGGCGCCGGCCCTCCTCGCCGCGTTCCGCCGGCTGGCCGCCGCCGATGCCACCGCACTGGAGCCGGAGCGGGCGGAGGGCGACATGTGCCCGCCGTGGGCGCCGGTGACGGAGGACCACGCCCCCGTCGTCCTCGCCCGCCTCACCGTCGAACTCACCGAGTACGACGGGTGCGTACGGGTCGAGCAGGTGCGCGCCGACCCGTCCGCACGGACCGCGGTCCTGCCCACCACCACCGTCCAGGAGCTGGTGTGCGGCCTGGCGCCCGGGATCATCGGCGCCGCCGCCGAGGCGGATGCGGGAGGCCCGCGCCTGATCCGCGGGTCCCTCGCCTGGAGCCGCGAGTACACCGTGCTGAGCTTCGAGGTCACCGCTCCGCTCGCGCAGGGCTCCGCCGAACCGGAGGGCATCGAGATCACCTCGCTCTCCGACGCCGGACGGGGCTGGGCGACGGACGAGGTCGCAGGGATCCGTGTGTCGGCCGACGGCCGCCGGGTCAAGGTGGACCTCGACCAGCGGCCCGCGTACGAGACGGTCCGCATCCGCGTCCGCGGCACCGGGCCCAAGCCGCTGTACGGCGTGCACCCGCGCGCGCCCTTCGCGGGCCTGGAAGGCGGCCCGCCGGGCACCGCCGACGAGGGGAACGACGCCGTCGTCACCGTCCATCTGCCGCGCCAGGCGGCCCCCGGGAGGACCGAGGAATGACGATCAGCGAAGGCACCGCCGCGCCGGCCCCGCCCGCCGGCCCACCGACCGCGCCGCCCGCCACCCCGTCCGCCACCGCCGACGGCGGGATCGACCGCCTGGACGCCTTCGACGGGCTGTTCCTGCGCGCCGAACACCTGGGCCGCATGCAGGACTACGCCCGCGAACTCGCCCTGGCCGTGGGCGCGGCCGGCGGCCCCGGAGTGGTCGAGGGCTACGAGGTCAGCGTGCAGGACGGCACCCTCCGTGTCGGTGGCGGCCTCGCCGTCTCCCCGGAGGGGCGCCCGCTGCGCTCGGAACGCCTCGTCACGCTCCCGCTCACCGGTCTGAAACCCGGCCTCGACGGGTTCTGGTGGGTCGAGGTGGCCCCCGACTCCCGGCCCTACGGCGACGCCCCGGTGCAGGGCGGCTACTGCGACGACCCGTGCGCGGGTACGGGCACCACCCGGCGCCCGTACGTCTCGGAAGGGGTGCGGATCCGGCTGACGGAGGGCACCGAGCGGGGCCTGGACAACCAACTGCCCGCCTCCCGGCGCAACTTCCTCGCCTCGCGGATCTTCGCGGCCGAGCGTACGGCGCACTCCCCGTGGCCGTACGGGACCGGCAGCGCACATCTGCCGCTCTCCTGGACCCCGCCCTCCGCGAGCCCCGGACTGCCGAAGACCGTCCGGCTCGCGGTGCTCCTGCGCGACCCCGGCAGGCCCGACGGGTGGGAGGTCGACATCTGGGCCGCCCGTCGCGACCGGGCCGCGGCGCCGCCGTACCGGTACTGGCAGTCACGGCTCGGCATGCGGCCCTGGGACGCGTACACGGCCCAGATCCTCCAGTTCCAGGACCAGTTGGTGCAGGTGCTGGGCGCTGCGCAGGCGCCCGCGGCCGATCTGGGGGCGCTGCTGGAGCAGTTGGCCCTCATCGGCGAAGAGCAGTTCCTCAAGAGCCACACCAAGGACCAGCTCGGCCAGGAGGTCGCGCGGCTCATCACGGGCCTCGGCGAGGGCGCCCTGATCAGGCCGGCGGCCGCGGGCGCGGGCCCGTACACCCTGGAGCAGCTGGGCATCGCGGAACTGCCGCCCGCCGGGTACCTGCCGTTCACGCCCGAGCCGGAGCAGCGCGCCGCCGTCGGCGGGATCCGCGCGCTCCTGGGGCAGCAGGTGGACCTGAGGTACTGCTCGTGCGCGCTCGCCGATGTCGCGCAGGCCGTGGAGGAGGCGCAGCACCGCGACCGCATCCGGCTGGCCGAGCCCGTCGGCGTGGACGTCCTGCTGCCCGTCGACGACCGGCAGGTCCCGGTCGGGAACTGGGTCGCGTTCGTCAGGAGGGAACAGCGCCACTGCTACGACCCCGGGGGCGGCAGCGACCGGCGGGGCGGGGAGAGCGCAGTGAACGCGGAGAGCGAGGAGACGGATGAAAAATAGCACTCGGTGACTGCTCGGTGACGGTGCGCGCATAGCATATGCGTCGGACTTCTATGCAGGAGGACCGCCTATGAACCAGCAGTTCCTCGAGTCACCGGTCCGTGTCCCCGGGCAGGGGGAGGCGCCCACCCTCCACCTCCTCGGCGGCCCGCGCGTCGTCCATCAGGGGAGATGGCTGGACGTGCCGGAAGGCGGCAAGCGACTGCTCGCGTTCGTCGCGCTCAACGGCGGCCGGGTCGAGCGCCGCCATGCCGCGGGCACGCTGTGGCCCTCCGGCGACGACCTGAGGGCTGCGGGGAACCTGCGGTCCGCGCTGTGGCGGCTCAAGGCCGCAGGCATCGACCTGCTCGACTCCGACAAGTGCTCGCTCGCCGTGCGCGAGCACACGGTGGTCGACCTGTACGTGCTGTACGGCTGGGCCGGGCGGCTCATCGGCGGCACCGCCACCAGCCAGGACCTCTCGGTGCTGAAATGGCGTACCGACGCGCTCGATCTGCTGCCCGGCTGGTACGACGACTGGGTGCTGCTGGAACGCGAACGGGTCCGCCAGCGGCTGCTGCACGCACTGGAGGCGCTGAGCCGTGAACTGGCCCGCGTCGGCCGCCACGCCGAAGCGGTGGAGTCCGCGCTGGTCGCGGTGAGCGCCGAACCGCTGCGCGAAAGCGCCCAGCGGGCCCTGATCGAGGCCCACTTGGCGGAGGGCAACCTGATCGAGGCGATGCGCACCTACGACACGTACCGCGACCTCGTGAAACGCGAACTGGCCGTGGAGCCGGGATGCGAACTCTCCGGCCTGATACGCAACTTCTGCCGCTCCGCCACCCGCACCCGCGAGGCGGTGGCCGCCCGGGTGCGCCACGCCTGATCCAGGGCCAAGCTGGAGGCATGAGCGACGACCGGCCCGGCCGGCGCAGTACGGAACTGCGGCTGGCCCTCGCGATGCGCGGCGGGGTCAGTTGCGCCGTATGGACGGGCGGGGCCTGTTGCGAGACGGCGGCGCTCCGGGCGGCGGCCGGGCGGCAGCCCGCCCCGGAATCGGGCGTCTACGCAGGGCTGCTGGACTCGTGCGGATACGAGGACGTCGACATCGACGTCCTCGTCGGAACCGGCGCAGGGGGGATCAACGGCGTCCTGCTGGCCTGCCACCTCGTGTACGGAATGCCCTTCGGCCGGGGCGTACGGGACCTGTGGCTGCGCCTGGGCGACCTCGAAGGACTGCTGCGCCGCTCCACCCCCTTCCACGTGCCGGCCTCGCTGATGCGGGGCGACGAGGTCCTCTACAAGGAGCTGCGCGGTGCGCTGGGCCGGCTCGTCGACGAGGCCCCGCAGGACCGGCGGCCGCCCGCCTCGCTGAGGCTCGTCCTGACGGCCACCCGGCTGCGGCCGCGCCGCGACCTGCTCCGGCCCGCCCTCGGACGGCCGCTTCCGGTCGGGCGCTCCCAGGCCTGGTTCCGCTTCCGGCACCGCGGCGCCCTGACGGACTTCCCCGACGACGTCACGGGCGCGGCCCGGGAGACGGCGCTGGACCGGCTGGCGTACGCGGCGCGGACCTCCGCCTCGTTCCCGGGCGCCTTCGAACCGGGCCGGGTGTACGTCGGGAACGGCGCCCAGCCCTTCGAGGACCCGCCCCGGGTGGACATGCGCGGTGTCAGCAGCGAGAGCGGCCACCCCGACGAGGACCTGAACGGCTGCGCCGAACTCGTGGACGGCGGGCTGCTGGAGAACATGCCCCTCGCCTGGGCCGTACGGGCGGTCGCCGGGGCCCCGGCGGCCCGCAAGGCCGACCGCCGGCTGCTGTTCCTCCGGCCGGTGCCCCCGTTCCCGCCGCCTCCCGGACCGGCCGGCGGCCGGGGCTTCACCCGGCTGGTGCGGACGGCCGCGAAGTCCCTGGCCGTGAAGGCCGGCTCGGAGTCCCTGCGCGAGGACGCCCTCGCACTGCGGGCCGCCGAGGCCGAGGCCGAGCAGCAGCGGGCCGTCCTCGCCGTTCTGCCCCCGACCCTCACCGAGCTGTACCACGCGGCGATGGCCCGGCTGGACCCGTACGCCCGCGCGGCCGGCCGGGCGGAGGCGCAGCGCCTGATCCGGCTGCTGGCGGACCCGGCGGAGGTGACCGGCCCGGACGAGCTGCCGCTGCCCGTGGGCCCGGGGCCGCTGGAGGCGCTGGACGGCAGCGCCGCGGAGGGCCCGGCGGCTCTCTTCGCCCGGCTGCGCCGGGCGTCGGACGGCCTGGCGGTGGCGCCCGGCACGCTGCCCGGCCCGGGGTACTCGCCGCTGGCCCTCGCGCGTACCGTACGGCTGCTCACGGACTGGCTGACGGCCTACGAGTCCGGTGCCGGCCCGGTGTACGCAGAGCTGGTCGAGGCGTACCGGACACAGCTCTTCGCCTGCCGCTCCGCCGTCGCCGCCCTGACCGCCGCCCGGGACCGGCTGCTGCTCGGCCGCTACCGGGCCGCCCTGTCCCCGGGGCTGATGCCCAGCGATCCCGCCGCCGCGTACGGCGAGGCGACCCGCCTGCTGGGCGCCCTCATGCCACCCGTGCCCCCGCCCGGGGCCGCGCCCGCACACTGGGAGACCTGGACGGCGAACCTGGCGACGGCGGTCTGCGCCGGCTCCCTGCCCGAGGTCCCCGCGACCGGTCCTGCGGCGGTCCCCGAGGGCTTCGGACACCTGTGGGAGCGCCTGGCGGACCTGGGCCAGGAGATCGGCCTGGACCTGAGCCCCGACGTCGACGGCTACGAGGCGCTCCACGCCGCCGCCCGCGGCGCCGGCCCGCCGATGGCCGAGGCGCTGGCGTACGCCGAAGTGCTGCTCGGCCCGCTGCGCCCCGACCCGCTCGCCGGGGGCGCCGACATCGGCTTCCACACCGTCTCGGCGGCCGAGCCCAGCTGGGCCACGCGCACGGTACTGCCGCAGGTGGCCCCGGACTGCCCGCAGGACCTCGTCGGTGCCAAGCCCAGCGGCAATCGGCCGAACGACCTCGCCACGCTCCTCAGCGCCCGCCGGCGGATGAGCGACTGGACCTGGGGCCGCCTCGACGGGGCCGCCGCCCTCGTGTCGGTCGTCGCCACCGACGAGCGCCTCCACGACGCCTTCGGGGACCCCGCGGACCTCACGGCCCTCGGCGAGGAGATCGCCGGGGAGATGGCACTCGGCCCGCCTTTCACGGAGCTCTGGGCGCAGGACGTCACCGCCCGGCCGGACGTGGCCCCCTGGGACCGGGTACGGGACGTGCTCACCGCGGTCCGCCAGCACGAGGTCCTCGACGAGGAACTGCCGCTCCTCGCCGAGCTGCACCGCAAGGGCTTCCGGGGCGGCAACCGGCCCCCGGACTCCCCGCCGAACCCGCCGGGCCTGCCCACACGGGCCGCGTTCGACGCAGCCCTGGCGTCCTTGCGCGAGATCGGCGCCGAGGACGCGGGCCGGCTGCTCCGGGCACGGGATCCGCGGCGGGCGGTCCTGCGCACCGGGCTCGTCGCCTGGCAGGCCCTCCAGCCCACGGGCCGGGCCGGGGCCCGCCTGGTGCAGGGCATCCTCGGCGTGCTGAAACCGCTGGTCTGCCTCCCGGTGCTGGTCGGGGTGCTCGCACCCGTACCGGCCCTGGGCGCGGCCGTGCTGCTGTGGACGGGCGTCGCCTTCTCCACGGGCCACTGGTCCTCGCTCCCGGGCCACGTCCCGGTCTGTCTGTACGCCATGGTCGCCCTGGCGGCACTCGTCCGGCAGCGCATCCGGCCCGCCCCGCTGCGCGTCCCCGCCCTCCTGGTCGCGCTGGCGGGACCGCCCGTCGCCCTGTGGCAGCTACGCGGCCTGCACACCCCGGACGTGGGCGACGGCGCCCGCACCCTGATCGTCGGGGCCGCGTTCGCCCTCGCCGCCGCGGCCGTGCTGTACGTCGGCACGGACCGGTGGGCGTTGCTGCCCGGGGCCGCCGCCGTCGCGGGAGTGATCGCCGGCCTCGTCCAGTTCGGCCGCCCCGGCCTCGGCGGCTGGTGGGCCGCCCTCATCCTCTGCGCCGTCCTGTCCTGGGTCACCTTCGTCCTTCCGTGGCTGTACCCGCGGCCGCCCCTGGCCGGATCCGGGTCCGCGGGCCTGCACACCGGCCGACGCAGCGCCCCGCGCCGATCGCTCGGATAGGGTGAATCGGTAGGAATCAGGCCCCCCGGGGTGAGGTCGGTGCGGTGGACACATACCAGTCGACGAGCGAGGTCCCGGATCAGCCGGCCGCGGCTGTCGGGTACGCCGGTGTGCTCCGGGAGCTGCTGCCGATCGCCCTGTGGCGGGAGGACGCCGACGGACTCATCGTCGAATGGTCGCTCGCCGCCCAGGACCTGCTCGGCCACCGCCCCGAGGACATCCTCGGCCTCCCCGGCACCTCCGTCCTCGTCCCCGAGACCAACCACGACCTCGCCGACGACCTGACCCGGCGCGTCCAGGCGGGTGAGACCGTGGTCGGCACCCTCCCCGTGCGCCACCGCGACGGACACCGCGTCACGATGGAGATGTGGATCGTCCCCGCCATCGACCCGCAGGGCCGTACGGGGGCCATGCTGATCGCCGTGGAGACCTCCGAGGTCCTGCGCATGCGGGACTCGCTCGCCGCCCTCCAGAGCCTGTTCACCCAGTCGCCCATCGGCCTCGCCACCCTCGGCCCCGACCTGCGCTTCCTGCGCGTCAACGACGCACTGGCCCGGATGAACGGCGTCTCCGCCGCCGATCACCTCGGCAAACGGCTCACCGAGGTCGTGCCCGGCGTCAACGCCGTCGCGCTCGAGGCGACGATGCAGCAGGTCATGGACCGGGGCACCGCCGTCGTCGACGTCCGCCGCACCGGCCGCACCCCGGCCGACCCCGAGCACGACCACACCTGGTCCTGTTCCTACGCGCCGCTCCTCGACGGCTCCGGACGCCCGCTCGGCGTGATCGCCTCCCTCATCGACATCACCGACAGCCAGCAGGCCCAGGTCGACGCCGAGCGGGCCCGCCGCCGCTTCGCCCTCCTCGCCGAGGCCGGCACCCGCATCGGCACCACCCTCGACCTGGACCAGACCGCCCGGGAGGTCGTGCAGGTCCTCGTACCCCAGCTGGCCGACTCGGCCGACGTACAGCTGCTGGAGGCCGTCCTCGCGCCCGACGACGCCGCGGCCACCCACCAGGGCATGCTGCGCCGCATCGCGGTCGAGTTCCCCGACCCGGACGCCCCCACCGCCCGGCTGGCGCCCGGCCAGACCTTCCAGATCCCCTCGGAGTCCGTCTACGAGCAGGTCATCGCCGAGGGGCGGCCCATGAACCTGTACTTGTCCGACGTGCACGCGCTGCTCCCCGACCCGCGCGCCACGGAACTGCGCGACTACCTCGCCACCCTCGGCTCCGCCCGGCTGATCCCGCTCGTCGCCCGCGGCACCGTGCTCGGCGCGGTCACCGTGACACGGGTGCGCGGCCGCGAGCCCTTCGACGAGCAGGACTGCGTACTCCTCGACGAGGTGGTCGCCCGCGCGGCGCTCAACATCGACAACGCCCGGATGTACACCAACCAGCGGCGGGCCGCCCTGACCCTCCAGCGCAGCCTGAGCAACAGCGCCCTGCCCGAGGTCACCGGCCTCGAACTCACCGGCCGCTACCTGCCGGCCAGCGACCACGACGTCGGCGGCGACTGGTTCGACGTCATCCAGCTGCCCGGCGGCCGCACCGGCCTGGTCATCGGGGACGTCATGGGCCACGGGATCCACGCCGCCGCCGTCATGGGGCAGCTGCGCACGGCCGTACGCACCCTCGCCCGCCACGACGTCTCCCCGACCCGGCTGCTGCGCTCGCTCGACGCCGCGGTCGCCGACCTCGGCGAGGACGAGATGGCGACCTGTGTCTACGCCGTCCACGACCCGGCCACCGGCGGCTGCACCATCGCCCGCGCCGGACACCCGCCGCCCGCCGTGGCCACGGCCGCCGGGGAGGTCACCTTCCTCGACGGCCCTCCCGGCACCCCGCTGGGCACGGGCGGGCAGGAGTTCCGCACCGAGGAGGTCGCCCTGCCGCCCGGGAGCCTGCTCGTCCTGTACACCGACGGGCTCATCGAGGCCCGCGACCGCGACCTCGACCAGGGCATGGCCCAGCTGGGATGGGCGCTGCGCGACGCCGGGCAGCCGCTGGACCGCCTGTGCGACGGGATCCTGGCACGCCTGCTGCAGGGGGCCCCGCAGGACGACGTGGCGGTCCTGCTCGCCCGTACGGCGGCCTCCCGGCCCCGCTGACCGGCCGCCGTACCCGGCCGGAGCCGGAGCCGGAGCGCCCGCGCCCGGGTCACCAGGCCAGGTCCTCCAGCGACTCCAGGTCCATCACCGGCGCCGCGGGATCCGGACCGCCGGTCAGCGGAAGCTCGGCCCAGATGACCTTGCCGCGCTCGGTGTACCGGGTGCCCCAGCGCTCGGCGTACTGCGCGACCAGGAACAGGCCGCGGCCGCCCTCGTCGGTGGTGGCCGCGTACCGCAGGTGCGGGGAGGTGCTGCTGCCGTCGGAAACCTCGCAGATGAGGTTGCGGTCGCGCAGCAGCCGCACCCGGATGGGCGGGGTCCCGTACCGGATGGCGTTGGTGATGAGCTCGCTGAGGATCAGCTCGGCCGTGAACGCGATGTCTCCCAGCCCCCAGGCGGCGAGCTGCGCCGAGCCCGCATTGCGCACCCGGGAGACCGCAGCCGGGTCGGCGGGAACCTCCCACTCCGCGATCCGGTCCGCCTCCAGCCGCCGGGTGTCGGCGATCAGCAGGGCGATGTCGTCGCTCGGGGACGGGAACAGCAGCGCGGCCAGCACGTCCGCGCAGACCTGCTCGGGGCTGCGGCCGGGCTGGGCGAGCGTCCGGGCCAGCAGGTCGAGGCCCGTGTCGAAATCCCGGTCGCGGTCCTCCAGGAGGCCGTCCGTGAACAGCACGAGCCGGCTCGACTCCGGCAGCAGCAGCTCGGTGGCCTCGAAGGGCATGCCGCCCACTCCGAGCGGCAGCCCGGCGGGCAGCTCCGGGAACTCCACGCCCCCGTCGGGCCGGACCAGGGCCGGTCCGGGGTGCCCCGCGCTCGCCATCGTGCAGAGCCCCGAGACCGGGTCGTAGACCGCGTACAGGCAGGTGGCGCCCGTGACGCCGGCCGGCTCGCCCGCCCCGTCCCCGGCGGCCCCGGCGGCCCCGGACTCGTTCTGGTCGATCCGGTGGATCAGCTCGTCCAGGTGCCCCAGCAGCTCGTCGGGCGGCATGTCCAGGGTGGAGAAGTTGTGCACGGCGGTCCGCAGCCGGCCCATCGTGGCCGCCGCGTGCACCCCGTGCCCGACGACGTCCCCGACGATCAGTGCCACGCGGGCGCCGGCGAGCGGGATCACGTCGAACCAGTCCCCGCCCACCCCCGCTTTTGCGGGCAGGTACCGGAAGGCCACCTCCACCGCGCTCTGGTCCGGCAGCACCCGGGGCAGCAGGCTCCGCTGGAGGGCCACGGCCGTCGCGTGCTCCCGGGTGAAGCGGCGGGCGTTGTCGATGGAGACGGCCGCCCGCGCCCCCAGCTCCTCCGCGAACGAAAGGTCCTCGTCGTCGAAGGGCTCCGGGGTGTCGGCGGCCCGCCAGAAGTTCGCCATGCCGAGGACCACGCCGCGGGCCTGGAGCGGCACCGAGATCAGCGAGTGCAGCCCGTATCCCAGCGCCTGGCGGGTTCCGGCCTCGTCCTGCGCCCGCCAGCCCATCGCCGCGTTCAGATCGGCCGCGAGGACCGCGTGCCCGGCGTCCAGGGCCGCCGCCATCGGAGCCGTGGGCACCTCGAAGCGGATGACGTCGCCGACCGGCTGCAGGGGCTGGTCCGTGCGGACCCCGCTCATCGCCGCCCTGCGCATCTGCGAGTACATGCCGGTGGCCGGTGAGGGCTCCTCGCCCTTCAGCACCGGCTCCAGCAGTTCCACGGTGACGAAGTCGGCGAACCGGGGGACGGCCACCTCCGACAGCTCCTCGGCGGTCCGCACCACGTCCAGCGTGGTCCCGATCCGCACCCCCGCGTCGTAGAGCAGCTGGAGCCGCTCCCGGGCCACTTCGGCGCGGCCGGAGAGCGAGGCGAGCTCGGTGGTGTCGCGCAGGGTCATGACGCTGCCGGACGGGTGCCCTCCGTACGGCTTGGTCGGGCGGACGTTGACGGCGAGGAGCCGGTCGCCCGCCAGGTGCACCTCGTCCGTCGCGACCCGCCCCGACACCAGCAGCGAGGTGGTGCGCGGGTCGAGGCCCAGCTCCCCCACATGGCGCCGCTCGGCGTCGGGCGGCAGGTTCAGCAGCCGCCGGGCCTCGTCGTTGGCGAGCAGCAGCCGCTGGTCGGCGCCGATGATCAGGACGCCTTCGCGCACCGCGTGCAGGACCGCCTCGTGGTGTTCGTTCATCCGGGCCATCTCGAGCTCGCCCAGGCCGCGGGTCTGGCGCCGCAGCCGCCGGCTGACCAGGGCCGCGCCGCCCGTGCCGAGCAGCAGGGCGCCCACCGCCGCGCCGAGCAGCAGCGGCAGCTGGCCCTCGACCACATCGGTGACGTTGGCGACCTCGATGCCGGTGCCGACCAGGCCGACGACCGCCCCGCTCGCATCCCGTACGGGGACCACGGCGCGGACCGCGTCGCTCGGCGAACCCTTGAACATCTCGGTGAAGGAACGCCCGCCGACGGCCCGCGAGAGGTCACCGGTGGCCCGTTTGCCGATCAGCTCAGGCCGGGAGTCGGTGTAGCGGACCCCGTCGGGTGTCATCACGGCGATGAAGTCGACGCCCGCGGCCCGCCGGGCGGAATCCGCCAGGGGCTGCAGCTCGGCCGTCGGGTCCGCGCTCTTCAGGGCCTCGGGAAGGCCCGGGGCGTGCGCGAAGGCCTCCGCGGCCGCGAGGGAGCGGTGGCGCGCATCGCGCTCGGTGTCGTACCGCTCTTGGAACACGAGGGCCAGTGAGGCGGCGGCGATCAGCAGCACCACGATGACCGCCTGGAGCGCGAAGACCTGACCGGCGACGCTGCGGGCCCCCAGGGAGAGGCGCGGCGGCAGGCCCGGGTCGCGCCCGGTCGGCTGCCGGGGCGGGGATCCCCTGGGTCGACCCAAACGTCCGGTCATGAGCCATTTCTAACACTGTCACCGGGATTTGGGCGGTGCTGCTGCTGTGGCGGTCGCCGCACTGCGGTACGCACGGGGGCTGAGGCCCACGTACGAGGTGAAGTGCTGGCGGAACGTGACCTCGCTGGCGAAGCCCGCGCGCCGGGCCACTTCCGCAACCGGATGGTCCGTGCGCTCCAGGAGCTTGCGGGCCTCGTCCAGGCGGTGGCCGAGGAGCCAGCGGTGCGGGGTGGTGCCCGTGGCGGCGACGAAATGCCGGGCGAAGGACCGCGGCGACATCCCCGCCCAGCCCGCCAGCGTGGCCACGGACAGCGGCTCGCACAGATGGCGCAGGGCCCGCTCCCGTACGGCCGCCAGGGCCTCGGCGGTCCGGTCCGCCGCCGGGGTGGGCCGGTCCAGGTACTGGGCGTGGCCGCCGGTGCGGAACGGGCCCGTCACCATGGACCGGGCGATGGCGGCGGCGGCCTCCGCGCCGTGGGCCTCCCGTACGAGGTGCAGGCAGAGGTCGATCCCGGAGGCCACCCCCGCGGAGGTCCACAGCCCGCCGTCCTCCACGTACAGCGGGGCATCCTCGACCAGCACGGAGGGATGGCGCGCGGCGAGCTGCGGAGCCAGCCACCAGTGGGTCACGGCCCGGCGGCCCGCCAGCAGGCCCGCCTCCGCCAGGATGAACGCCCCGGCGCACAGTGCGGCGACCGGCACGCCCCGGGCGTGCGCGTCCCGCAGGGCGGCGAGGAGCGGCTCGGGCGTCGGGGCGGCGGGATCGTCCAGCGCCGGGACGACGACGAGATCGGCCTCGGCGAGCCAGTCGAGCCGCCGGTCCGGGGCCAGGGTGAGCCCGCCGGGCAGCGTGATCGGCCCGGTGTCCACTGCACACCGGCGCAGCTCGAAGCGGGGCACGCCGAGATGGCTGCGGTCGGGGCCCCAGACCTCGGTGATGACGGCGAGGTCGAAGCTGCGGATCCCGGGCTGGACGACGACGGCGACACGATGCATGCTGCCATTCTGGCAGGATCCCATCGGTTCGGGTCCCGGTTGCCGCTGTCGGCGCGACGGCGGGCCGAAGACCATGGAGCCATGACGAAGAACGAGACCGCACTCGCCCCGAACGCCGCCCTCCTGGTCATCGACGTACAGAAGGGCTTCGACGACGCCTCCTTCTGGGGCCCGCGCAACAACCCGGCCGCCGAGGCCAACATCGCCCGCCTGATGGACGCCTGGCAGGAATCCGGCCGCCCGGTGGTGCTCGTCCAGCACGCCTCGCGGTCGGCCGGCTCGGTCCTGGCCGCCGACCGGCCCGGCCACGCCTTCAAGGACTTCGTGGCCGACCGGGCGGGCCGGGCGTCCCTGCTGGTCACCAAGACCGTGAACACCTCCTTCTACGGCACCCCGGACCTGGCAGCGTGGCTCACCGCCCAGGGCATCGGCCAGCTCGTGGTCTCCGGGATCCAGACCAACATGTGCGTCGAGACCACCGCGCGGATGGCCGGGAACCTGGGCTACGACGTGCTCGTCCCGCTGGACGCCACCCACACCTTCGACCTCGAGGGCCCGGACGGGCTCCGGCTGACGGCCGAGGAGCTGGCGACCGCCACCGCCGTCAACCTCCAGGGCGGCGGCTTCGCCCGCGTGGTGACCACCGCTCAGCTGCTCGCCGCCTCCGGGGCGCCGGCCCAGGTCACGGCGTAGTACCGCAGCCGCTCGTCCTCGGCGACGAGCCGCATCCCGGCCGCGGCCATGACCCGGTGCGAGGCGGCGTTCTCCCGGTCGGCATCGCCCGCCGCCCCGGCGGCCCCGTGGGCGCGGGCATGCTCCAGCAGCGTCCGCAGGGCCTCGGCGGCGTAGCCGCGACCGCGGGCGCCCGGGACCAGCCCGTACCCGACGGTCACCACTCCGGCCGCGTCGGCGGGGCCGTGGAACCCGGCGCCGCCGATGACCAGCCCGTCGCCACGCCGCCGGATCTCGTACGCACCGAACGGCGCGGGATCCCCGCTCTCCGCCAGCACCCGCAGATACCGCCGGGCCCCGGCCCGGTCCCCGTCACCGGGATACCCCTGCGCCCACCGGCACCCACGCTCCGGCACCCCGGCCAACACCCCCAGGGCCCGTGCCGCATCCAGAGCCACCAGCACGAGCCGCTCACTCACCAGCTGATCCATTCCCCACGGATTACCACCCCGGCCACTCGCCCCGCACGCGGGTTTCCGGGTCCGGGGCGGAGCCCCGGCAGCGGCGCCGCACCGGCATCCCCGCACGGCACCCCCGCACCGGCGCAGGCCGGAAACGCCGAGGCCCGGCGCCCCCACTCGGGGGCCGCCGGGCCTCGCGTGGCCGACCGCAGGTCAGAGGACCTCGGCGGCAATATTGGCCGCGACCCGCTCCAGCAGCGGACCCGCGTTCGGGATGGACTTGGCCGGGTCGGGCTCCAGGTCCGTCAGCGCGTACGCCTTGCGGATGCCGGCCGCCTCCAGGGCCTCCTGGCCCAGCAGCAGCCGCCCGCACACCGCCACGACCGGCTTCCCCGCCGCCCGGGCCGCCGCCGCGACACCGGCCGGGGCCTTGCCGTGCAGGGTCTGCTCGTCCAGCGAGCCCTCACCGGTGATCACCAGCGTCGCCCGCTCCAGCGCCGGAGCGAACCCCAGCACCTCCAGCATCAGCTCGATACCGGGCCGGAACGACGCGCCGATCAGCAGCGCCCCGTACCCGATGCCGCCCGCACCACCCGCACCCGGGGCGGCGGCCAGCCGGCCGGCCTTCTCGCCGATCGACTTCTCCAGCACCACCGCGAAGTGCGCCAGCGCAGCGTCCAGCGTCGCCACGTCCTGCGGCGACGCCCCCTTCTGCGGGCCGTAGACCGCGGGAGCGCCCTTCGGTCCCGTCAGCGGGTTGTCCACGTCGCTCGCCAGGACGAGGTCGACCTCCGCGAAGCGCGGGTCGATCCCGGACAGGTCGGCGGACGCCAGATCCGCGAGCGCGCCGCCGCCCGGACCGACCGGTTCACCGTTCGCGTCCAGGAACACCGCACCCAGTGCGGCCAGCATCCCCGCACCGCCGTCGGTGGTGGCGCTGCCGCCCACACCGAACACGATCGAGCGCGCCCCCGCGTCCAGCGCGGCCTTCAGCAGCTCGCCCGAGCCGTACGTGGTCGCCGTCAGCGGGGCGAACACACCCGCCGGCAGCAGCTGCAGCCCGGAGGCCTCCGCCATCTCGACCACGGCGGTGCCGTCGCGCAGCGCGAAAGCGGCCGTGACCTGCTCGCCGAGCGGCCCGGTGACCCGTACCTCCCGGCGCTCGAACCCGGCCGCCACGGCGGCCGCGACCGTGCCGTCGCCGCCGTCCGCGACGGGGAGGGTCTCGATCTCCACGCCCGGTACGGCCTTGCGGAGGCCCGCCGTCACCCGCTCCGCGACCTGAACGGCCGTGAGCGAGCCCTTGAATTTGTCCGCGGCGATGAGCACGCGCGCGGTCTCAGTTACTGCTCCGTCCGTCACCTTGCTAATCCCTTGCTATCGAACAGTGCAGTCGCGCCCCCATGAGCGTATCCGGAGGATCCTCCTATGCCCATGGGTGGCCTGGGTCACGCCCGGCACGCCATGCCCCTAAATACGGATATACGCCTGCATAGTGTGGCCGCATCGGCGCGGATTCACTGGAAGACGCCCCTCCGGAAGGTCCGGACCGCGGACCGGACCGCGCCGTCGTCACCATCGGGGTGATCGCCGTGCCGCCCGTCGTCGCCTGGGCAGCGCTGGGCCAAGGACTCCTTCGACACGGCTCCGAGCACCGCGCCGGCCTGGGTGCCGGCGGACCTCGCCGGGCTGTTCGTGCCCGCCGCCGACGATTCCGAGCCCGAGTTCACGAACCTCGCGTCCGCGAGCGGCATCGCCGGCCTCGCCCTCGCCTACGCCGCCTTCCGCAAGCGCAGCGGGACGCGGTGAAGGCCATGGTCGGCGACGCCGTCACCGAACGGGGCCCGTCCCGCCACCCCGCCTCCGCCGCATCGCCGACTCCGGAGGCGTGATCCGGGGTGGGCGGCGGCCCGGGTCACGGCAGCCGGTAGACGGCGGTCGTGCCGTTGTCGAACACCTGCCGGGCCAGCTCGCGCAGACGCGGTGACTCGTAGCCCGTCGGCCGGTGGACCACCACGTAGCGGACGTGGTACCGGTCGTGCAGCGTGCGGAGCTTCGCCTCCGTGGGGCGGTAGACGGCGTCCTCGTTGAGGGCGAACAGCTCCTGGTCCCAGAACGGGCCGTCGTAGGCCGTCCCGCCCCTGGTCAGTGCGACGGCACGCGGCGCGTACGCCCAGCCCTCGATCAGCACCGAACGTTCCGAGTAGCCGCTGAGCCACTGGGACCGCTTGTTGTCGCAGGCGGACCCGTTCGCGTAGTTGTCGAACTCCCAGCAGTGGCTGTTGGTGACCAGCACGTCCGAGGGGTCGCTGTGCGCGCGGATCCAGCGCGCCGCCTCGACCTGTGTGCGGGGCAGCACCCAGGAGCCCACCCAGGCGACCTCCCTGGACTGCAGGACATCATGGGCGAGACCGGGAGCGCCCGCAGCGAGGGCTGCGGTCAGCAGGACGATGCCGCCCCGGCCGCGCAGCGCGGGCCGGGCTCTGCCGACGAGCCACCACAGGGCGCCGCAGACCAGCGCGATCAGAGCCAGTGCGGCGGCCGCACCGAGGGCGGCGAGCAACAGGGAGTACGACGTGGTGGCGCCGCTGTCACCGCAGAGGCGCTGGACGTATCCCGCCCAGGCGTCCGAGTAGCGGTAGATCGCGACGGTGAGCAGGGCGATGAAGGCCGACGTGCCGACAGCGAGCGCGACCTTGGCGCGGGGGGACAGCGCGGCCCGCTCGAACGACTCGCAGTAGCCCCAGGCGGAGAGCATGACGCCGAAGGGCAGGGCGGCGATGGTGAAGTAGCTGGAGTTGTAGCCGTTGACGGTGAGATACGCAGCCGGCCCGGCGACCGCGGCACCCAACAGGAACCATTGCACCGGTTCCAGCCCGAACTTGCGGCGCCGGAGCAGCGGGATCATGCCCAGCAGCTTCACGTGGTGGTTCAGCACGAAGGCGCCGAGGGTGGCCGCGACGACGAGCGCCTGGAACGCCATCGGGCGGGCGTGGTCCGGGTCGGCCCAGTAGCTCTGGACATTGCCGAACGGATCGATCTCGAGGCCGTAGCTCTCGAAGTTGAAGATGACCGCCGTGGCGAAGACCTGGGCACCGGCGAGAATCGCGCCCAGTCCGACCACGGTCCACGGGATGCGGCGGGTGCCGATCAGCATCGTGAGTCCGGCGACGGTGAGTCCGGCGAGGGTGACGGGCAGCGTGCTCGCCTTGGACGCGCTGGACGCGAGGGCGAACAGTGCGGTCAGGATGAACACTCCCGGACCGAACAGCGGGGCCGAGCCGCGGGCTCTCGCGTCGGCTCCGTCTTGGCCGTTCTCGTTCCGACGCAGTGCGTCGCCGACGACCCCCAGCAGCGCGATCAGGAGCGGCTGGCTGTACGCCAGGGAGATGCTCGACCAGAACATCAGCCGCACCGCCGGAGCCCCGAAGGTCCACGTGTTCACGTTGTTCGGGTACATCGCCGTGAACTCGCCGACAGCGAAGACCAGGACCGCGGCCAGCGGGCCGGCCCAGGCGCGGCCCGTGAGGCGCCGGGCAACCACGGCGGTGATCACCATGGAGAGCGCGGCCAGCGCGGGAACCACGAGCCGTGACTCGACCACCGGCAGGTCGATGTGTCCGACCATGTCGGTCATCGCCATGTGGGCGAACGAGAACCAGTGGTAGTACAGCGGTTCGCCGGCGGCCTGCGGCACGGTCAGCGGGGCGTGCTGCTTCGCGTTCGCGGCGAGCGACAGCATGTACGGCATGTCGCCGAAGATCCGGGTGGTCTCGCCGGTCGGCAGGACCGGGAACCGCGACAGGAACACCTGGTGGAAGTACGCACTGCTGAGCATGACGGCCCCGGCGACCGACCAGGACCAGCCGAGGGAGGCGGTCCGGTAGCCGCGCGGCCGCCAGTGCCGCCGCAGCCGCGGTACCGCCGCGAAGGGGATCACCACGGCGAGCGGCCAGGCGACGGCGATCGACTGGGCTCCGAGGGTGACGAGGAGAAACCACGCGACGAGTTCCAGGACCAGGCCGGTAACGGCTCCGTACGCGAGGTCCTCGAGCAGACTGAACGGCCGCCGGCGCAGCGCCCGGAACACGAGGGTGCCGGGGAGCAGCACGCCCCAGAGCGCGTAGCCGGTGTAGCGCGCGACATCGCCGACCGAGGTGTCGGCGATCAGCAGGAGCACGACCAGGAACAGATAGGCGGCCGTTCCCGGCAGGAACCGCCAGAACGCGTGTACGGCCGCCCGATCGCCCCCGTCCGGTGGGGTGGATCCGCCGGGCTGCCGCCCCGAGAAGGCGAGCCGCTCGGGTGCAGCGCTGTCGGTTGTTCCCATGCCGTTGGTATTCCTGCCTGCTGTGCGTCGGCTGAGCGGCCGTGGATCAGGCCGCGTACTCGGAGGTCCGGGGGGTCGGCGCGGAGGCACTGTCCTCGGCCGAGTCGTAGCCGACGAAGTACGCGGGCCGGGCCTGGACGGCCGAGTAGATCCGACCGATGTACTCACCGAGCAGGCCCACGCAGATGAGTTGGACGCCGCCGATGAAGAGCATGCCGATGAACAGCGACGACCAGCCGGGCACGGTCGAGCCGAACGTGTACTGCAGGGTGGTGTAGATCGCCAGGCCGAAGCAGACGAGGAAGCTCATCAGGCCGAGCCAGGTCGCGAGCCGCAGGGGGCTGGCCGAGAAGTTGGTGATGCTGTCGAGAGCGAGCCGGACCATCTTGGACAGCGGGTAGTGGGTGCTGCCGGCGACCCGCTCCTCGCGGACGTAGACGACCTCGCCGCTGCTGAACCCGAGCCACGGCACGAGGAGACGGTAGACCGGCTGGTGCTCGGGCAGGGACTTCAGTGCGTCGACGGCGGCCCGGCTGAGCAGGCGGAAGTCACCGGCCTGATTGGGCATGTTCTTGCCGACGAGCTTGCGCATCAGCCAGTAGTAGGCGCCGGCCGTGCGCCGCTTGAAGAAGGTGTCGGTGCCGCGGTCGCCGCGCACGCCGTAGACGATGTCCAGGCCCTTCTCGCGGGCGAGCGCGAACATCTCGGAGATCTTCTCCGGAGGGTCCTGGAGGTCGGCGTCGATGCTGACCACGTAGTCGCCGAGGGCCCGGTGGATTCCCGCCGTCAGTGCGGCCTGGTGTCCGGAATTGCGGGCGAAACGCACGATGCGCAGCTCAGGCCAGTCCTGGCGTATCTTCTGCATGATCACCGGGGTGGCATCGGTGCTGCCGTCGTCGATGCCAACCACCTCGTAGCTGACGCCGAGACCGTCCAGAATCGGACGCAGGCGTGCCACGGTCAGCGGCAGTGCCTCCTGCTCGTTGTAGATCGGGATCACGACCGACAACACGGGAGCCGGAGTGGTGACCTCGTCGCGTGCCGAGGCTGCTGCGTTGTGCATGGCTGTTCGCCTGTCCCCAATATCTGAGAGCGAAAGATCGTCGGCGTCACGCCGACGATCTGACCGGTCGAAATGCGGCCGGTCGCAAAGTACGGCCGGACCGGAGGGTTGCACACCGGCTCCCGGCGTGCCCCCGGGGCCGCCGGTACTGAGACGCAAGGAACCCGGATGAGCGGCCAGAATATCAGCTAAGTGCGACCATCATTTGACCGCCTGTATGCCGGATGATTGCCCAAATGCCAGGGGCGGTCACGGGATTTCCCGGCATCCCCGGGCCCTCGCCGAGATGATCCGGGTGGGCGGGGCGGCTGGGTAGGGTGGCGTCGTGACCACCACGGATGACTACGCCACGTACATCGCGAGCCTGCCCCGGGTGCTGGCCGGGGCCGCCGCGCTCTACCGGGACGCCGAGGGGCGGGTGCTGCTCGTCGAGCCGAACTACCGTGAGGGCTGGGCCCTGCCCGGCGGCACCATCGAGTCGGACCTCGGCGAGTCCCCGCGGGCGGCCGCGCGGCGCGAGAGCGCCGAGGAGATCGGCCTCGACCTGCCGCTCGGCCGGCTGCTCGCCGTCGACTGGACGCTCGGCGAGGGCCGCCCGCCGCTGGTCGCGTACGTGTACGACGGCGGAGTCCTGGACGAGGCGCAGCTCGCCTCGATCAAGCTCCAGGAGGAGGAACTGCTCTCCTGGCGGCTGGTCGAGCCCGCCGAACTCACCACGTACCTCCTCGGATCGCTCGGCCGGCGCACCCGAGAGGCCTACCGGGTCCTCGAGTCCGGCGAGGGCGCCGCGGAGCTGGAGAACGGCACGCGCCCGGTCTCCCCGTGACACCGGGCTTACTTCGAGCAGGACAGAATCCTCTGATGATCACGATGTACGCCTGGCCCAGCACCGCCGACGGGCCCGACGCCCTGCCCATGGTCCACTTCACCACGGAACAGCAGGAGGGCGGCGAGGTCACCGCCGAGGGGACGCCGGTGTGGCTGTTCGACACCGCGATACGCGAGGGCGGCTGGGCCCAGTTCACCGATTTCGAGGGCTGGTCCGTCCCCGCCGCCGGCTGGCAGGCTTTCTACCGCCGTGAGGACGACCTCCTCGCCGTGACCGGCCCCGGCGCCTGCGAGGGCTGGTACCAGGGCAACCTCGGCGCCGACGCCGACTGGGTGGCGGCGGCCACCGCCCAGCAGAGCGTGGTCCTGCTCGCCGCCCCCGTCCAGCACCCCTCGCTCTACGGCTACGCGGTGGAGGCGGGCGCCGCGTTCGCCCTGCTCGTCCCGCTCGCGCTGGTCTGATCCACGCCGGTCCGGTCTACAGCGTCGTCGCGCCGGCCTCGAAGGCCAGCAGCTGCACCTTGCGCTCGACGCCGCCGCCGTAGCCGGTCATGCTGCCCGAGGCGCCGATCACCCGGTGGCACGGCACGATGATGCTGACCGGGTTCTTCCCGTTGGCCAGGCCCACCGCGCGCGAGGCGTTCGGCTTGCCGAGCCTGGCCGCCAGCTCCCCGTACGACCAGGTCTCGCCGTACGGGATCCGTACGAGCTGGTCCCACACGCTGCGCTGGAACGCGGTGCCCTCCAGCCGGACGGGCACGTCGAACTCGGTGAGCTCCCCGGCGAAGTACGCGGTCAGCTGCCGTGCCACCTCCGGGAACGGCTCCTCGGTCGCGGCGACCCGCTCCCCGAAGGACTCCTCGGCGGGCCGGTGCCGCTGCCCGGTCATGTACAGGCCACTGAGGACGCCGCCCGTGGCGACCAGGGTGAGCGGGCCGTAGGGGCTCTCGACGACGGTGTGCTGCTTGGTGCTCATGGCCTTCATGGTGTTCGTGGTGCTCATGACCGGATGCACTCCTCAGACGGGCAGGTGGTTGATGGGGTGGGCGTCGGTGGCCCACAGGTACTGCACGGCGTACGCGCGCCAGGGCCGCCAGCCGGCCGCCCGGGCGGTGAGCGCCACGGGCGTGGACGGCAGCCCGAGCTCCTTCGCGGCCCGCCGGACCCCGAGGTCGGACGGCAGGAAGGCGTCGGGGTCGCCCAGCGCCCGCATCGCGATCACCTCGGTGGTCCACGGGCCGAACCCGGGCATCGCGTTCAGCTGCGCGCGGGCCGCCTCCCAGTCGCTGTCGATGCCGAGCGGGAGGGAACCGTCGGCCAAAGCGCCGACGAGGGTGGTGAGGGTGGTGCGCCGGCTGGCCGGCAGGGCCAGGGACTCCGGATCCAGCAAGGTCAGTGCCTGCGGTGACGGGAAGAGGTGGGTCAGCCCGCCCTCGGGATCGGGGTCGGCCACCGGCTCCCCGTACGAGGTGACCAGCCGGGCGGCGTGCGTACGGGCCGCCGCGGTGGACACCTGCTGGCCGAGCACCGCCCGTACGGCGAACTCCGCCGCGTCGACGGTACGGGGCACCCGGCGCCCGGGGGCCTTGTCGACGAGCGGGGCCAGCAGCGGGTCGGAGCGCAGCTGGTCGTCGACGGCCTCGGGGTCGGCGTCGAGGTCGAGCATCCAGCGGCAGCGGCTGATGGCGATGGTGAGGTCGCGCAGGTCGGTGAGGGCGAGCTGGCAGCCGATATGGTCGGGCTGCGGGGTCAGTGTGACGACCCCGGTGCCGTACGGGAGCCGCAGCGTCCGGCGGTACGCGCCGGAGCGCCACTCCTCGACGCCGGGGACGGCGGTCGCGGCGAGGTGGCCGAAGAGGTTGTCGGGGTTGAGCGGGGCCCGGAACGGCAGGCGCAGGCTGATGGTCCCGGGGACCCGGGGGACGTGCCGGTTCGCCTTCCCCGCCCGCAGGCGCAGCTCGCCGGGGGAGAGGGCGAAGACCTCGCGGACGGTCTCGTTGAAGGTCCGGATGGAGGAGAACCCGGCGGCGAAGGCGACGTCGCCCATGGGCAGCCCGGAGGTCTCGATGAGCAGCCGGGCGGTCTGGGCGCGCTGCGCCCGGGCCAGGGCGAGGGGCCCGGCGCCGAGCTCGGCACGCAGCTGCCGCTCGACCTGGCGGGTGGAATACCCCAGCCGCGCCGCGAGCCCGGGCACGCCCTCGCGGTCCACGACGCCGTCCTGGATGAGCCGCATGGCCCGGGCGACGGCGTCGGCGCGGGCGTTCCACTCGGGGGAGCCGGGTGAGGTGTCGGGCCGGCACCGCTTGCAGGCCCGGAACCCGGCCTGCTGGCAGGCGGCGGCGCTGGGCAGGAAGGTCATGTTCTCGACCTTGGGCGGCACGGCGGGGCAGCTGGGGCGGCAGTAGATCCCGGTGGTCCGCACGGCGGTGAAGAACCACCCGTCGAAGCGGGCGTCCTTCGACTGCACGGCCCTGACGCAGCGCTCGGTGTCGGTGTACATGGATCCAGGATTCCGGCCCGCTCCCTGCGGGGCTGGCGATTTTCCGACATCAAGCGTATCCGTCACCGCTGGGTCACCACTCCCGTCCCCGCCCCGCGCGCCCGGCGGGGCGGGGACGGACGCCGCGCAGCGGTGCAGGCGGCCGGGCTCCGGGGATGCGGAAGGGCCCCCGGGGTGTGTACCCCGGGGGCCCTTCCGAAAAGCAGCGGTCGGCGCTACGGCAGTTGCGACGCCGCCCGCGCCTCGCGGCGGTTGTGGCGGAACGTGTTCGCGCGACGGGTCGTCGCGAACAGCGGAATCGTGGCCGCCAGGGCGATCTGCAGCGCGCAGCCCGCCTGGAGCAGCAGCTGCCCGCCCGGGGCGTCGAACGCCCAGGCCGCCAGCAGGCCCATGGCCCCGATGATCCAGCTCAGCATCGCCACCGCGAGGACACCCCGCGGCTTCGGGTACTCGACCCGGCTCACCATCAGCCACGCCACCCCGATGATCGCCAGCAGCGTCGGGACGAACGGCAGCTCGAGCAGCACGATCGAGACGACCGTCAGCGCGCCGAAGGGGCTCGGCATGCCCTGGAACATGCCGTCCTTCATCGTCACGCAGCTGAATCTCGCGAGTCTGAGCACCACGGCCAGCAGTACCACGATCGCCGCCAGCGCCGACATCTTCTGCACCGCGTCGTCGGCGACCATGCCGTACACCAGCACGAAGTACGCCGGCGCCAGCCCGAAGCTGATCAGGTCGGACAGGTTGTCGAGCTCCGCGCCCATCGGCGAGCTGCGCAGCTTGCGGGCCACGATGCCGTCGAAGAGGTCGAAGACCGCGGCGAGCAGCATCAGTATCACTGCCGTCGCGGCGCTGTTGCGGGCCATGCCCGACTCGCCGCTGCCGGTGAGGTGCGGGATGAGGATCCCGGTGGTGGTGAAGTACACCGCCATGAATCCGCAGGTCGCGTTGCCGAGGGTGAGGGTGTCCGCTATCGACAGCCGCAGCGAGAGCGGCATGTCGTCCTCGGCGGACTCCTCCTCGGCGGCCTCGGGTACCCACCCACCCGACGGTGTGGTGGGAGTCTCAGGGTCAGTCACGGTCAATTCGGGTCACCCCCGCGGTGGTGGCCTGCCCGACCTCGACCGCGACCTCGACACCCTCGGGGAGGTAGATGTCGACACGGGAGCCGAAGCGGATCAGACCGATGCGTTCGCCCTGCTCCACCTTGGTGCCGGCCGGCAGGTACGGGACGATGCGGCGTGCGACGGCGCCGGCGATCTGCACCATCTCGATGTCGCCGAGCTCGGTGTCGAAGTGCCAGACAACGCGCTCGTTGTTCTCGCTCTCCTTGTTGAACGCCGGGACGAACCCGCCGGGGACGTGCTCCACGGACGTCACCGTGCCCGCGAGGGGCGCGCGGTTGACGTGGACGTTCAGCGGGCTCATGAAGATCGCGACCCGGGTCCGTCCGTCCTTCCACGGCATGATGCTCTGCACCACACCGTCGGCGGGCGAGATGACACGGCCCTGAGCGATCTCGCGCTCGGGGTCGCGGAAGAACCACAGCATGCCCGCCGCGAGAGCGGTGGTGGGCACGGCCACTGCCGCCCAGCGCCCGGACTTGCGGGCCCGGGTGAGGCTGAGCGCAGCGGTGGCGACGGTCGGCAGAAGCCACGGCGATGCTCCGCGTGCGAGACGTCCACCGAGGATGCCGACGCGAGGTGCAGAGGTTTGGCTGTGGGGCATGGATGACCTTCGTAGCGGGTGATTGCCGCGCCGCAAACAGGGGGACGGGACGGCGGCTTTACTGGAATGCTATCGGTTGCACGCAACAACTGGGCAAGCCAGAAGCCGAGTCGATGGCCGCAGGCCAGTGACTGCCAGTGATTCTTTTGCGACGAGCCCATGGAGGATCCGCCGCAAAAGGGACTTTCAGCCCTGGAGTCGGTACTCCTCGAGAAGGCGCCGTCCGATGATCATTTTCTGGATCTCGGCCGTCCCTTCACCGATCAGCAGCATCGGTGCCTCGCGGTAGAGGCGCTCGATCTCGTACTCCTTCGAGAATCCGTAGCCGCCATGGATACGGAAGGCGTCCTCCACCACCTCTTTGCAGTATTCGGAGGCGAGGTACTTCGCCATCCCTGCTTCGAGGTCGTTTCGTTCCCCGGAGTCCTTTTTGCGTGCTGCGTTCACCATCATCGCATGGGCGGCCTCGACCTTGGTAGCCATCTCGGCCAGCTTGAACTGGATGGCCTGGTGCTCGGCGATCGCCTTGCCGAAAGTGTGACGTTGCTGGGCATACGAGACACCCAGCTCGAACGCACGCTGAGCGACACCGCAGCCACGCGCCGCCACGTTGACGCGGCCGACCTCGACCCCGTCCATCATTTGGTAAAACCCTCGGCCGGTCTGGCCTCCGAGGACCCGATTGGCCGGAATGCGCAGTCCGTCCATGATGAGCTCGGTCGTGTCGACGCCCTTGTAGCCCATCTTGTCGATCTTGCCCGGGATGGTCAGGCCCGGACGGACCTCACCGAAGCCCGGCTCCTTCTCGACGAGGAAGGTCGTCATCGACTTGTGCGGGGCCGTGCCCTCGGGGTGGCCTTCGTCACTTCGCACGAGGACCGCCACCAGCGTGGAGCTGCCGCCGTTCGTGAGCCACATCTTCTGGCCGTTCAGGACGTACTCGTCGCCGTCCTTCACCGCCTTCGACGTGATCGCCGACACATCGGAGCCCAGCCCCGGCTCGGACATCGAGAACGCGCCGCGCACCTCGCCCAGCGCCATGCGGGGGAGGAAGTGGTCCTTCTGCTCCTGCGTGCCGTGCTGCTTGAGCATGTACGCCACGATGAAGTGGGTGTTGATGATGCCCGAGACGGACATCCAGCCCCGCGCTATCTCCTCCACGCACAGTGCGTAGGTGAGCAGCGACTCACCCAGGCCGCCGTACTCCTCGGGGATCATCAGCCCGAAGAGGCCGAGCTCCTTGAGGCCGTCGACGATCTGCTGCGGGTACTCGTCACGGTGTTCGAGCTCCGTCGCGACCGGGATGATCTCCTTGTCGACGAACTCCCGGACGGTCTTGAGGATCTCCCGCTGGACGTCGGTGAGCCCGGCGGTCTGGGCGAGTCGGGCCATGGCTACTTCCCCTGTTCCTTCAGCTGCGGGCGGCCGGGCTGCTCGCCGCCGCGCTCCTTGATGTACGTCTCGGTCGGGACCATCACCTTGCGCCGGAAGACGCAGACGAGGGTGCCGTCCTGCTTGTAGCCCTTGGTCTCCACGTAGACGATGCCTCGGTCGTTCTTCGACTTCGACGGGGTCTTGTCGAGGACCGTGGTCTCGCCGTAGATGGTGTCGCCGTGGAAGGTCGGCGCCACGTGCCGCAGGGACTCGATCTCCAGGTTGGCGATGGCCTTCCCGGAGACGTCCGGCACGGACATGCCGAGCAGCAGCGAGTAGATGTAGTTGCCCACGACGACGTTCTTGCCGAAGTCGGTGGTGTTCTCGGCGTAATTGCTGTCCATGTGGAGCGGGTGGTGGTTCATGGTCAGCAGACAGAAGAGGTGGTCGTCGTACTCGGTGACCGTCTTTCCGGGCCAGTGCTTGTAGACCGCCCCGACCTCGAACTCTTCGTACGTGCGTCCGAACTGCATCGGGATCAGGCCTCCGGAATCTCGAACTTGGTGGTGCGCTGCATGCCCGCCGCGCGGCCCTTGCCCGCGATGACCAGGGCCATCTTTCGGCTGGCCTCGTCGATCATCTCGTCGCCGAGCATGGCCGAGCCCTTCTTGCCGCCGGCCTCGGAGGTGCACCAGTCGTACGCGTCGAGGATCAGCTCGGAGTGGTCGTAGTCCTCCTGGGAGGGGGAGAAGACCTCGTTCGCCGCGTCGACCTGGCCCGGGTGCAGCACCCACTTGCCGTCGAAGCCCAGCGCCGCCGCCCGGCCCGCCACCTCGCGGTACGCGTCCACGTCGCGGATCTGGAGGAAGGGGCCGTCGATCGCCTGGAGGTTGTGCATGCGGGCCGCCATCAGGATCCGCATCAGGATGTAGTGGTACGCGTCCGCCGGGTAGCCGGGCGGCTGCATGCCCACGACCAGGGACTTCATGTTGATCGAGGCCATGAAGTCGGCCGGGCCGAAGATGATGGTCTCCAGCCGCGGCGAGGCGGCGGCGATCTCGTCGACGTTGACCAGGCCCTTGGCGTTCTCGATCTGCGCCTCGATGCCGATCTTGCCGACCTCGAAGCCCATGGTCTTCTCGATCTGGGTCAGCAGCAGGTCCAGCGCCACGACCTGCTGGGCGTCCTGGACCTTCGGCAGCATGATGCAGTCGAGGTTCTGGCCCGCGCCCTCCACGACCGTGATGACGTCGCGGTACGTCCAGTGCGTGGTCCAGTCGTTGACGCGCACGACCCGGGTCTTGCCCGTCCAGTCGCCGTTGTTCAGCGCGTCCACGATCGTGTGGCGGGCGCCTTCCTTGGCGAGCGGGGCGCAGGCGTCCTCCAGGTCGAGGAAGACCTGGTCGGCCGGCAGGCCCTGGGCCTTCTCCAGGAAGCGCGGGTTCGAGCCCGGCACCGCGAGGCAGGAGCGGCGCGGCCGAAGGCGGTTCACGGGAGACGTGGGCGTGGTCATGCGGGGACCTCCAGAGGGTCGAGCTTGTTCGCTTTCCGGATCTCGTCGACGATACGGCCGATGATCTCCGTGATACCGAAGTCCTTGGGTGTGAAGACGGCGGCGACTCCGGCCGCCTTGAGGGCGATGGCATCGGCGTTCGGAATGATGCCGCCGAGCACGACGGGGATGTCACCCGCCCCCGCCGTACGGAGGCGTTCCAGCACGTCCGGCACGAGCGCGCTGTGCGAACCGGACAGGATGGACAGTCCCACGCAGTGCACGTCCTCGGCCAGCGCTGCCGACGAGATCTCCTCGGGCGTCAGCCGGATGCCCTGGTAGACCACCTCGAACCCGGCGTCGCGGGCCCGTACGGCGATCTGCTCGGCGCCGTTCGAGTGCCCGTCCAGGCCGGGCTTGCCGACCAGCAGGCGCAGCCGTCCGGAGCCCAGGTCCTCGGCGGTACGGGCGACCTTCTCGCGGACGAGGGCCATCGGCGTGCCCTCCTCGGCGGTCACGGCCACCGGGGCCGAGGAGACCCCGGTCGGGGCGCGGAACTCGCCGAACACCTCGCGCAGCGCATTCGCCCACTCGCCGGTGGTGACACCGGCACGAGCGCACTCCAGCGTGGCCTCCATCAGGTTCTCGGTCCCGGCCGCGGCCTCCTTCAGCCGGTCCAGGGCCTGCATCACCGTCGGGAAGACGAACGGGTCGCCGTTCCCCTGGCGGTCCGAGGACTCCTGCCGCTCCTCGCGCCAGCGGACGATCCGCTCCACGGTCAGCGCCTCGACGGCCGGGTCGACCGTCATGATGGCGCCGTCCAGATCGGCCGTGAGCGGGTTCGGCTCGGTCTGCTCGTAGCAGTTGACGCCGACGATCTTGTCCTCGCCGGCCTCGATCCGGGCCCGCCGCTCGGCGTGCGAGGAGACGAGCTGGGACTTCAGGTACCCGGACTCGACGGCGGCCATCGCGCCGCCCATCTCCTGGATCCGGTCGATCTCGGCCAGGCAGTCGGCGACCAGGGAGTCGACTTTGGCCTCGATGACGTGGGATCCGGCGAAGATGTCCTCGTACTCCAGCAGGTCGCTCTCGTGCGCCAGGACCTGCTGGATGCGCAGCGACCACTGCTGGTCCCAGGGCCGGGGCAGGCCCAGCGCCTCGTTCCAGGCCGGCAGCTGCACCGCGCGGGCCCGGGCGTCCTTGGAGAGGGTGACCGCCAGCATCTCCAGCACGATGCGCTGGACGTTGTTCTCCGGCTGCGCCTCGGTCAGCCCCAGGGAGTTGACCTGGACGCCGTAACGGAAGCGGCGCTGCTTCGCGTTCTCGATGCCGTAGCGCTCCTGGGTGACCTTGTCCCAGATGCGGCCGAAGGCGCGCATCTTGCACATCTCCTCGACGAAGCGGACACCCGCGTTCACGAAGAACGAGATACGGGCGACCACTTCGCCGAAACGATCCTCCGGGACCTGGCCCGAGTCGCGCACCGAGTCCAGCACGGCGATCGCGGTCGACATCGCGTACGAGATCTCCTGGACCGGAGTGGCCCCGGCCTCCTGGAGGTGGTACGAGCAGATGTTGATCGGGTTCCACTTCGGGATGTGGTTGACCGTGTACGCGATCATGTCCGTCGTCAGGCGGAGCGAGGGCCCGGGCGGGAAGACGTGCGTCCCGCGCGAGAGGTACTCCTTGACGATGTCGTTCTGGGTGGTGCCCTGGAGCAGGGCGATGTCCGCGCCCTGCTCCTCGGCGGCCACCTGGTAGAGCGCCAGCAGCCACATGGCGGTGGCGTTGATCGTCATCGAGGTGTTCATCTGCTCCAGGGGGATGTCCTGGAACAGCCGCCGCATGTCGCCCAGATGGGAGACCGGGACCCCGACCCGGCCCACCTCGCCGCGGGCGAGGATGTGGTCGGGGTCGTAGCCGGTCTGCGTCGGAAGGTCGAACGCGACCGACAGGCCGGTCTGGCCCTTGGCGAGGTTGCGGCGGTACAGCTCGTTGGACGCCTCGGCCGTGGAGTGGCCGGCGTACGTCCGCATGAGCCACGGACGGTCTTTCTGGCGCTCTGTCATCTCAGGCTGTCCCTTTGGCCCTTGAACGATCTCAGACGGGTCGGGCGAATCAGATGTTGCGGAAGCGGTTGATGGCTTCCAGGTGCGTCGCGCGCATCTCGTGGTCGCGCACGCCCAGGCCCTCCTCGGGGGCGAGGGCGAGGACGCCGACCTTGCCCTGGTGGAGGTTGCGGTGGACGTCGTACGCAGCCTGGCCCGTCTCCTCGAGGGAGTAGACCTTGGACAGCGTGGGGTGGATCTTGCCCTTGGCCACCAGGCGGTTGGCCTCCCAGGCCTCGCGGTAGTTCGCGAAATGCGAGCCGATGATCCGCTTGAGCGACATCCACAGGTAGCGGTTGTCGTACTCGTGCATGTACCCCGAGGTCGAGGCGCAGGTGGTGATGGTGCCGCCCTTGCGGGTGACGTACACGCTCGCGCCGAAGGTCTCGCGGCCGGGGTGCTCGAAGACGATGTCGATGTCCTCGCCGCCGGTCAGCTCGCGGATGCGCTTGCCGAAGCGCTTCCACTCCTTGGGGTCCTGGGTGTGCTCGTCCTTCCAGAACTTGTAGCCCTCGGCACTGCGGTCGATGATCGAGGTCGCGCCCATCGCCCGGCAGATCTCCGCCTTCTGCGCGCTGGAGACCACGCAGATCGGGTTGGCGCCGCCGGCCAGCGCGAACTGGGTGGCGTACGAGCCGAGTCCGCCGCTGGCGCCCCAGATCAGGACGTTGTCGCCCTGCTTCATGCCGGCGCCGTTGCGGGAGACCAGCTGGCGGTAGGCGGTGGAGTTGACCAGGCCGGGGGAGGCGGCCTCCTCCCAGCTCAGGTGGCCGGGCTTGGGCATCAGCTGGTTGGACTTGACGAGTGCGATCTCGGCGAGGCCGCCGAAGTTCGTCTCGAAGCCCCAGATGCGCTGCTCGGGGTCGAGCATCGTGTCGTTGTGGCCGTCCGAGGACTCCAGCTCGACCGACAGGCAGTGCGCGACGACCTCGTCGCCGGGCTTCCAGGAGTTGACGCCCGGTCCGGTGCGCAGCACGACGCCCGCGAGGTCGGAGCCGATGACGTGGTACGGGAGGTCGTGGCGCTTGCTCAGGTCGCTGAGCTTGCCGTAACGCTCCAGGAAGCTGAAGGTCGACACCGGCTCGAAGATCGACGTCCAGACCGAGTTGTAGTTGACCGAGGAGGCCATGACGGCCACCAGGGCCTCGCCCGGGCCGAGCTCCGGCACCGGGACCTGGTCGAGGTGCAGGGACTTGCGCGGGTCCTTCTCGCGGGTGGTGAGCCCCGCGAACATCTCCGCCTCGTCCTTGTGCACGGTGATCGCGCGGTACGAGTCGGGGAGCGGCAGGGCCGCGAAGTCGGCGGCCGTTGCGGCCTGCGACTGGATCGCGTCCAGGATGTCCTTCACGGTGTGCCTCCGGCGAGCGCTGAGGGTGCGCTGAGGGATACGCGGGTGCGTGGAACGGGTGTGGTGTGAGGTGGTGCTGGTGTTGCGAATGCCGTCGGTCCGGCGGAGCTGTGGTGCTGGCGACGCCCGTGGTGGGGCGTGCGGTGCCTGGTGACGCAGGCATCCGGGGCGCGGTTCGTGCCGAGTGGGCGTGGACCGCGGGGACATCCGGACGAGATTCAACGTATGGCACCCCGTGTCACTCAGCAAGGCACCGCGTGCCAAAACTTTCTCTCATTTGCCTATTGACCTGCGCAGATGAGCGATGATCGATCAGAGTTACCGATGAGTAGGGGCAAGTCGGACAAACAAAAGCGGCCGCCCCCGGAACGGGGACGGCCACTGTGATGTGTGTGACTCGGAGGATGTGACTACTGCTTGTTTCTCAGTGCTTCCTCGATGGTCCGCATGACCTCGTCGAGCGGGGCGTCCGTACGGGCCACCGCCACCAGCACCTCGCCCTGCGTACGGACCTCCGCCGGCGCGGCCGGGGCCGGCGCCGTGCTCAGGGTCCGGCCCGCGCCGATCCCCGTGCCGAAGGTCTTCCGCACGATAGAGAAGGCGTGGTCCAGCTGCGCCTCCACGTCCCCCTGGCCGCCGGCCCGCAGCCAGCGCCGCAGCACGTGGTTGTGGGCCGTGACGACCGCCGAGGCGGCCACCTCGGCCAGCAGCGGGTCGTCGTTGCCGTCGTGGTGGTCGGTCTCGTCGAAGTGGGCCAGCAGATAGCGGGTGAACAGCCGCTCGTAGCGGGCCACCGAGGCGATCTCCCGCTCCCGCAGAGCCGGCACCTCGCGGGTCAGCCGGTAGCGCTCCACCGACACCGCCGGCGAGGCGGCGTACATCTTCATGACTTCCTTGATCCCGCGGCACACCGTGTCGAGCGGGTGCTCGTGCGCCGGGGCCACGTCCAGTACCGCCTCGGCCCTGGTCAGGGTGTCGTCGTGGTCCGGGAAGATCGCCTCTTCCTTGGACCGGAAGTGCCGGAAGAAGGTCCGGCGCGCCACCCCCGCGGTCGCGGCGATCTCGTCGACCGTCGTCGCCTCGTACCCCTTGGTCGCGAACAGCTCCATCGCGGCGGCCGCGAGCTCACGGCGCATCTTGAGCCGCTGCGCGGCCGCCTTGGTGCCGGCCGTGCTCTCCGGGTTGTCGGAGGCCGTGGCGGTGCGGGGCGAGGTCTTGGCGGGCTGGGACATGGATCGAAAGTACTTCATTTGCGCAGGGGAGCGCGCCTGAGGGGGGTGGGACGGGGGTGGATGCGGGGGAGAGCCCGCACTGGGCTCGGAAGGTACGGCCTGCCGTGAGGGTCCGGCAGACCCGAGCAGCCCTCCCCACGCATCCGGCTCTTGGGGCACCTGGCCAGGGCGCTGCTTACCGGCGGGCGTACTCACGGAATCCGCGGCCGGTCTTCCGGCCCAGGCAGCCCGCCGCCACCAGGTGCTCCAGCAGCGGGGACGGGGCCAGTCCCGGGTCGCGGAACTCCTTGTGCAGGACCTTCTCGATCGCGAGCGAGACGTCCAGGCCGACGACGTCGAGGAGCTCGAACGGCCCCATCGGGTAGCCGCCGCCCAGCTTCATGGCGGCGTCGATGTCGTCGAGGCTGGCGTAGTGCTGCTCGACCATCTTCACGGCGTTGTTCAAGTAGGGGAACAGCAGCGCGTTCACGATGAAGCCGGCCCGGTCCCCGCAGTCCACCGGGTGCTTGCGCACCTTCGTGCAGATCTCGCGGACCGTGGCGTGCACGTCGTCGGAGGTCAGGACGGTCCGGACGACCTCGACCAGCTTCATCGCCGGCGCCGGGTTGAAGAAGTGCATGCCGATCACGTCCTGCGGACGCGAGGTCACGCGGGCGACCGCGATCACCGGCAGCGAGGAGGTGGTGGTGGCCAGCACCGCGCCCGGCTTGCACACCTTGTCCAGGGCCGCGAACAGCTCCTGCTTGACCGCCAGGTCCTCCGCGACGGCCTCGACGGCCAGGTCCACGTCGGCGAACGCGTCCAGCGAGCCCGCCGGGGTGATCAGGGCCAGCGTCTGCGCGGCGCCGTCCTCGGTCAGCCGGCCCTTGGACACCGCACGGCCCAAGGACTTGCCGATCGCGGCCTTCGCGGCGTCCGCCTTCTCCTGGCTGCGGGCGGCGAGCACCACCGCGAAGCCGGCCTGCGCGAAGACCTGCGCGATACCGCTCGCCATGGTGCCGGAGCCGGCCACGCCGACCGAGCTGACGGGACGGCCCTCGCCGAGCCGGGCCCCGTCCAGCGGGGTCTGCGCGTCACGGACGATCGTGGAGCTGCCCGGCTCCTCGTACGTGTAGAACCCGCGCCCGGACTTCTGCCCGGTCAGGCCGGCCTCGGCGAGGTGGCCCAGGATCGGGGCAGGCGCGTGCAGCCGGTCGCCGGAGGAGGAGTACATGGCCTCCAGGACGGTCCGGGCGGTGTCCACGCCGATCAGGTCGAGCAGCGCGAGCGGGCCCATGGGCAGACCGCAGCCGAGCCGCATCGCCGCGTCGATGTCCTCGCGGGAGGCGTACTTCGACTCGTACATCGCGGCGGCCTGGTTGAGGTAGCCGAAGAGCAGGCCGTCCGCCACGAAGCCGGGGCGGTCGCCGACCGAGACGGGCTCCTTGCCGAGCTCGCGGGCCAGCACGGTGACCGCCTCGACGGCGGTCGGGGCGGTGAGGACGCTGGAGACGACCTCGACCAGCTTCATCGCCGGCGCCGGGTTGAAGAAGTGCAGACCGAGGACGCGCTCCGGGCGCTGCGACTCGGCCGCGAGCCGGGTCACCGACAGGGCGTTGGTGCCGGTCGCCAGGATCGTGTCGGGCCGGACGATCGCGTCGAGCTCGCGGAAGAGGCGCTGCTTGAGCTCGTAGTCCTCCGGGACGACCTCGATGACGAGATCGGCGTCGGCGGCGGCGGTCAGCTCGGTGAAGGTGCGGAAACGGGCCAGGACGCCCTCCCGCTCCTGCTCGGTGATGCGCTCGCGGGTCACCGAACGGGCCGTGGCGGCCGCGAGGGAGGCGGTGGCCCGGCGGGTGGCGGTGTCGCTGATGTCGATGCCGATGACCTCGCGGCCGGCCCGGGCGAGGACCTCGGCGATGCCGGTGCCCATCGTGCCGAGGCCGACGACGGCGATGGTCTGGAGGGTGTACTGACTGGACGTGGACGGAAGGTCCATCGCGGGACTCCAGTGGAAGAGGGTGACGACTGAGGGCGGCGCGCGGCGCACGACGCGCGGCAGGGATCCCGGCCCCGGGGAAAAGCGGGGCGTAGGGAGCGGCGGACCCTGTCCCGGGGCCACGCCGTACACGAGAAGCATTCGAGGCGGCCGGGGTGCACGAGGTAGGTGCCGTGCCCGGAGTGCCCGATGTGCCTGAAGTACCCGACTGGGGTACTGAACTGCGGTACTGAACCGACTGGTACGGGGCGGCTGCGTCACCAGGCCGGCCTCGTACGTTGAAGGGAGCGTAACCCGCCGGTAACTGGCGCGCCAGAGCGCGGAGATGTGACCTGTACCGCCCAAATGTACCGATCATCGATCATCGATCAGCCATCTCCGGAAACCCGCCCCGGCGGCGCCCCCAACCGCCCTAGGGTGGCCTGGTGAACGACGTGCTGGAGCGCCTGCGAACGGAATCCGGGCAGTCCCCTCCGTACGAGGAGCTGCTCGCGGCCGACCCCGACGCGCTGGCGGCCTCCCTGACCTCCGCCGGGCTGCCCCTGTGGGCCCGCGAGCTGGCCGCGTACCGCCTCGGCCTGGCCGGGGACCGGCGGGCCTTCGAGCCGCTGGTGCTGCTCCTCAACCACCGGGACCCGCCGCGCTGCGCGGCCGCCGCCGAGGCCCTCGCCGTACTGGGGGACCCGCGCACCGCCCGCGCGGCGGCCGCCCTCGCGACCAACACCCTGCGCACGGCCTACGCCCTCCAGCCCGTACGGCTGCTCACGGCGCTGCGCGCCCCCGAGTCGGCGCCGGTCCTGATGGCCACCCTGGCCCGGCTGCTGTCCCCGCACGACCCCTACTGGCGGGTGGCCCTGGCCTGTGTCGAGGGGCTCGGCGCCCTCGCCGACCCCCGGTCCCGCGAGGTGCTGACCCGGGCCCAGTCCCATCCGCGCCTCGCCGTGGCGGCGACGGCCGCGCTGCGCGCGCTCGGCTGACATGATCGACCGTATGAGCGAGCGCAACGACCACCACATCACCCGCCTGGCCGCACCGGAGGGTGTCCACCCCGGTACGGGCTACAGCCATGTCGCCTGGGGCACCGGGCGGTTCATCGCCGTCTCCGGACAGTGCGCCTTCGACGAGCAGGGCGAGGTCGTCGGGCCGGGCGACGCCTCCGCGCAGGCCCGCCAGGTGTTCGAGAACCTACGGCGCTGCCTGGCCGCGGCCGGGGCGACCTTCGACGACGTCGTCAAGCTGACCTACTTCGTCACGGACGTCGCCCACCTCCCGGCGGTACGGGAGGCACGCGACGCCGTCATCCCCGGCGACCGGCAGCCGGCCTCCTCGGCCGTCCAGGTCGCCGCCCTCTTCCGGCCCGAACTCCTGCTGGAGGTGGAGGCCTTCGCGGTGCTGCCGGTGCCTGCGGCCCGGCAGGCCGGGTCAGCGGGCTGAAGACGGTTCGTCGTGCACGCGGAGGGCGGCCTCGCGGCCCGCGAGGTCCGGCTGCCGGGGCACCAGGATCACCTCGGGCCCGGCCGAGGCCGTGGCCGGCGCGGCCGGGGTGTCCGGCGCGGCCGGGATGGCAGGCGTGGCCGGCGTGGAGGGCCGGCGGCGCTCCGCCGCCTGCTGGACCCGCCGGCCGAGACGCTGCGCCGGCAGCTCCACCAGGCGGTACATCAGATGGCTCGCGGCCAGCAGCACGGCGAGGAAGATCCCCGTCCAGGCGAACTTCCCGAGCGTCGACGAGGGCATCGGGGGAACCCCGAGCAGCGGCCCGAGGGTACGCAGCAGCGGGAAGTGCAGCAGGTACAGCGAGAAGCTGATCGCGCCGAGCCAGGTCAGCACCTTCGGGAAGCGCCGGTTGCGCAGGAGGAAGCCGAGGCCGAACAGGACCCAGGCCGCGAGGTACGAGAGCGAGAAGGCCTTCCAGCCCGAGGTCCAGGTGTGCGCCTGGATCCCGTTCCGGTTGTACAGCCATCCGACGAGCACGCCCGCGGCGACCACGAACCCGCAGGCGATCAGGGCCGGGGCCCGGCGGAGCTGGCCGTGCTGCGCCCGGTAGAGGGCGGTGCCGGCGAACATCGTCGCGGGGATCAGCAAGGTCTCGAACGTCACCGCCCGGCTGTTCAGCGTGAGCAGCACCAGGCCGAGCCCACCGAGCAGCAGTGCGCCCGCCCCGGTCAGCTTCCGGTTGCCGCTGAGCACACCCCAGAAGCCCAGGAGGAAGACCGGGGTGACGATCAGCAGGAGCTGCCGGACCGAGCCGAGCTCCGTCAGCAGCAGCTGCGGGGCCAGGGCCGTGCCGATCGCCAGCGCGGCGCCGGCGAAGGCCGCCGCGATCACGCCGCTGTGCCGGTGCAGGCCACGGGTGAACAGCATGGTGACGAGGAAGTAGAAGACCATCTCGTAGCAGAGCGTCCAGGTGACGTTCATGCCGTTGCGGACGCCGAGCAGGTCCTGCAGCATCATGCCGTTCGCGACCAGTGAGGCGAGGTCGTCACCGGTGCGCAGCAGCGAGGTCGAGCCGTCTGCGGCCGGCAGCATCGCGATCGAGGCCGCCAGGGCGACGATGAGGGCCGGGTAGATCCGGAAGATCCGGCCGATCCAGAAGGCCCGGACGTCGCCCCGGCGCTCCAGCGAGGCCGGGATGATGTAGCCGCTGACGATGAAGAAGAGCATGACCCCGAACACGCCGAGGTCGAAGTTCCGCCGGATCAGCCCGCCGAACGGCAGCATCCGCAGTACGTCGAAGTGGTGCATGGCCACGACCAGGGCGGCGAAGCCGCGCAGCGCGTCGAGCCAGCCGAGCCGCGCACCGGTGGCGGCCGGAGCCTGGGTGGTCTTCCGCCGGGCGAGGAGGGGTATGTGCTGCTTCACCGCAGGCACCCTAGCTCATCCCCGGCCGGCCCGTCCCCGTTCACCTCGGCGTCGGGGACTGGCCGGGCGGTGCCGGGACGGATCCATGATGAACTCGGGCGAATCGGCGCCCTGGTGCTCAGACGGATCGGTGGACCGGCCGGCCCGCGACCCGGCCGGTCCGCGACCCGGCCGGTCCGCGACCCGGCCGGTCCGCGACCCGGCCGGTCCGCGACCCGGCCGGTCCGTATGCCGCCGCTAGCCGCGGAAGCCCAGCAGGCCGTGCAGCGCCGTGCCGCCCGCCGACGGGGGCACCGCGCGGGTGGCCGTGGTCGGCTTCGGAGCCGGCTGGGCGGGGCAGGTCGCGTCCGCGACGCCGCCCGTCCGCAGGTACGCCGCCACCTTCTCGTCCAGGCACTTGTTGCCGCTGAGCGCGACCCCGTGGTTGCCGCCGCCCTCCTCGACCACCAGTGCCGAGCCCTTCAGCTTCCCCTTCATGCTCAGAGCTCCCCCGAACGGGGTCGCCGCGTCGTCCGTCGCCTGGAGGAGCAGGGCCGGCGGGAGGTCGGCGTTGGTCACGTCCGGTGCCACCAGGGGCTCCGTCTGCCAGAACGCGCACGGCGCGTTGTACCAGGCGTTGTTCCAGGTCATGAACGGCGCCTTCGCATGCGTGCGCCACATGTCCGTGCGCCACTGGTTCCAGTCCTTCGGCCAGGCCGAGTCGCGGCACTGCACCGCCGTGTACACGCTGTAGCTGTTGCCCGCGGACGGCTCCACCGCCCCGAACCGCTCGTACGCCGCCACCAGCGGCTTCGGGTCCCCGGCCACCGCGTACGCCGAGAAGGCCTCGGCGAGGACCGGCCAGTAGCCGTTGTAGTAGCCGCCCGGCATGAAGGTGTCCTCCAGCTCCGACGGGCCCACCTTGGCACCCGCCGGTGTCGCACGCAGGGCGTCCCGCATCGCGTACCAGCGCTCCTCGACCCCCGCCGGGTCACTGCCCAGCTTGTACTTCTCGTCGTACTGGGCCACCCAGGCCAGGAAGGCCTTGTGGCGGGCGTCGAAGGCCTGGTCCTGCGCGAGGTTGTCCTCGTACCAGACCCCGCCCGGGTCGACCACGGAGTCCAGGACGAGGCGGTGCACCCGGTCCGGGTGGAGTTTGGCGTACACCGCGCCCAGGTAGGTCCCGTACGAGTAGCCGAAGTAGCTGACCTTCGTCGCGGCGAGGGCGGTGCGCAGCACCTCGATGTCACGGGCGGCCGAGACGGTGCCGATGTAGGGGAGCACGTCCGCGTGCTTGGTCTGGCAGGACTCGGCGAAGGACTTCACCCGCTCCAGGTTGGCCTGCTCGGTCTGCAGGTCGCGCGGGACGGAGTCCGGGCGTACGGGGGTGAAGTGGCCGGGCCCGCAGTCGAGGGTGGGCTCGCTCTTGCCGACGCCCCGGGGGTCGAAGCCGATCACGTCGTACTGCGCGGCCACGTCCTTGGGCAGCGCGGAGGCGATGAACCCGGCCAGGGCCCGGCCGCTGCCGCCGGGCCCGCCGGGGTTGACCAGCAGCGGGCCCTGGGACTTGGCGGCGGTGTGCGGGACCCGGGTCAGGGCCAGGGAGATCTGGCGGCCCGCGGGGTGCTCGTGGTCCAGCGGGACCTTGAGGGAGGCGCACTGCAGCGTGGGGTAGCGCTGGGTCGCACAGCCGGTCCAGCGCAGCGCGGTGGGAGCGGCGGCGGCGCGGGCCGGTGCCGCGGCCGTCGGCGTGGCGCCGGCGGGGCTCGTGACGACGGCGGCCACGGTCGCGGTGGCGATCGAGAGCAGGACGGCGGCGCGCTTCGTGAAGGGGCCGCGCTTCTTCGCGGGGTGCAGCATGGGGCCTCCCAGCCGAGGGTTCTGGGCGGAATCGTCCCGGAAACCGTGCCTGGAAGGCGGGATTGGGCTGCTGATTGGCCCGATGTGATGAGCTTTCAGCGGCCGTACGAGGTCACAGCAGGCTGAGCTGCGTGGGAACGGCGGGCGCGGGCTCGGCCGGACGTTCGGGAACGGCGATCCTGCGGGCTGCGGCCGGCCGGGAGGGGCCGATGCCGAATTCCGCCGCGAGCTCGTGGACTTGCCGGGTGATCTGCCGCTGGTACCAGGTGGGCGCGTACGAACCGCCGGCGTACATCCGCTCGTACCGTTCGACCAGGTGGGGATGGTGGGCCCGCAGCCATGCCGTGAACCACTCGCGGGCGCCCGGCCGCAGATGGAGTACCAGGGGTGTCACGGAGGTCGCCCCGGACCCGGCGACCGCCCGCACGGTGGCCCGCAGCTGCTCGGGGGAGTCCCCGAGGAAGGGAATCACCGGGGCCATCAGCACCCCGCACTCGATCCCGGCGTCGGTGAGGGCCCGTACGGCGGCCAGCCGGGCGGCGGGGGAGGGCGTGCCGGGTTCGACGGTCCGCCACAGGGCGGTGTCGGTGAAGCCGACGGATACGGAGATGCCGATGTCGGTGATCCCGGCGGCCCGCTGCAGGAGGGGGAGGTCGCGCAGGATCAGCGTCCCCTTGGTCAGGATGGAGAAGGGGTTGGCCCGCTCGGTCAGGGCCTCGATGATCCCGGGCATCAGCCGGTAGCGGCCCTCGGCGCGCTGGTAGCAGTCGACGTTGGTGCCCATGGCGATGTGCGCACCGCTCCACCGGTTCGAGCCGAGTTCGCGGCGCAGCACCTCGGGGGCGTTGGTCTTGACGACTATCTGGGAGTCGAAGCCGAGCCCGGTGTCGAGGTCGAGGTAGCTGTGGGTCTTGCGGGCGAAGCAGTACACGCATGCGTGGCTGCAGCCGCGGTACGGGTTGACCGTCCACTCGAACGGCATCCGCGAGGCCCGGGCACCCGGTTGAGCACCGAGCGGGCGCGGACCTCGTGGAAGGTGATCCCGCGGAACTCGGGGGTGTCGAAGGTCCGCGTGACGACGGAGCCGGCCCCGAAGAGCGCCCCTGCGTTCGCCGTGGTCCCGGATCCGTCGGTCAGATTGTCCCAGCGCATGCGCGCCTCCCTCGGTAGCTCGGCCCGAGAATAGAACAAACGTTCCCATGATCGTGCGGACGTCGCAGCGGGCGGTCCGTGCCACGGGTGGCGGGGACGCCACCCCGGTCCTGGTGTTCCGGACGGGTGGGCCCGTCCGGCTCCTCGGGGAAGTGCGGACAGCGCGCAGTGCGATGCCGTCCGGCAGGCCCGGAGCTCCTGCGGGACGGCATCGTTGTCACAGGGGCGTGGAAAAGATCAGGGCTACGCCCACTTCTTGTCCACCTTGATGGTTCCGTCCGCTCGCTTCACGGCCTTCCAGCCGTCGACGTGCTCGCCCTTGTCGGGGCGGTTCTTGTTGCTGTGCGGGGTGGCGTCGAAGTCGTCGTTGAACGTGACCTCGGCGCCGACCGGCTCGTTCTTCAGCAGTTTCTCCGCGACCTGCTTTGCCTCGTAGGAATTCATGTGGGTTCCCTTTCGTTGGCGGATCACGTCGGCGGGCGTCGGCTACTGGTTCGCGAGCCTGAATTGCAGCTCTCGGATTTCTGGGAACAATTCCTTGTTCATGCGGTTGAGCGCCTGCAGGGCGAGTGAATTTCGCTGCAGACTCCTCACCTGGTCGGCGCGCGTGTCCGGGGGGTCCGGCTTGTTGCGCCGGAACATCCCCCGGGGCTCCGGAGCGGGCGGAAGGAGCCTGGCGACAGCCGCGGCGATGCTGCTCTCGTCATCGTGATCGCCGCGCTCGACGGCGGCGACGAAGGTCGGCGCCAGGGCATTCGGAGTTGCGGCGCCATAAGCGCCGGAATCGGCTGGCCCATCGGAAACGCCCGTGCCGTCTGCTCCTTCTTGCGGCGCGCAGGGTGTGTGCGGCGACCGGCGAACGGGCGGCCTACGTCGGCGGGCGCATGCGGAAGTTGTACGACGGGGGGAGCGGGCGGTCCGTCACCCGGGTCCAGACCTCCGAGAGGATCTCGTCGCCCTCGCGGAGGTCGGGCAGTTCGAAGCCCTCCTCGAACACCCGGCGGGCCGCGCCCACATGGCCCTCCGCCGCCAGCAGGCGGGCGGCCAGCAGGCGGAACCGGCCCTCCTCGCGGAGCGCCGGCCGCAGCCGGTCCCACACCGCCCGCGCCGCCGGCAGGCGGCCGGCGGCCAGCTGGGCCGTCATCGCCTCTCGCCCCAGCGCGGACTCCGCGGCCGTCCACGGCTCGCCGCCCCGGCTCTCCTCGGCCAGGTCCGCGAAGGCCTCGGCGAACCGCTGCGCCGCCCGCGCCGGGTCGCCGGCCAGCGCGTCCGCCACCGCCAGGCAGCGCAGCAGCGGCCACCGCGAGGGTGCCAGCGCCAGCCCGCGCTCCCAGCTGCGCACCGCCTGGGCCACATCGCCCGCATGCCACTGCGCCACGCCCAGGTGGTACTCGGTCACCGGATCCGCCGGGGCGGTCTCCAGCATGTCCCGCCAGTGCGGGGCGACCAGGCTGGGCCCCGGCGGCGCCACCCGTCGCGGGGCGGGGAAGACCCCGGTGCGCCACAGCTCCAGCCAGGGCGCCTGCGCCTCGCCGAGCCCCGCCTCCTCGAACGGGGTGCCGGGCAGCTTGTGCCCGCCGCACAGCACCTCCAGCGCGCCCCACCCCGAGCCCGCGGCCAGCCGTTCCCCCGGTTCGGTGTCGGCCGCCCGGCGCCACGCCTCGTACGCCTCCTCGACCCGCTCCCGGGGGAGGGCCGTCGACAGGGCCTTCTCGGCGGAGGACCGGGCCGCCGCCCAGTCGGGGCCGTGCACCGACGCCGGGTCCGCGGCCAGCGGCCCGTACGCCTCCAGCCAGCTGAACTCCGCCCCGGCCTCGAGCCGTACGTGCTCCAGCTGGGTCCGGGCGAGGCCTGCCTGGATCTCGGCGTAGCCGCCGGTCCCGGGCTCGGTCAGCCACTCCTGCCAGCGCCGGCCGCCCTCCCCGGCGCCCCAGACGAACAGCTTGCGTCCGCGCAGCCGGGCCGTGGACGTCTGGACGAGCCCGCGCCCCTCCGCGTCCAGCGAGGCGATCCAGGGCCGGGCCTCGTCCGGGACCTCGTAGAAGAAGTCGGCCGGGTACGTGCTGCGCAGCGGGTACGTGCGGTCCTCGCCCTCCCATTGCGGTACGGGGATCCGCCGCAGGGCCCGCTCGTACCCGAAGTGCCAGGCTTCGTCGGCGGGGGCGAGCACCCGTGTGCCGGGGTCCTCCGGGACGGCGATGTTGGACCACCAGTACACGGGCGCGGGCCGCTCGTGCGGATTGCGGATGCGGACGCCGACGTACAGGAACTCCGATTCCGCCGGCAGCCACAGGTCCACCTGGAACGGCAGGTCGCGCAGCCGCTCCCACTCCCACAGCCGGACCATCACGCCCCCGTCGGGGGCCGGTACGAGCGCGGCGTGCAGCGGGGCGCAGGAGAGGGTGGTGTGGCCGGTCGCGCCGATGTTCCACTCGATGCCGCCCGAGAACCAGGCGCCGTTGAGGGCGAAGTTCGCGGGCTGGAACACCGGGTTGCGGTACAGCAGTTCACGGCCGGTGGGCAGGTGCACGACGGAGTGGACGCGGCCGCCGAGTCCGGGCAGCACGGTGACCCGCAGGTGGGCGTTCTCGATGACGACGGCCTCGAACTCGCGTTCCTGCCTGCGCCGTTGGTATCCGTCCAGCAGACGTACGGGCAGCAGTGAGCGCAGCGGCTCGTAGCCGATCTGCCGGGCCATGTCGCGCGGCAGTCCCTCGCGCGAACGCTCGTCCAACGCGTGCGCGTCGGCGGGGGCGCGCAGGACGGGCAGCGGGTTCTCGGGCCCCAGGGAGGCTGCGGGCAGGGTCAGTACGGCGCGGCGGACGGTGGTGGCCATGCAGGAAATGGAACACGCCACGGCGGCCGGTGCACAGGGGTTCCGCGGATCACCACCGGTCAGGATTGCGCAAAGCCCTGGCCGGAGCGTTACCCGAACGCCCCCACGACGAGGTCGGCGAGCAGCGCCCCCGCCCGCAGGCCCGGATCCAGGTCCGGGTCGTAGATCGTGACGTTGAGCCCGACGCACCGCGGGGATCCCACCAACACGGCGAGCAGCTCGGCCAGTCGCCGGGGGCCAGTCCGCCGGGATCGGGGCTGTCGACGGCCGGCATCACGTCAGGATCCAGTACGTCGGCGTCCAGGTGGACCCAGAACCCGGAGGTGTCCGGCGGATGCAGCCCGTCCAGCGCGGCGCGCGCCACCGGGGCGGCGCCGCGTGCCCGGATGTCCCCCACCGTGGCCGCGGAGATCCCCGCCGCGCGCAGCTCCGGCAGGTCCTGGTCGCCGTCCCGCAGCCCGAAGAGCCGTACGTCCTCGTCCCGGAGGTAGGGGCCGAGCCCCTCCAGGTCGGCGAGACCGGCCTGGCCGCGGCCGGTGGCGAGGGCGAGCTCCTCCCCGGCGGCCGCCCCGACGGGCCCGTTGACGGCCTCGTTGCCGGGGTGGCGGAAGTCGGCGGAGCCGTCGATCGCGGCCAGCCCGTACCGGCCGAGGCGGCGCATGGCGAGAGAGGCGCCGAGCTGGATCGAGCAGTCCCCGCCGAGGACGACGGGGAACTCCCCGTCGCGCAAGTGCGTTTCGATCCGGTCGGCGAGGGCGACGGTGTACGCGGCGAGGGGGCCGGCGTGGAAGACCCCGTCGCCCTCCTTCCAGCTGCCGCGGTCGTAGCGCGGCGGCACCACGACCCCGCCCTCCCGCGCGCCGAGCCGGCTCAGCAGGCCCTGGTCGCGCAGGGCGCCCGCCAGTTTGTAGACACCGGGGACGGTGCCGGGCGCGGACGGGCGCAGACCCAGGTTGGACGGGGCGTCGAGGAGCACCAGGCTTCGCATGCCTTCATCCTGCGCGATCGGCGTCCGGACCACACATTTCGGCGGTGATCGCCCAGCGCTCGTGGTCGCGCCAGGCCCCTTCGACGAAGAGGAAGTCCGGCGAGAACCCCTCCAGCCGGAACCCGGCCCCGCGCACCAGCGCGAGGGAGGCGGCGTTGCCCGGCTGGATGTTGGCCTCCAGCCGGTGCAGTCCCAGGCCGCCCTCGTCCTCGGGGGTGAAGGCGTACCCCACGACCAGCCCCAGCGCCTCCCGGAACAGCCCGCGCCCGGCGGCGTGCGCGAAGGCGCCGTAGCCGAGCGCCCCGCAGTCGAAGGCGCCGCGGACGATGTTGTTGACGTTGACGAACCCGGCGATGGCCCCGGTGGCGCGCTCGCAGACCAGGAACCCCGCCCTGCTCCCGCCCTCGATCAGGCGCGTCGCGTACGGCTCGTACTCCTCGATCGTCGCGGGCGGTGACAGCCACGGGCGGTGGAGGTGCCGGCTCTCGTGCACGTGTGCGGTGAACTCGGGGCCGTCGGCGAGCCGGAACGGCCGCAGGCCGACGTGCTCGCCCTCGCGGAGGTACGCGGAATATGACATCCGCCCAGGCTATGAGGTGTGACAGGATCCCCGGCGTGATCACCGACACGGACACCGAAGAACTGCTGCGCGCGGCGGTACGCAACAACGCCGAGTGGTGCGCGGCGGTCAGCGGTGGCGGCTCGTTCGCGGCCGGCGCATGGACCAGTGCGCGCCGCACCCCGCCCTACTACCCCGACGGCATGACCCTGACCCGGGAGGCCTCGGGGGACGCGCTGCTGGCCGCGATGGACACCGACTCCCCCGGCTGCTCGGTCAAGGACAGCTTCGCCGATCTCGACCTGGCCCCGGCGGGCTTCGAGGTCCTGTTCGGAGCCGAGTGGATCCACCGCCCGCCGGCCGCCCCAGCTCCCGGGGCCTGCGCCCTGACCTGGTCCCGCGTCGCCGACGCCGGGGAGCTGGCCGCCTGGGAGGCGGCCTGGGGCGGCGGGGAGAGCAGCGGCCTGTTCCACCCGGGCCTGCTCACCGAGGAGATCGCCTTCTTCGCCGGCCGGTCCGCCGAGGGCCGCATCGTCGCCGGCGCCGCGGCCAACCGGACGGGCGCCGACAGGACTGGCACGGTCGTCGGCCTCTCCAACGTGTTCACCGCGGACGGCACCCCGGACGACGAGGCCTGGGCGGGCGCCCTCACCACCGTCGCGGACCTCTGGCCCGGCCTTCCGGTCGTCGGCTACGAGTCAGGTGAGGACCTGGCCACCGCCGTCCGCCACGGCTTCGCCCCGCTCGGCCCGCTCCGCGTCTGGCTGCACACGGCGTAGCCCTCCGGCCCTGCCGAAATGGTCGATTCCGCCCGTGCCGGCACCCTGCATCCCTCGCGGCACGGCTGAAGGGACCGGCGCTTCAGCTGGAGGACCGGCGCCTCGGCTTGTGTCGCAAACTCGCCCCCCGACCTCTCCCTGGTGTCGAACTCGCCATGTCACCCTACGAGTTGCGACCCGTCACACCAACGGGAGTCAGCCGAGCCGGGGGGTAGGCCATGGACGAACGCACGTACAGACGTGACGCTTTCATCTCGTACAGCCATCAGCAGGACGTTCCACTCGCCGAGGCGCTGCAACGGGGCCTGCACCGGCTCGCCCGCCCCTGGACGCGCCGGCAGATCGTCAGCGTGTTCCGTGACACCACCAGTCTGGCCGCCGCCAGCGACCTCGGTGCAGCCATCCTCCACGAGCTGGGCCAGTCCAGGTACTTCGTCTACATCGCCTCGCCGGCGGCCGCACAGTCGCGCTGGGTACGCGCCGAGATCGAGTTCTGGCTGGAACACCGCCCCATGGACCACTTCCTCATCGCGGTCAGCGACGGGACGATCGCCTGGGACCCGGACGCCGGCGACTGGGACTGGTCGCGTACGACCTGCCTCCCGGACGTGCTGAGGCGAAAATTCGCCAAAGAGCCGCTCTGGGTGGACCTCACGGCCATCCGCAAGGCCGAGAGGTACTCCTTACGCGACGCCCCGTTCCGTGACACCGTCGCCGCCCTCCTGGCCCGCATCCGGGGGCTCAGCAAGGACGAGGTCGACAGCGAGGACCTCCGTCAGCGCCGCACCGCGGTCCGCATGCTCCGCGGCGCGGTCACGACCCTCTCCTTCCTCCTGGTGACCTCACTGATCGCCGGGCTCTTCGCCTGGCAGCAACGCAACGAGGCCCTGGCCCGCGCCCGTACCTCGGCCTCCCTGGCCCTCGCCGCCCGTGCGCTGGAGATGGCGGCCACCGACCCGCGCAGGGCCGCGCAGTACGCGCTGTACTCCTACGAGACCGAACCGACCGGCGAGGCCGCCCAGGCCCTGGCCCGGGCGGTCGCCGCCAACGACAAGGTGTCGCAGCACATGCAGGGCGGGAACGGCGCCGTGGCCGACTGGCGGGGCGCGGGCAGCATTCCCGCGACCAAGGTCGCGGTGAGCCGGGACGGAAGCACGATGGCCTACTACTCGGCCTTCGACCCCGACGAGAAGGGAGTGGGGGACCGGCACGTCCACCTCTACGACATCCGGGCCCACAAGCCCCTCACGATCATCGACGGCGAGGACTGGCCGAACAGTGGCGGCCCGCTCGAACTGAGCGCCGACGGCCGGCTGCTCGCCAAGGCGGTCTGGCCGAACCGGATAGAGCTGTGGGGCGTGCCCGAAGGCCGGCTGCTGCGGACGATCGCCGCAGGCAACCCCGACGGACTGCCCAACGCCCAGATGGGCTTCCGGGCCTTCGCGCTGTCCCCGGACGGCCGCAGGCTGGCCGCCGCCTTCCACTCCATGCCCGTGGGAGATGACGTGCGCATCACCGTCTGGGACACCGGCACCGGCGCTCCCGTCAGTGAAGGGCGCGCCGCCACCGTCTGGGCCGAGCTCGCCTTCCGCGACGCGAACGAGCTCGTCTACGTCGACGGTGGCGCGAAGACGGTGCGCACGCTCGCCCAGGACGGCAACGCCTGGAGTGAACCGCGCGAACTCGCCGGATACCCCACGACCGAAGCACGCGAGAACGGGGTCCGCCTCACCATCCTCTCGCGGGACGGGGACATGGCCTACGTGGCAGGCGACGACGGCTGGGTCATGGGGGCGAAGGACGGGGACACGGACGAGCTCTGGGACCTGGCCGGCGGCCGGAGGCTGGCGGCCGTCCCCATGGGCGACATCCGGATGACCGACCTGCCCCGGGACAACAACGCGATGGTGGTGGGAGACACCAAGCGGGGAGTCGCCCTGTACGACGCCGCCCTGCGCCAGCGGCGCGTCCTCGGCTCCTTCGCGTTCCCGGCCCTCAGCATCTCGACGTCCGGCGACGGGACCTGGGTGGCCGCGGGCACCCAGGACGGGGCGGTATCCCTGTTCTCCACCGCGAGCCTCCAGGGTGGCGTCGACGTGCCCAACGACGACCGGATCAAGGCCGACGAGCTCACCCCGGACAAGCACCTCGCCTTCCGGAGCAAGGAGGGCGGTACGGACCTCTGGTCGGTCACGGAGGCGGGCGTGCAACGGCTCGGACACATCAACACCTCCGTCGTCCGGGACAAGACCACCAACGACTCCGTGATCGCCAACGGCGACGGCACCCGGGTCGTGGTGGAGAAGGCGGGCACCCTGACCCTCTGGGACCCCAAGACCGGACTCCAGATCGGCCCGCCGGTGACGGACAGCCCGGTGAACCTGCCGCTGTACTTCCTCCCCGACGGCATCCACCTCGTGGGCGCGGGCAACGGGGCGGTCACCGTGACCGACACCAGAACCTGGAAGGTCGTCCAGGAACTCCCCGGCACCAGCGGTGCCGGTGACATCACGTTCAGCGGGGACCGTACGACCCTGGTCATCGGCGACACCAGAGAAGTCACCGTCTTCCGGGTATCCAAGGGGAACCGCCTCAAGAAGGTGCGGAAGACGGCCGCGGTGATGAAGGGCAGCGCCGTCGTCAGCCGGCGCGGGGACAAGGTCGCCACCATCGACGGCGACAACCGCATCACCATCCTGGACGTCGCATCCGGCCGGGTGGTCCAGAGCAGCGCGGTCGCCATCAAGGGCGGTCAGCGGAGCATCGTGTTCAACGGCGACGCCCGCTTCGTCGTCCAGGTCGTCGGCACGGGAAGGGACGCCACCTTCCAGTTCTGGGACGCGCAGACCGGGGAGTCGCGCGGTACCTGGGCCGTGGAGACACAGGTCGTCGGCGACAAGGACACCGTGGAGATGTTCACCGCCTCCGAGGGCGGGATCCTCACCTTCGGCGCCGACGGATCCCTCATGCGCCGCACGATCGACATCGCGGCGTGGCGCCAGGTCCTGTGCAAACTCGTCGCCGACCCCCTCCCCGGGCCCGAGTACGACCGCTACCTCAAGGGGCTGGACGTCACCCTGCCGTGTGGCCGCCACGCCGAGGCATGAGCATCCGGGGAGACTGCCGGTTCCATGCCGTTCAGCGGTCTCCCCGGGCCCGTCCGAGTCCCGCGCCGGGCTTCAGCACCAGCTTCGGTACGTCCGTCCGGTCGATGCCGAACACCTGGACGTACAGGGAGAGTTCCGCCTCCAGTGCCCGGATCATGGTGTCCGCCCGCCGGAAGCCGTGGCCCTCGCCCTCGAAGGCGACGTACGCGTGCGGGACCGGGCGCCCCCGGAGGGCGGCCAGGAAGCGCTCCGCCTGGGCCGGCGGGCAGACCGGGTCCTCCAGTCCCTGGAGCAGCACGAAGGGCGCGGTGATCCGCCCGGCGCGGGCCACCGGTGAGCGCTCGCGGCAGCGTACGGGCAGGGTCTGCGGGGGGCCGGCCAGGCCGTCGATGTAGCGGGACTCCAGGTCGTGGGTCTCCTCGGCGAAGCCCAGCAGGTCCAGCACGGGGTAGATGATCGTCCCGCAGGCGTACAGGTCGGTGGCGGCCAGCGAGGCCGCCGCCGTCCAGCCGCCCGCGCTGGCGCCCCGGATGGCGAGCCGGTCCGGGTCGGCGGTGCCCTCGGCGGCCAGCGCCCGGGCCACCGCCGCACAGTCCTCCACGTCGACGACGCCCCACTGCTCGCGCAGCCGCTCGCGGTAGGCGCGTCCGTAGCCGCTGGAGCCGCCGTAGTTCACCTCGGCCACGCCGATGCCGCGCGAGGTGAAGTAGGCGATGTGCAGGTCGAGTACGGGCGGCACGTGGTCGGTGGGGCCGCCGTGCGCCCACACCACGTACGGGGGCAGTTCGTCGGCCGGGGCCCGGCGCGCGGGGTGGTGCGGCGGGTAGACGTGGGCGTGGATCTCCCGGCCGCCCGGGCCGAGGAAGGTGCGGCTCTGCGGTTCCGGGTAGTACGAGGGGTCCACCGGGTCCACCCCGGCCGCGCCGACCACCCGGGCGTGCCCGTCCCCGGTGTCGAGTTCCACCACCTCGTAGGCGCTGCGCGGGCTGGCGGCGACCCCGTAGACGCGGCTGCCGTGCGCGGCGAGCGTCGGCTGCCAGGCCGTCCACGGCCCTGCGGCGTCCACGAGGTCGCCGCTCTCCGGATCGAGGATGCCGAGCACCGAGGAGCCCTGGCCGTGCAGGACGGCGAGGAGCCCTCCCGGAAGCGGGGCCAGCCAGCTCAGCCCGGGCTTCCACAGCGGGCCGCCGAACTCCTCCTCCCGCGGGCACAGGTTGACGGCCTCGCCGGTCGCCGGATCCACCCGGTACGGGTTCCACCAGCCGCTGCGGTCGCTCACGGCGAGCAGGGCCCCGCCGGGGGTCCACTCCACCTGGGCCACGGACTCCTCGGGACCGCCGAGCACGGTACGGGCCCCGGTCAGCGTCCCGTCGGCCGCGATGCCGGCGAGGCGCACCTCGGTGCCGTCCCACGGCATCCGGGGGTGGTCCCACACCAGCCAGGCGGCGTGCAGCCCGTCGGGGGACAGCCGGGGTCCGGTGGTGAACCGGTGCCGGTCGTCGGTGAGTTCGCGTACGAGGGACCGGTCCTCGGCGGCCGAGCCGTCGAGCGGTACGGATGCCAGCACCCGGCGCACGTCGGTCGGCGCAGGGCCGGTGAACTCCTCGAGCACGCACCAGACCTCACCGCCGCGCAGCACGGGGTCGGCCCAGCGCAGCCCACCGCCGACCGCGGAGACGGGAGTGAGGGGCCGCGGGGCGGGGCCGCCGGGCGCGTCGGGCTCGTACCCGTACATCCGCTGGTCGGCGAAGTGGACGAACACCACCAGGGGCCCGCCCGCGGGCCGTTCGGTGCCCGCCCAGGGCCGGCCGCCGTACTCGGTGACGCGGCTGCGGACGTTCCAGGGGGCGGGCAGCACCGAGGCCTCGGGGCCGCCGTCGGCGGGCCGGCGCACCAGGGTGCGGCGGCCTCCCTCGGCCGGCCGGGGCTCGGTCCACCACACCTCGGGGCCGATGGTTCCGAGGTACTCGGGCCGCCCGTCGAGCGAGGCGGCGACCGCCGCGTCGATGGGCGAGGGCCAGCTGCCGTAGGGTCCGGTCGGGACCGCCATCACCGGCTCCCCCTCACAGGGTCCGCAGGGCGTGGTCGAGGACGCGCACGCCGAAGTGCAGGGCATCGACGGGGACCCGCTCGTCCACGCCGTGGAAGAGGGCCCAGTAGTCGAAGCCGGGCGGAAGCTTCAGCGGGGAGAAGCCGTACCCGGTGATCCCGAGGCGGGAGAACTGCTTGGCGTCGGTGCCGCCCGCCATGCAGAACGGCACCACGTGGCCTTCGGGGTCGAAGCGCTCCACGGACTCGCGCAGGACGGCGAAGGTACGTCCGTCCACGGGGGCTTCGAGGGCCGCCTCGCGGTGGTGGAACTCCCAGGTGACGTCGGGGCCGGTGAGTTCGTCGAGGGTGGCGATGAACTCGGCCTCGCTGCCGGGCAGCATCCGGCCGTCCACGTAGGCGGTGGCCGTTCCCGGGATGACGTTGAGCTTGTAACCGGCGCTGAGCATGGTCGGGTTGGCGCTGTTGCGTACGGTCGCCTCGACGAGGAGGCCGGCCGGGCCGAGCTTGCCGAGGACGGCGTCGAGGTCGAAGCCGCGGGCGCGGGGGTCGACCGACAGGCCCTGGAGGGCGGCGAGCTGGGTGATGCAGGCGGCGACGGTGGCGGTGAGCCGGACGGGCCAGCGGTATTCGCCGATCCGGCCCACGGCGGCGGCGAGCCGGCTGACGGCATTGGCCCGGTTGGGCTTGGAGCCGTGGCCGGTCGTGCCGTGGGCGGTCAACTTCAGCCAGGCGGTGCCGCGTTCGCCGGCCGCGATCGGGTAGAGGGCCTGACCGGGGCCGTTGTGCAGGGTGAAGGCGCCGGACTCGCTCAGGCCCTCCGTGCAGCCCTCGAAGAGGTGCGGGTGCCGGTCGGCGAGGAATCCCGAGCCGTCGACCGCGCTGTCCTCCTCGTCCGCGGTGTAGGCGATCACGATGTCGCGGCGCGGCCGCCAGTGCTGCCCTCTCTCGGCTGCGCGCGCCCAGGCGCGTACGACGGCCAGCACCATCGCGTCCATGTTCTTCATGTCGACGGCGCCGCGGCCCCAGACCACCCCGTCGCGGATCTCGCCGGAGAAGGGGTCCACGCTCCAGTCGGCGGCCTCGGCGGGGACCACGTCGAGGTGGCCGTGGACGAGCAGGGCCTCGGCGGCGGGGTCGGTGCCCTCGATCCGGGCCACCACGTTGGTGCGGCCGGGTGTGCGTTCGAGCAGGACCGGCTCGAGGCCGGCTGCGGCGAGCCGCTCGGCGACGTACTCGGCGGCGGGGCGCTCGCGGCAGTCGCCGCCGCCGCGGTTCGTGGTGTCGATGCGGATCAGGTCGGAGGTGAACTCGACGGCTTCGTCGAGTGCCACCCGGTCGACGGGGGACTCGTCGGCGGAGGGCTCCCCGGTGGGGCTCTCCCCGGCCGGGCGCTGGGGGGTGACTGCGGGCATGTCAGCCATACTGCTCCTCCACGGCTGCCGAGACGACCGTCGTGACCGCCTTGAAGGTCCGGATCCCCTCGTACATCGTCTCGCTGGTGTACGCGACCCTGCGTTCCCCGGAGCGTTCGACGCCCGGGACGACGGTGGCGGCCATCGCCAGGTGCTCGGCGTCGAACTCCAGCTCCACGGTGTACGGCCCGCCGGGCACGGGTTCCCGGCGTACGGCGAGGGCCGCGGCCTCCTTGGCGGCGGCCCGGATGTCGGCGGCGGTACGGGCCGGGGTGCGGCAGACGGCGGCGTAGCGGGAGACGTGGTCCTTGACGGCGACCTTCACCGCGTCCGGCGCGTAGCCGTCGGCGTCGACGCAGGTCAGGTCGTCGCCGGTGACGAGGACAACCGGTACTCCGTACTCGGCGACGACGTGGGCGTTGAGCAGTCCCTCGCCGGCGCGGGTCCCGTTCAGCCAGACCCCGGTGATGGAGTTGGCGAGGTAGGTGTGGGCGAGGACGCCCGGCGTTCCGGCGCCGGTGTGGTAGCCGACGAACGCGATGCCGTCGACGTCGCCGTGCTGGACGCCCTCGACCATGGTGAGGGACTTGTGGCGGCCCGTGAGCATCTCGGCGCGCTCGTCGAGCTGTTCGAGCAGCAGGTTGCGCATGGTCCAGTGGGCCTCGTTGACGAGGACCTGGTCGGCGCCGCCGTCGAAGAAGCCGAGTACGGCCGCGTTCACGTCGGAGGTGAACAGGTGGCGGCAGCGCTCCCACTCGGGTGTGCCGGGCAGGACGTCGGCGGGCCAGGTGACGCCCGTGGCGCCTTCCATGTCGGCGGAGACGAGGATCTTCATCGGGCCCCCCGGGCGGTCGGCTGCCACGGCGCGGCCGACACGGACGGAGCCGTCCACGCAGGCTTCCACCCTAGCCGCCCGGGCCCGCTCCGGCCGGGGGCCACGCCCGGGCGCCGGCCCCCCGGTGACATCGGGCGACGCCCGGAGGGTCCCCGGCGCCGCCGCCGGGAGGTCACGCCGGGGCCGGGGGCTCACCTCCGCCGGGAAATCCACCCGATCCGGTGAGCCCCCCGGCGTGGCCGGCGGGGCAACGGCCTTGCTCAGCCCTCGACTTCGGCGGCCAGGTTGGCCAGCAGGGTGTCGTAGATCCGGCCGAGGCCCTTGGGGGCGAAGGTGCGCTCGAAGAAGCCTCCGATGCCGCCGGCGCCGTTCCAGACGGTGGTGACCACGGCCTTGGACTTGCCCTCGCCGGCCGGGGTGACGACCCAGGTGGTGACCATGGTGGAGTTGCGGTCCTTCTCCACGAGCTGGCCGTCGGTGGGCTCGGTGACCTCCAGCAGGCAGTCGCGCACGCGCTTGCTGGTGGCCTGGAGCTTCCAGTGGACGAGGGTGCCCTCGCCGTCGCCGCCCTCGCGCACCTCGTACTCGCTGAAGTGCTCGGGCAGCAGCTTCCCCCGGGTCCCGGTGTAGTCCGCCAGCGCGTCGAACACGGTCTCCGCGTCGGCCGCGATGATCCGCTCCGTGGTGGCCTCGACCTGCGCCATAGCTGTTCCTCCAGCAGTTGTGTCCGCTCTTCGCGGCAAGCCAACCACCTCCGGGGCAACGGCCCAAATCCGGGTCAGAGGTGACGATCAGGCACGGGCCAGGATTTCGCCGTTCAGGACCGAGAACCAGGCGTCCGGGGCCGTGCCCCAGCGCTGCCAGGCCTCGGAGATGGCGGACAGTTCGGCCGCGGTCGCGTGGCCGCCGCCCGTCGCGCGGGAGGCGTACGCCGAGGCCGTCGTACGGTCCGCCCACAGCGAGGACCACCACGCCGTCTCCTCGGGAGTGGCGTAGCACCAGGCCGTCGCCGACGAGGACACCTCCGTGAAGCCCGCCGCCCTGGCCCAGGACAGCAGGCGGCGCCCGGCGTCCGGTTCGCCGCCGTTCGCGCGGGCCACCCGGCGGAACAGGCCCTGCCACTGGTCCAGGCCCGGCTCCGCCGGGTACCAGGTCATCGCCGCGTAGTCCGCGTCGCGGGCGGCCACGATGCCGCCCGGCCGGCACACCCGCCGCATCTCGCGCAGCGCCTGCACCGGGTCGCCGACGTGCTGCAGCACCTGGTGGGCGTGGACCACGTCGAACGAGTCGTCCGGGAAGTCCAGCGCGTGGACGTCCGCGACGGCGAAGGTGACCGCCCCGGCCAGGCCGCGCTGCGCCACGTACTCCGCGGCCTGCTCCAGGACGTCCTGCGCGGCGTCGACCGCCGTCACCCGGCCGCCCGGCGCGACCAGTTCCGCCAGGTCCGCCGTGATCGTGCCCGGGCCGCAGCCCACGTCCAGGACCGACATCCCCGGCCGCAGCTCGCCGATCAGGTAGGCCGCCGAGTTCGCGGCGGTGCGCCAGCGGTGCGAGCGCAGAACGGATTCGTGGTGCCCGTGCGTGTAGACAGCTGTTTCCCTGGCACTCATGACCCGACTCCTCCTCGTCGTTGAAGCGATGTGATCACCGTAGGGGATGGGTTCGGGATATGAGACCTGTGTTTTGACATGTGGACAACCCTCTTGTGCTGCAAGGGAACCGGGCGGGACAGTGGCAGGGAAATGCAGGTGCGAGGACAGTGGGCTCCAGGGGAGGGATCCTCTGGCCGAGGACGGTGGGAGCCATGCCGGACACGCTGCTCGAGCACCACGCCGAGGCCCTGCGGCTCTTCGGCGAGCGGGTGCGCGCCGTCGCGGACGGCCAATGGGACGCCCCGACCCCCTGCACGGAATGGACCGTGCGCGACCTGGTCAACCACGTCACCGGCGAGCAGCTCTGGATCCCGCCGATGGTCACCGACGGGCGCACGGTCGAGGAGATCGGCGACGCGTTCTCCGGCGACGTGCTCGGCGAGGACCCGGCCGGCGCATGGGAGCGGGCGGCGGGCGCCGCGCACGCCGCATTCACCGCGCCCGGCGCGCTGGACCGCACGGTCAGGCTCTCGTACGGGCCCGCGCCGGGCCGGGCCTACTGCGCGGAGCTGACCGCCGACTGCGTCGTGCACACCTGGGACCTGTCGCGGGGCATCGGTGCCGACGACCGGCTCCCGGACGGCCTGGTCGAGTTCGCCCTCAAGGAGGTCATGCCGTACGCCGACGGGCTCGCGGCCGGCGGGATGTTCGCCGCGCCGCTGGACGTGCCGGCGGGCGCGGACGCCCAGACCCGCCTACTGGCCCTGGTGGGCCGAGAGGGCTGAGCCTCCGCGTCGCCCGCCGTCGCCCTCCGGCCCCCGGCGGGCGACAACAGGCGTAGCCCCGCAAATAACCGTATAAAGGGCATGGTCGGTCGGCGGGACGTACGGAGTCGGCAGCACGTACGGAACGGGGAAGGCAGGGCGGCGAGGTGTCGGGGATGCAGCGCACGGCGGAGGGCCGGGGTCCGGTCCGGTACGGGCCGCCCGCGCCCCAGCCCGGCCTGCCCGTGCTGCCCGAGCTGACCGCCGTGATCGCCGCGGCCGCCGAACGGTCCGCCCCCGAACCCCCGGGCGGCGGCGAGCCCGTACGCGAGGCCGCGTGCCGGCACTGGGGAAGGCGAGGGCTGCCCACCGAGCCGGAGAACGTGGCCGCCGGGCCCGGCGCACCCGCCCTGCTGCTGGCGCTGCTCGGCGCGTACGGGGGCGACGTCATGCTGCCCCGGCCGTGTCCCGCCTGGTGGACACCGCAGGTCCGGCTGCTGGGACGGCGGGCCTACCACGTGCCGACCCCGGCCGAGTGCGGGGGCATCCCGGATCCGTACGCCCTGCTGGAGACCGTACGGCGGGTGCGCGTCGAGGGCGGCGACCCGCGGGTGCTGCTGCTGTCAGTCGCCGACGACCCGACGGCGACCGTGCCCCCGCCCGAAATGCTGCGCGAGGCCTGCGAGGCCGCCGGGGACGCCGGGCTGTTCGTCGTCAGCGACGAGAGCTGGCGCGACACCGTCCACCGGCCGCACGACACCTTCGTCCTGAGCCCGGCCGAGATGCTGCCCGACTCGGCCGCCGTGCTCCTCGACCTGTCCGGTGCGCTGCTGCCCGCAGGGTGGCCCGCCGCCGTGGCCCGCTTCCCCGGCACCCCGCGCGGCACCTGGCTGCGGGCACGCACCCTCGACATCCTCACCGCGACCGGAGCCCTGGTCGCGGGCCCGGTCGCCGGGGCCGCGGCGCACGCGCTCGACGAGCCCGACGCGGTCGCCGGGCGCGCCCATGCCGCGGCCACGCTGCACGGGGTGGTCGCCGCCGCGGCCCACCGGGAGCTGCTGGCCGTCGGGGCCCTCGCGCGGCCGCCGCAGGCCGGGCGGCACCTGTACGCCGACCTGACCCCGCTGCGCGCCGGGCTGGCGCGCCGCGGGGTCCGCGACGCCATGGAACTGGAGGACTACCTGGGAGGCCGGCTCGGCGCACCCACCCCCGGCGGACAGCGCTTCGCGGACGACCTGGGCGCGCTGCGGGTCCGCCTGTCGACCGGTCCGCTGCTCGGCGCCACCCCGCAGGAGCGGCTCGCCGCACTCACCGCGCGCGACCCCCTCGCGCTCCCGCACATACGGCGCTCCCTGGACCTCCTCGGATCGGTCCTGGCCGGGCTGGCTTCCTGACCGACTTGCGCCGACCGACGCGACGAGCCCGCTGTGCGGTGAACGGAGAGCTCTTGATGAGGGACGAGACGCACACCCCGACGGCCCCCGGCCGGGCAGACCCCGCGGCGAGCGCCCGGGCTGCCGCGGTACGGCCCGGCCCCGCCGCCCCGCGGCCGGCGCCCCGGCCCGCGTCCCGGGGGAGCTCAGCCCCCGGCTCCGGTTCCGGAGATCGCGGTGTGCCGCGGGCGTTGGGGGAGGTACGCAGCTGGCCGCGCTCCTTCGCCGATCGGCTGACCACGCCGCTGCCCGGGGTGCGGGCCTTCGCCCGCCTCGCGCGCGAGGGCGCGTTCCGGCCCGGCCCCGACGGGCTGCGGGGCATCCCCGACCTCCCGTACGCCCCCGCCCCGCTGCCCGCGGCCGGCGCCGGGACGCTCTGCGCCACCTGGGCGGGACATGCCAGCTGGGTGCTGCGGGTCGGCGGGCTGACCGTACTGACCGACCCCGTCTGGTCCCGGCGCATCCTCGGCACGCCGGCGCGGATGACCCCGGTCGGGGTCCGCTGGGAGGAACTGCCGCCGGTGGACGCGGTGGTGATCAGCCACAACCACTACGACCACCTCGACGCCCCCACCCTCAAGCGGCTGCCCCGGCACACCCCGCTCTTCGTCCCGGCCGGTCTGGCCCGCTGGTGCCGGCGGCGCGGCTTCACCCGGGTCACGGAGCTCGACTGGTGGGAGTGCGCGGAACTGGGCGGCGTACGTTTCGACTTCGTCCCGGCGCACCACTGGTCCAAGCGGTCGCTGCTCGACACCTGCCGGACGCTGTGGGGCGGCTGGGTGCTGACCGACACGCGGGCCGCGACGCCGAGGAGCGTGTACTTCGCGGGCGACACGGGGTACGGGCACTGGTTCGGGGAGATCGGGCGGCGTCATCCGGGGATCGACCTGGCCCTGTTGCCGATCGGCGCGTACGCGCCGAGGTGGTGGCTGAGCGATGTCCATGCGGATCCGGAGGAGGCGGTTCAGGCTTGCCTGGACGTGGGGGCGCGGCGGATGGCGCCGATGCACTGGGGGACGTTCGTGCTTTCCGCCGAGCCGGTGATGGAGCCGTTGCAGCGGGTGCGGGAGGCGTGGGGCCGGGCCGGGCTGGCTCGGGCGGACCTGTGGGACCTGCCGATCGGGGGCTCCCGGGCCCTCTAGCCCGGCAGGCTGCAGAGGGCGGTCAATGGCTGCGCAACCGGCGCCAGAGAGCGGGAGCCGTGCTGATCAGGAGGGTGAGGGCCACCGCCAGGGCCACGCCCTTCCAGGGTTCCGAGAACAGGGAGCCGCCCAGGATGCCGATCAGGCCGTACGTCGCCGCCCAGGCCAGGCACGCCGGGGCGTCGCCGCGGGCGAACCGGCGCAGGGGGAGGCGGGCCAGCAGGCAGGCCAGCATCACAGGGATGCGGCCCGCCGGTACCAGCCGGGAGACCACCAGGACCAGGACCCCGTGTTCGTCCAGCTTGCGCTGCGCCTGCGCAAGGCGCTCGGGCGTCGCCCGCCCGCGCAGCGTCTCCAGCCAGCGCGAGCCGTTGCGGGACGCCACGCCCCGCTGCCCCAGCCAGTACAGGGCCACGTCCCCGGTGAACGCGGCCACCGCCGCCACCGCGAACACCAGCAACAGCCCGAAGGGCAGTGACTGGTGATGGAACGCCACCACCGCTGCCGTGCTCACCAGCGCCCCCGTCGGGATCACCGGCACCAGCGCCCCCAGTGCCACCAGTACGAACAGCGCCGGGTAGCCCACCGCCTGCTGCGTCGTCTCCGGCGGTACCTGGCCGGCCCCGGCCCCGGCCCCGGCCCCCACCCCCGCCGCCACCAGCTCGCGCCACGTCACGGCAGCCGCACCCGCTCGCCGTGGTCCGGCACCCGTACCGTCACCTTCGGTGCCAGCTGCCGGGCCCGCCGTACGAACTCCTCGCCCGGCGCGTGGAATTCGTGCGGCCGCACCGCGTCCAGTCCGATGGGCCAGTACGTCCCGTAGTGCACCGGCACCGCCGCCGCCGGGGCCAGCGCGGCCAGTGCCTGCGCCGCCCGGCCCGCGTCCAGGTGCCCCGGCCCCAGGTACGGGCCCCAGCCGCCGACCGGCAGCAGCGCCACGTCCACCGGCCCGACCTCCTCGGCCATTGCGTCGAACAGCCCGGTGTCCCCGGCGAAGTACGTCCGCGCCGCGCCCTGGACCACGTACCCGAGCGCCGGCGTGAGATGCGGCCCGAACGGCAGCCGCCGCCCGTCGTGCCGCGCACTGACCGCCCGCACCCGTACGCCTGCCCGTACGCCGACCTCGTCGCCCGGAGCCATCTCCGTGACCGCCAGCCCGCGCACCCCCGCGACCCGCGCCAGCCCCGGCACGGCCCGGGGCGCCCCGCGCGGCACCAGCAGCCTGGTCCCGGGCGCCAGCCGGGCCAGCGACGGCAGGTGCAGATGGTCGGCATGCAGGTGGGACACCAGCACCGCGTCCGCCTCGGCCGCCTCCGGCGGGGGCGGCGCCCCGCGCCGTCGCCGCAGATGCGCCAGCCGCCGGGCGAACAGCGGATCCGTCAGCAGCCGCACCCCGGAGTCCTCGACCGTGCACGTGGCATGCCCCCACCAGGTGATCTCCACCGGCACCCGGCCTCCCCGTCGCTCGTGCGTAACCGGCCCCTTGGAGCCTAGATCCTGCCCCGCCCCCGCGCCCGGAACCGGAGGCCGCCGCCCCCTCCTCCCGGGCGGCGGATCGGAGTAGGGTCGGGCGGCATGGATGAGCTGCGCGTGGCCGCGATCGCCAGCCTGGCCCCGCTCGAGGATCTGGACACCGACCCCTTCGCCGTCGACACCCGGAGCCAGCACGCCATGTGCGCCCGCTGGGCCGCCGGCCAGGGCTACGTCGTGACGAGGGAGCTGCTCTTCTACGGGCTGCGCGCCGACCACTGCGGGCTCTGGTGCGACGTCGAAGCCGGCCAGGTCGACCTGTTCGTCGCCCCCAACCACCGGGTCCTGGCCCGCGCGCTGCGCTCCGTCGAGGAGTTCACCGCCGAGTGCGAGCGGCGCGGAGTACGGCTCGAGACCGCCGGGCTCGCCGAGCCGCAGTACACCTCCGCCATGAAGGCCGAGGTGCACCGCCGGCTGTCCATGCCGACCGCCGGCTACGACGGCACGTAGGCTCCCGCCCGACGGCCGCGCGCCCCGGCTCCCGGCGCCGTGCGTTCCGTACGTCCGTGCGCCACCCCCGTCATCCGGCCCCCGCCGCCGCCCTGTGCGACGCTGGAGGGTGCGGCGCGGACCGCGGGTCCGGGGGAGACACGAGGCGGTACGGCGTGGGGCGAGGACGGTGGCGGACCACGGGCAGCGCCCTGGCACGGGTGATCACCGTCTGGGCGGTGTCCACCCTGACGATGCTCGCGCTGGCCGGCATCCTCCCCGACTTCCGGCTGCAGTCCGGCGACGGCGACAGCCTCACCGAGATCGGTCTGACCGCCGCCTGGGGCGCCGGGGCCTTCGGCCTGCTCAGCGCGCTCGTGTGGCCGGTGCTCGTCCGGGCCCTGCTGCTGGTGCCCGCGCTGGTGCTCGGCCTGCTCGTCTTCTTCCTCAACGGCTCGCTGCTGCTGCTCGCCCTCAGCCTGATCCCGTCCGGCCGCGGCGAAGTGGCCCCGGAGACCGCCGTGGTGGTGGCCGCGGTGATGTCCGCCGTCGCCTCGGCGACCTCGACCGCGCTCGCGGTGCGCGACGACGAGGCGTACCGGCGCAGGCTCTACCGGCTCGCCGACCGCCGCCGTCGGCGTACGCGGCACGACGGTGCGCCCGGCGCGGTCGCGGCCGCCCCCGGACTGGTCTTCCTCCAGCTCGACGGCGTCGGGTACGAGGCCCTGCGCCGCGCCGCGGGCAGCGCCCTGATGCCCACGGTGGCCGGCTGGCTGGAGGGCAGCCACCGACTCACGTCCTGGCGCACCGACTGGTCCAGCCAGACCGGCGCCAGCCAGCTCGGCATCCTGCACGGCTCCAGCTTCGACGTGCCCGCCTTCCGCTGGTACGAGAAGGACACCGGCGAGGTGATGGTCTGCAACCGGCCCACCAGCGCCGCCGAACTCCAGCGCCGGGCCATCGCCCGCACCGGGGACGGCGGGCTGCTGACCCTCGACGGGGCGAGCCGGGGCAACCTGTTCAGCGGCGGCGCCGACCAGCTGGCCCTCGTCCTGTCGGTCTCGGCGCGGCGGGGCCGGGCGAACCGTTCCCGCGCCGGCTACTTCGCGTACTTCTCCGACCCGGCCAATGCCGTCCGCACCGCGCTCTCCTTCGTCGCCGAGGTCGTCCGGGAGATCTGCCAGTCGCTGCGGGCCCGGCTGCGGGGGGAGCGGCCGAGGGTGGCCCGGGGCGGCCTGTACCCGCTGATCCGGGCCTTCGCGACGGTGGTCGAACGGGACGTCGTCGTGGCGGCGGTGATCGGCGACATGCTCGCGGGGCGCGCCGCGATCTACGCGGACCTGGTCGCCTACGACGAGGTCGCGCACCATTCGGGGCCGCACGGCCGGGACACCGACCGGGTGCTGGCCCGGCTCGACCGGAGCCTCGCGCTGATCGCGCGGGTCGCCGAGCACGCACCCCGGGAGTACCGGATCGTGCTGCTGTCGGACCACGGCCAGAGCCCGGGGGAGACCTTCCTGAGCCGGTACGGGCTGACGCTGAAGGACCTGGTCCGCGCGGGCTGCGGGCTGCCGGTCTCCCGCCGGGCCGGCCGCACCCGCAGCGGCGCCGAGGCCCGCGCGGCGGTGCTCGCTGCCCTGCACCGGCCGGTGGAGGAGGGCGCCGAGGCCCACCCCGGGCGGGGCCCGGACCCGGTGGTGCTGGCCTCCGGCAACCTCGGGCTGATCTCCTTCCCGGACGTACCGGGCCGGGCCTCGCGGGAGCGGATCGAGCGGGCGCACCCCGCCCTGCTGGCGACCCTGGCCAACCACCCGGGCATCGGGTTCCTGCTGGTGGACGGGGAGGTGCTGGGCCCGGGCGGGGCGGTGGCCCGCCTCGACGAGCCCGGCGCGGCGCAGGAGCTGCTGGCCCGGTTCGGACCGGGCGCGGCGCAGGCGGTCCGCCGGACCGACGCCTTCCCGCACGCGGCCGACGTGATGGTGAACTCGGCGTACGACCCGCGGACCGGGTCGGTGCACGCCTTCGAGGAGCAGATCGGCTCGCACGGAGGCCTGGGCGGGGAGCAGGGGCACCCGTTCCTGATGTGGCCGACGCAGCTGTCGGAGCCGGACCCCGACCTGGTGGGTGCGGAGGCGGTGCACGAGGTACTGCGGCGCTGGCTGCGGGAGGCGGACGGGCCCCAGGTGCCGCTGACCGCATCCGCGGAGGATCCACGGCCGGAGGCCGGTTCGAGCGGAACCTTTCCTTCCGCAAGGGCCTCCGTGCAGGACGAAAACCATTGATTTGGTGCGGCTTTGGGCTTGCCCGACGATATGTCGACCTGTCCAGCATATGAAACACCCGAGGCGTACCACCCGTGAGCTCCACCCTGCGCGCCCCCGCACCCGCCCCTGCCGCGACACCCGCACCGGCCGAGGAGGCGGCGAGCCCCCACGCCCGGCGCTTCGGCCTCCCGGTCGCGACCTGCCTGGTCATGGGCAACATCGTCGGCGGCGGGATCTTCCTGCTGCCCGCCTCCGTGGCGCCGTTCGGCACGATCAGCCTGGTCGCCTTCGGCGTGCTCACCGCCGGCGCGATCGCCCTCGCCCTCGTCTTCGGCCGGCTCGCGCAGCGGCTCCCGCAGACCGGCGGCCCGTACGTCTACGCCCGCGCCGCGTTCGGTGACTTCGCCGGCTTCCTCGCGGCCTGGAGCTACTGGATCACCGCCTGGGTCTCGAACGCGGCCCTCGCCGTGGCGGCCGTCGGCTACCTCGCCGTGCTCTTCCCGGCCATCGGGGACCACAAGGCGGCGATGTGCCTGGCCGCCCTCCTCGTGCAGTGGCTCCCGGCGCTCGCCAACCTGGCCGGCACCCGGTACGTCGGCACCGTCCAACTGGTCGCCACCGTGCTGAAGTTCGCCCCGCTGCTGCTGGTCGCGGTGGGCGGGCTGTTCTTCTTCGACCCGGCGAACCTCGGGCCCTTCCAGGCCACCGGCCAGAGCCCCGTCGGCGCGGTCTCCGCCGCCGCGGCGATCCTCCTCTTCAGCTACCTCGGCGTCGAGTCGGCTGCCGTCAGCGCGGGCGAGGTCCGCGACCCGGCCCGCAACGTCGGCCGGGCCACCATCCTGGGCACCGCCGGAGCGGCCGTCGTCTACCTGCTGGGCACCCTCTCCGTCTTCGGCCTGGTCTCCCACGAGAAGCTGGTCTCCTCCGAGGCCCCCTTCACCGACGCCGTCAACGCGATGTTTTCTGCAGACGGAGGGGCCGGGGGTACGTGGGGCGGCACCCTCGTCGCCTGCGCGGCCGTGATCTCGATGCTCGGCGCCCTCAACGGCTGGACCCTGCTCAGCGCCCAGACCCCGTACGCCGCCGCCCGCGACGGGCTCTTCCCGAAGGTCTTCGAGACGAAGAAGCGGGGCGTCCCCGTGGCCGGCGTGCTCGTCACCGCCGTCCTCGCCTCCGGCCTGACGATCTACAACTACACGCTGGGCTCGGACGGGGTCTTCGAGGTCCTGGTCCTGGTCACCACCTTCACGGCGACCGTCCCGTACCTGCTCGCCACCGCCGCGCAGATCTACTTCCTGCTCTCCGGGCAGTCCGAGCGCGTCCACCGCGGCCGCCTGGTCCGCGACGGCGTCCTCGCCGGCCTGGCCTTCGCCTTCTCGATGTGGCTGGTCGCCGGCTCCGGCTACGCGGCCGTCTACCAGGGCGTCCTGTTCCTCTTCGCGGGTGTCCTCGTCTACGCGGCGATGTCCGCGCGAAAGCACCGAGCCGGGCACCGGGTCACCGCCTGACCTGCGCGGTAGTTTGGAATGAGAGAAGAAGACGAGGACAAGCAGGGGGCAGTGAAGGGGTCGCCATGTCCGCGATCAGAGAAAGCATCGACATCTCCCGCAGTCCCGAAGACGTCTTCGACTACGTGACGGACCCCACGCATCTGCCGGAGTGGCAGAGCAGCGCCGTCTCCGCCCGCCCGCTCGACGGCGCTCCGCTCCACGTCGGTTCGAAGGTCAGGGTCACCCGGCGCATGGGCAAGCGCAGGTTCCCGATGACCATGGAGGTCAAGGAGCTCGACCCGCCGCGCAGCTGGCGCCTCCAAGGTGTCGACGGACCCGTACGCGGCGATGTACGCGGGACCATCGAACCCCTTGACGGCGGAAGGCGCTCGCGCGTGACCCTCGACCTCGACTTCGAGGGCCACGGCATCGGCAGGGTCATGGCGCCGCTCGTGGTCAAGCCGTACGCCCGCAAGGAGATGCCGCGCAACGAGGAGAAGCTGAAGCACCTGCTGGAGAACTGAGACACCCGGCCACCGCCCCGCGGCGGAAAACCGGATGCTTCGGGGTACGTGGTGCGCCCACACTGGGCGCGCCACGTACCCCACCCCTGAGGACCGCTTCTCGTGCAGGCCGCCGTCACCGTCACCCCCGCCCAGATCCCCGAACTGCTGCTGGGCCTCGCCACCGTGCGGCCCGTGTTCCTGTGGGGGGCACCCGGAATCGGCAAGTCCTCGCTGGTGCGGAAGTTCGCCGACTCCCTCGGCCTCGAGTGCGTCAGCCTGCTCGGCACGCAGCTCGCGCCCGAGGACCTGATCGGCGTACCGCAGATCCGTGACGGCCGGTCCGTGTTCTGCCCGCCCGAGGCCATCGCCCGCGACGAGCCGTACTGCCTGTTCCTCGACGAGCTCAACGCCGCGACGCCGGACGTCCAGAAGGCCTTCTACTCCCTCATCCTCGACCGCCGGATCGGCAGTTACGAGCTTCCCGCCGGCTCCATCGTGATCGGCGCGGGCAACCGGGCCACCGACAACGCGCTGGCCCGGCCCATCGCCTCCGCGCTGGTCAACCGGCTCAGCCACGTACACCTGCAGGCCTCCGCGCAGGACTGGCTGGTCTGGGCCGGGGAGAACGGCATCCACCCGTGGATCACCGACTACCTCACCGACCGCCCCGACCACCTGTGGTCCGCGCCGCCCAAGACCGAGGAGCCCTTCTCCACCCCGCGTTCCTGGCACATGCTCTCCGACGCCCTGCACTCCTTCGGGACCGGCCTGGACGAGCAGACCCTCAAGGTCGTCGCCCACGGCACCCTCACCCCGGCGCACGCCGTCTCCTTCTGCGGCTACGCCAAGATCGTCCGCCACACCTTCGGCATCGAGGCGATCATCAAGGGCGATGCCTCCTGGCCCACCCGCCCCGCCGACCGTGATCTGCTCTACTACCTCGCCGAGGCCTTCCGGGGCCGCCTGGTCAAGGAGCTCCCGGAACGCAAGGAGCACGTCTCGCCCGCCGTCCGGCAGACCGCGTACCGCGCGAAATCCCTGCTCGTACAGCTCGCCGAGATCTCCGTGGAGGTCGCCCAGACCGTCATCGCCGACGACGCCGACGGCCTGCCGGTGCTGCCCGCCTGGTTCCTGGTGGAGGCCGCCCGCGACATGCCGCGGCTGGTCGCGGCGCGCCGGTGAGCCGGTGAGCCGTACGAGCCCGCCCCGAACCCCCGTGGGCGCGCCCGCGCCCGAAGCGAGCCCGGAAGTGATCCACCTGTGACCCGCAGGAAGAAGCCCGCCGCCCCCGACCCGGCCACCCTCGCCTACGAGGCCGGACGGGCCGCGATCCGGCAGAACCCGGCCCTGGGCGCCCTCTCCGCCACCCACTGCCGCGACCCCCGGTGCGCCTCGTGCACCTCCGCCGGGCTCGCCCTCGTCACCTCCAACGGGGTGGTCCACGCCCATCCCACCCGCCGCGCAGAACCGCAGGAGTGGGCCTGGGCACTGGCCCACTGCCTGCTCCACCTCGGCTTCGGCCACGTACCCGCCGCCAAGGGGGAGGACCGCCCGCAGCCCGCCCCCGCCGAACTCGCCGCCCGGTGCGTCGTCGTCAACCGCTTCCTGCTGACGTTCCCCGTGGGCCGCGCCCCCGACCACCTCCCCGCCGAGTACCCCGGCGGGGACGAGGAGCAGCTCGCCGCCCGCTGGCGCCGCGACGGCGTCCCCGCCGCGTACGCGGACTGCGGGACCTCCGGCGGGCAGCCCGACCAGGTCCTGGTCGGCTGGCGCACCCTGACCACCGACGTTCCCGACTGGGAGACCTCGTTCGCGCACGCCCTGACCCGCAGCGTCTCCGCCGCCATGGACGTGGCGGGCGGCCGCCGCGACCGGATCACCGGGGAGCGGGTCCGGCAGCACCCGTGGGACCGGGCCCTGAACTGGTTCGTCTCCTCGTACCCGCTGCTCGGCGGGCTCGCCGCCGGCCTGCGGATCGTCGCCGACGCCGAGCTCGCGCGCGCCCAGGACATCGCCGTCGCGGCCGTGAGCGCTAGCGCCGGGGAGATCTACGTCAACCCGCTGCGTACGTTCACCGACCCGGAGTGGCGCTTCGTCCTGGCGCACGAGATGCTGCACGCCGCCCTGCGCCACGGGGAGCGCTGCGGAGCCCGCGACCCGTACCTGCACAACGTGGCCGCCGACTACGTGGTCAACGGCTGGCTCGTGGAGATGGGCGTGGGCGAGATGCCCGAGGGGCTGCTGTACGACCCGGAGCTGAAGGACCTCTGCGTCGAGGAGGTCTACGACCGCATCACGACCGACCTGCGCCGGCTGCGCCGGCTGTCGACCCTGCGCGGCAAGGGCCTCGGAGACGTCCTGGGCGAGGCGCTGCCCCACGCGGGCAGCCTCCCGTACACCGATCTGGACGATTTCTACCGGCGCGGCCTCGTCCAGGGCTTCGACCTGCACACCTACGGGGAGCGCGGACTGCTGCCCGCCGGGCTGGTCCAGGAGATCCGGGCGCTGGCCCATCCGCCCGTCCCCTGGGACGCGCAGCTCGCCCGCTGGTTCGACGAGTACGTGCCGAGGCCCGAGCCCGTACGGACCTACGCGCGCCCGGCACGCCGCCAGGCCTCCACCCCGGACATCCCCCGGGCGGGCCGGTACTTCCCGCCCGAGGAGATCGCCCGCTGCACCTTCGGCGTGGTCCTCGACACCTCGGGGTCGATGCCCGCCGCCCTGCTCGGCAAGGCGCTCGGCGCCGTCGCCTCGTACGCGGAAGCCCGCGACGTACCGGCGGCACGCGTCGTGTTCTGCGACGCGGCGCCGTACGACGCGGGCTATCTGCCCCCGACCGACATCGCGGGCCGGGTGAAGGTGCGCGGGCGGGGCGGAACCGTGCTCCAGCCCGCGATCGACCTGCTCCAGCGCGCGGAGGACTTCCCTCCGCAGGCCCCGGTGCTGGTGATCACGGACGGGTGGTGCGACACCCTGCGGATCCGGCGCGAGCACGCCTATCTGGTTCCGCAGGGTGCGTCCCTGCCGTTCACGCCCAAGGGGCCGGTCTTCCGACTGGTTTAGTCGAGGTAGTCGCGCAGCACCTGCGAACGCGACGGGTGGCGCAGCTTCGACATGGTCTTGGACTCGATCTGGCGGATGCGCTCACGGGTGACCCCGTACACGCGGCCGATCTCGTCCAGGGTCTTCGGCTGGCCGTCGTTCAGGCCGTAACGCATCGAGACGACGCCCGCCTCACGCTCGGAGAGCGTGCCCAGGATCGACTGCAGCTGCTCCTGGAGGAAGGTGAAGCTGACCGCGTCGGCCGGAACGACCGCCTCGGAGTCCTCGATGAGGTCACCGAACTCGCTGTCGCCCTCCTCACCCAGGGGGGTGTGCAGGGAGATCGGCTCGCGGCCGTACTTCTGGACCTCGATGACCTTCTCGGGGGTCATGTCGAGTTCCTTGCCCAGCTCCTCCGGAGTGGGCTCACGGCCGAGGTCCTGGAGCATCTGGCGCTGGACGCGCGCCAGCTTGTTGATGATCTCGACCATGTGGACGGGGATGCGGATGGTGCGCGACTGGTCGGCCATGGCACGCGTGATCGCCTGCCGGATCCACCAGGTCGCGTACGTGGAGAACTTGAAGCCCTTGGTGTAGTCGAACTTCTCCACGGCGCGGATCAGGCCGACGTTGCCCTCCTGGATCAGGTCCAGGAAGAGCATGCCGCGGCCGGTGTAGCGCTTGGCCAGCGAGACCACGAGGCGGAGGTTGGCCTCCAGCAGGTGGTTCTTGGCGCGGCGGCCGTCCTCGACCAGGATCTCCAGCTCGCGCTTGAAGGCGGGCTTGTGGTCCTCCTCCTCTTCGAGCTTGTACTCGGAGAAGAGGCCCGCCTCGATGCGCTTGGCGAGCTCGACCTCCTGCTCGGCGTTGAGGAGCGGCACCTTGCCGATGAGCTTGAGGTAGTCCTTGACGGGGTCGGCGGTGGCGCCGGCCACCATGACCGTCTGCGCCGGGGCGTCGTCCTCGTCGTCGTCGGACAGGACGAAGCCCTGGGCGCCGCCGGCCTTGGGGGCCTCCTCCTCGACGTCGTCGACGAGGTCCTCGGCGGCCCAGTCCTCGCCCTCGGCGGCCGGGGTCTCGCCCTCGTCGGCATCCTTGGCGCTGGTCTTCTTGGCCGCGGCGGTCTTCTTCACCGCGGTCTTCTTCGCGGCGGTCTTCTTGACCGTCCGCTTCTTCGGCTCGGCGGCGGCGTCGGCCGTCACCTCGTCCTCGGCGGCCGCGGCCGGCGAAGCGGATATCGCCGCCGCGGTGGCGGTGGCCGGGCTGGTGGCCGAGGCCTTGCGCGCACCGATGGGGCGCGGCGCGGCGGCCGCCTTCTTGGTCACGGTGCGGGCAGGCGCGGCGGCCGCCTTGCGGGGCTTCTTCGCGGCAGCCTTCGTGGCGGGGGCGGCGCTGACGTGCAGCGCGACACCCTCCTCGTCCAGGACCTGGTTCAGGCTGCGCAGGACCCGCTTCCACTGGTCCACCGGGATGCGGCCGGCCTCGAAGGCCTGGCGCACGTCGTCACCGTTGATGTGACCCTGCTCGCGGCCGCGCTCGACGAGCGCGACGAGGGCCTCCGATTCGGCGATCTCCGGAGGGAACGTACGGGACGGGCTGAGCGACACAAGGAGCCTCTCGTTGCGAACAGATAAGGAGTGGGCGGGACATCATCGCGCGGACTCGGGAAACAGACCCGAGGGGGGTCTGTATTCCGGGGCCGCGCGAGGACACCTGTCGGTTCATCGCATGCCCGAGTCGATTCGTTACGCGCTGAATTGAGTGACCTGCGCCACGCTGTGGGCGCGCAACCATTCGACCGTGGATCCGTCCGCGCCCGCGCACCCCTCCCGTCAGCCCGTTTTGCGGGCTTCGATGAGGAAACGGGCGGTGTGCGCCACGAACGGACCGTCACGTTCGATCTGTTCGTGGAGCTCGCGCAGCCGGTCCCGGTACTGCCCGACCGTGAAGCCGGGCACCATCCAGATCACCTTCCGGAGAAAGTAGATCACGGCTCCGATGTCGTGGAACTCCGTACGCAGTCTTTCCGACCGCAGATCGACGACCTCGAGGCCGGCCTTGCCGGCGTCCGAGACGGCATCGTCGGGGTGCCGGCCGCGCCGGACCTCCTCCGGCTGGGGCCCGAGGAAGTACTCGACGAGCTCGAAGACGCTCGCCGGCCCGACCTGCTGCGAGAGGTACGTACCGCCAGGACGCAGGACCCGGGCGATCTCCTCCCACCAGATGGTCACCGGGTGCCGGCTGGTGACCAGCTCGAAGGCCTCGTCGCCGAAGGGCAGCGGCGGCTCGTCGGCGTCCGCGACCACCACCGCGCCGAGCGGGTGCAGCAGCCGGGTCGCCTTCGCGATGTTCGGTGGCCAGGACTCGGTGGCGACCATCAGCCGGGGCAGGGTCCCCGCCCCGGCGAGCACCTCCCCGCCGCCGGTCTGGATGTCGAGGGCGGAGGCGACGCGGGCCAGACGCTCGCCCATGAGTCTCTGGTAGCCCCAGGAGGGGCGCTGCTCGGTGGCCCGGCCGTCGAGCCAGGAGAAGTCCCAGCCGTCGACGGAGACGGACTCGGCTTCGGCGACGAGATGGTCGAAGGTGCGCGTCATGTCTCGATCGTCCCAGGCCTGGCGCCGGTGATCCACCGGTTTGACCGGATCTCGGGCCCCCGGGGCCGCCGTGCACTGCGGACACGCCGACCAGGTCCATTAGAGTGGGGACGGGCCGTGACTGGCGTTCGGGTGGATCACCACCGGGGAGCGGCCCGGCGCACCTCCCGTGCGCCCGGCGTACCGCGGGTACGCCGACGTGCCGCGCGCCTGGGCGAACCGCGATTCCGCAGCGACGCTCAGGAGACCCCATGACGACTGCCCAGACTGCCACCGCACCCGCCCGGCTCATGGACGGCACCGCCCTCGCCCGCCGCATCTCGGAGCGGACCGCCGTCCTCGCGGCGAAGATCACCGAGCGCACCGGTACCGCTCCCTGCCTCGCGACCGTGCTGGTCGGCGAGGACCCGGCGTCCGTCACGTACGTACGGATGAAGCAGAACCGCTGCGCCAAGGCCGGGATCACCTCCCGCCACGTCGAGCTGCCGGCCGAGACCACCACCGAGGAGCTCGTCGCCGCCCTCACCGCCCTGTCCGAGGACCCGGAGATCAGCGGCATCCTGCTGCAGCACCCGGTCCCGCACCACATCGACGAGCGCGCCGCCTTCGAGGCCATCGCCCCCGGCAAGGACGTCGACGGTGTCACCATGCACTCCTTCGCCGCCATGGGCTTCGGACTGCCGGGCTTCGTCTCCTGCACCCCCGGCGGGATCATGCGCCTCCTCGCCGAGTACGACGTGGACCTGACCGGCAAGCACGCCGTCGTCGTCGGCCGCAGCGCGATCCTGGGCAAGCCGGCCGGCATGCTGCTGCTGGAGCAGAACGCCACCGTCACCTACTGCCACTCCCGCACCGTCGACCTGCCCTCGATCGTGCGCCAGGCCGACGTGCTGGTCGCCGCCGTCGGCAAGGCCGAGTTCATCCGCGGCGAGGACATCAAGCCGGGCGCCGTCGTCCTGGACGCCGGCTACAACGAGGGCAACGTCGGCGACGTCCACTTCGAGTCGGCCGCCGCCCGCGCCTCGCTGATCACCCCGGTCCCCGGCGGCGTCGGCCCGATGACGATCGCCGTCCTGCTGGAGCAGACCGTCCAGGCGGCTGCGGCACAGGCCGGACTGGCGCTCGCGGAGCTCTGACCACCGGATACGGGAACGCGCCGTACGGGAGACGCCCCGGGCCCTTCGGCCCGGGGCGTTCCGCGTTCCGGCGGTGTCCGGATTCCTGCGGCCGGAGCCTGCCGGGCTCCGGGGAACGGGCGGTATCTTTTTGCGCCGGGGCGCGCGATGACACGTGCAACACGTTTCCTGGGGGAACTGCCGATGGACCTGTTCACGCCACTGGAGCTGCCCAACGGCACCGCCCTGCCGAACCGCTTGGCGAAGGCGGCCATGGAGGAGAGCCTCGCCGGGTCCGGCCAGCTGCCGGACGAGCGCATCGAACGGCTCTACCGCCGCTGGGCCGGGGGCGGCGCCGGACTGCTGATCACCGGGAACGTGATGGTCGACCGCCGGGCGCTGACCGCGCCGGGGACGATCGTCCTCGACGCCCGCTCCCCGCTCGAGCCCTTCCGGCGCTGGGCCGCGGCCGCGTCCTGCGGCGGCGGCCGGGTCTGGATGCAGATCAACCACCCCGGCCGGCAGGTCGGCTCGGAGATGCCCGGCACGGCCTGGGCGCCCTCCGACATAGGGGTGAGCCTCGGCAAGCACACCAAGCGCTTCGCCCGGCCCACCGCGATGACCGAGGCCGACATCGAGGCCACCGTCGCCCGGTTCGCGGTCACGGCCCGGCGGGCCGAGGAGGCCGGCTTCCACGGGGTGCAGATCCACGCCGCGCACGGCTACCTCCTCAGCCAGTTCCTCTCCCCGCTCGTCAACCGGCGCACCGACCGCTGGGGCGGCAGCCTGGAGAACCGGGTCCGGCTGCTCACCGAGGTCGTCGGCGCCGTCCGCGCGCAGGTGGGCCCCGGCTTCGCGGTCGGGGTCAAGCTCAACACCGCCGACTTCCAGCGCGGCGGCTTCGACACCGAGGAGGCGGCGCAGGTCCTCGCGGTCCTCGGCGGCCTCGGCGTCGACCTGGTCGAACTGTCCGGCGGCAGCGTCGAGAGCCCCGCGACCCTGGGCCGCACCGCCGATCTGCGGACCCTCGAACGGGAGGCGTACTTCCTCTCCTTCGCCGAGCAGTTCCTGGGTGCGGCCACGATGCCGCTGATGCTGACCGGCGGGATAGGCCGCCGGGAGACCGCGCAGAAGGTCCTGCAGCGCGGTGTGTCCGTCGTGGGGCTCGCCTCGGCCCTGGCGTTCCGCCCCGACCTGCCGGCCCGCTGGCGCGCCGGGGAGGACGTACGGGTGATCGTGGAGCGGCTGCGCTGGAAGGACCGGGACCTGGCCGGCGCCGGGCTGCTGGCCTTCGTACGCTTCCAGCTGCACCGGCTGGCCCGCGGTCTGGAACCGCGCCCGGAGGCCTCCCCGCGGGCGGCGTTCGCCCTCGAGCAGCTCCAGCACTGGCGCCGGGTGCGGGCGTACGGGGCCTGGCTCGCCCGCAACCCCGAGCCCGAGGACGCCCTCGCCGGCTGAGCCGGCCGCCCGCGCCGACCGCTCACAGGCGTGCCGGGTCCCGTCGTACGGCCGCCACGATGGGGGAGGCGCGGAACTCCCGGGCCAGCGCCGCGAGCGGCCGGGAGTCCAGCCGGTACGGCTCGGGCAGTCCCTGATCCGCCCCGGCCGGGTGCTCCCCGGCGCCGTCCGTGACCGCCGGGCCGAGCGCCTCCGCGGCTTCGGCGGCCTCGGCCGCCTCCCGGCGCCGGCAGGCCGCGGCGAGCATGGCCGCGTCGGCCACGACCGAAGCCTGCGACGCGCACATGCCCTGGCCGAGCGCCTCCTCGTACGCGGCGCCCCGTACGGCCGGGTCGAACCAGCGGCCCAGCGCCAGGATGCCGTCGTCGATCACCGACTCGCGGTGGATCAGCCGGATCCCGATCGGCGACCACCAGGTCAGCGGCACGGTCGTCACGCTCGACGCGGCGAAGCCGCGCAGCGCCTTCCACAGCGGGTGCAGCCGCCGGTACCGGCTGAAGTCCCGCCAGGCCGCCGAGCCGCCGACCAGCGGCACGATGAACCCCGACCCCACCATCAGGGCCGCCGCGGAGGCGAACGGCGGGGCCACGTACGTGGACAGGCCGTCCCAGTCGCGGCCCGCCCAGCGGGCGCCCACCGCCGCCCACTTCGTGACCAGGTAGCCAAGGTCCAGCACCCCGCCGAGCACGATCAGGGCCAGTCCGGTGCGCAGCGGACGCAGCGAGGGGCGCACGCGCAGCAGCCACTTCCAGCACAGCACGGTGAGCGTCGAACTGCCCACGGTGTGCGCGAGCAGGTAGCAGACGATCATCTCGCGCAGCCAGGGCGTGTTGGCGTAGTACGTGTCCAGGTCGCGCAGCCGCTCCACCGGCGCGTCGCCGATGGCGAAGAGGACGACGATGAGCAGCGTGACGGCCCCGAACGCGGCCACCGTCAGCCGGGTCGCCCGGCGCACGACCGCCGGCGGGCCGCCGCCCCACTGCAGGACCAGGACGATGCACGACCCCGAGAACGCGGTCAGCACGCTGTACACCAGCGGGGCCGAGAAGTTGACGATTCCGGTGAGCCGGTTGACCGCGGCGATGGTCGGCGGAGCCGCCAGGAACATGACCATGCAGCCGACGACGAGCAGGGTGCACACGGCCCGCATGAGCGGCTGGTCCCAGCCCCGGCGCAGGGTCGGCGCCTTGATCAGCAGCGCCAGGATCATCACCGACCCCGGTACGTACAAGATGAGACCGTCGGTCATCGCGCCTGGCCGACGGGACCGACCGGGCCGACGGGACCGACCGGGCCCGCCGGGCCGACCGGGTCGACCGGGCCGGATCCCTGGTCGAGCCCCGCGACGGCCCGCTCGGCCGCGGTCAGCGGCGGTGCCTTCAGTGCGCCCCGGTCCGAGGCGCGCAGCACGTGCCAGACCACCGAGGGCCGCAGCCAGTACGTGGGCGGGCTGCTCATGGTGATGACCTGGAGGAACGCGGCGGTCAGTGCCTCGCGCGTGGTGGCCCCGGTCATCAGCCGGCTCACGTATGCGTTGAGCAGCCCGGCGCCGGCCCGCGGCTTCATGCCGGTGGCCCCGGGGTACAGGATGTCCTGCGAGGTGGCGAGCTCCCAGGCGGTGGCCACCTGCGGGACCAGCGCGCGCTGCGCCTCGCGGCCGAAGCCGGGATGCGCGAGGCCCTTGGCGCGCATCAGGGCGCGTACGGCCAGCAGGCCCTGGGCGGCGACCGTCATGCCCTGTCCGTACAGCGGATTGAAGGTGGCGACGGAATCGCCGACGGCGAAGAAGCCGTCGGGCAGGTCCGCCTTCTCGAAGTAGACCCTGCGGTTGGCGGTGCCCTGGGTGACGGCGACGTCGGTGAGGGGCTTCCTGCCCTCGAGGAGCTCGCCGACCACGGGATCGCGGATGCCCTTGGCGAACGGGATGAACTGCTCGGGGTCGCCGGTCGGCTGGCCGCCCCGGGTGCCGGACAGGGTGGCCTGCCACTGGCCGTTCTCGATGGGCACGATCGTCGCCGTCTGGCCGGGTACACAGACCCGCGGATCGGACTGCACGTTGACGATCGGGAAGCCCATCTCGTGGGCTCCCGCGGGGGCTTGGAAGATCCGCGTCGCGTACACCAGGCCGGAGTCGACCTGAGCCTGTCTGATCCCGCCGACCCCGAGCTCGTGCAGCCAGGCCCGGGCCCGGGAGCCGCGCCCGCTCGCGTCCACCACGAGGTCGGCGGTCAGCAGCCGGCCCGCGCCGTCGGGGGTGTCGACGCGGACGCCGGTGACGCGGGCCGCCGTACCCTCCAGGGCCTGTACGCGGCTCTGCTGGAGCGTGGTGACCCCGGGCAGGCCGGTCACCCGGGCGCGGACCACCGCGTCGAGGAGGTCGCGGCTGCACGAGATGTTGAACTGCTTCTCCCCGCAGCGCGGGATCCAGCCCTGGGCGGTCTTGGTGACCAGGTCGGTGGGCAGGCTGCGGCGGATCGCGCCCGCCGCCGTCCAGTCGTCGGTGATGCCGGGGAGTATCTTCTCGATGGCGCGGGCCCCGCCCGACCACATGACGTGGACGTGCCGGGCCTGCGGGAGTCCGCGCCGCGACGCCGGGCTGTCGGGCAGCGTGTCGGCGTCGATGATCGTGACCGTCGCGTGCTCGGCGAGCACGGCCGCAGCGAGCAGGCCGGCCATGCTGCCGCCCACGACGACTGCGTGGCGGGGCGGGGAAGAGTGGGTCATCGTGGTGCTCTCTGTCAGGGCCGTGCGGGGGCAGCGGCACGTGAGGTGCATCGACGGGGAAGGCGGTGATCACCGGGGCGTCATCGGTACGCCGCTGGGGCGTGCACTCAACGGCCCCAGCCGAGCGAGGACTTGATGCGCTCGATCGCCTCGGGGAACCGTTCCTCGCGGGGTCCCGGCAGGTACGCCTTCAGGACCTGGCCGAGGTACAGGCCGAAGGTCTCGGCCCGGATCTCCGCCGGATCCTCCCGGTCGGCGCGGGCGGCCGCCTGCCGGACCACGCTGCCCAGTCCGGCCTCCGAGTGCAGCAGCTCGGCGAGATCTCCCCGGTGCCCCGTGAGGCGGGCCGCCACGGCCATGCCCGGACCGTGGCTGTCACACGTGCCTTCCTCCAAGTGCCATAACTCGTGGCAGGCGATGACGAGTTGGTGCTCCGGCCGGGTGCGCTCCTCGATGACGAGCAGGTCGCGCTCTTCCATCTCCAGCCACAGCCCGCTGGCCGTGTCGGGCGGGAACCCGGCGAAGCGGAACTCCACCGGCCGGCCGCCGCGCCGGCGGCCGTACGCGGCGCACAGGCCCCCGATGATCTCGGCGGCATCGGCCGGCCGCGCCAGGCGCGCATCCGCCAGCAGATCTCCGCCGAGTTTCCGCATGGTCCGTGTGGTCCTCATGGCGCTCCCCCCTCGGCAGCCTTACGGTCGTCGGGCACCGCCGCGTGGAGCGGGCGTTCGCCGCCCGCGCCCGGGCGCCCCAGCCGGCCCTCGCGGGCCAGCAGGTCGTCGAGGTGGTCGGCCAGCGACTTCCAGCCCGCCGGAGAGAGCCGTCCGGCCCGCGTGACGATGCTCCGTACATCGTGCGCCCGCAGGACGGCGAGCATCGGGTTTTCGGCGTTCTGTCCGGCGGTTTCCAGCTCGTGCTCGATCTCGGAGAGTGCGGTGGTGAGCGCCTCGGTGTCGTCGGCTAGTAAGAAGCCGCCGTCGACCCCGTAGAAGCGCTGGATCCCGGCGGCCGCCGCGAGGTTGGGCAGGCCCTCACCGCGCGCGACACGGGTCAGCGACTGCCCGGAAGCGTCGAAGGAGTGGGCGATGGCCGCGAGGGAGTGGGCCTGGCCGTCAGCGCGCAGCCGGGTGCGCCGCAGGTGCTCGAACCGCTGGTGCACCTGGGCCTTCAGCGGGAGGCGGGGAGGTGCGCCGTCGAGGGTGAGCCGGATGTCGTGCGGGGTCATGCCCGTCAGGTACGAGAGGTGCTCGAGGTCGGCCGCGGCGGCCGCGCCGGTGGTGGCGAGGGCGTGTTCCACCGCGCACTGGCTGTCGGCGAGGAGGAAGCCGGCGTAGACCCCGAAGAACCGCTGCACGCCCGCCGCGTGGCCCAGCCGGGGCATCCCGGTGCCGGCGTTGAGGGGGCCCAGCGAGGCGCCGGGCGCCTGGAAGTCCTCCGCGATGGCGGCGAGGGACCACTCCCGGCCGTGCTTGTCGCGGCGGGTGGCCCGTAACCGCAGGAAGCGCCGGTGCACCCGCCGGCACAGCGGCACTTCGGGCGCGGTTCCGGCCACGACCCGGGGGACGAGCGCGGGTTCGACCCCGCAGAGGCGGCTCAGCCGCTCCGGGGACAGCACCTCGGCCGGGTCCCGGCCGCTGCGCTCCGCCAACCCCGCGACGCGCGCCCAGGCCGAGGCCAGGTCGGGTCGGGCGGCGGCTGACACCGTGAGGTTCTCCGTATGTCGACAGGACGTTCGAGAGCTTCAGCTCTGTGCAGCGTAGCCCGCAGCCCCCCGGCGAAACAGGCGATCCCCCACCTTTCTTGCGATGTGAGTCAAAGAAGGTTGGCACGACCGCCGCCGGGACCGGCATGACCCCGGAGGTAATCGACTCCGGTGCGGGCCGCGGAGGAGAGTGGAGCCATCGGGTTCCGGGGCCGCGCACTCGGCCTCGGAACCCGTCTCCACCAGCGCATTCGCGTGCGCGGCAGCTCGGCCGCGCCCCGCTCCCGACCCTCGACGGAGGCTGATCCGCCATGTCCGCAACCCTGCTCGGCAGCGTCGCCCGCACCACCGTCCCGCAGACGGCGCTGCGCCGCTTCCTCGCCCTCGACTCCGTGGTCACCACGGCGAACGGCCTCGCGTACGCCGCCTTCTCCGCCCCGCTCGGCCGGTTGCTCGGCGTCGGCCAGGCCACCCTGCTCGAACTCGGCCTGTTCCTGACCCTCTACGGGGCCGGCGTCGGCTGGCTGGCTTCGCGCCGCCGTCCGCCGGTCTTGGCGGTGAAGGGCGTCATCGAGGCCAACTGCGCCTGGGTGGCCCTCAGCCTGGTCTCGCTCTTCCTCTGGGAGGCCCCCACCACGGCCGGCCTGGTGTGGATCCCGGCGCAGGCCCTGACCGTCGCGGGCTTCGCCCTCCTCCAGCAGCTGGCACTGCGGCAGACGGCCTCAGGGCCCCAGTGAGCGCAGGTACTTCACCGTCGCCGCGTCGGCCGGCAGCAGGGTCTCGATGGCCAGCTCGGCGACGGTCACGTCCATCGGCGTGTTGAACGTCGCGATCGAGGACACGAAGGACAGCAGGTGCCCGTCGTGCTCGATCACCAGCGGCAGCGCGATGTACGGGACGGCCTCCTCGGGAGCGACGTCCCCCGGCCGGTCGGCGACCGGGTAGGCGGACACCTCCTCGTACAGCGCGCGCAGCGGCGCGGAGCGGGCCAGCGCGATCTGCCGCTCCATCTGCGCCAGCAGATGCCCGCGCCACTCCGCGAGGTTGCGGATCCTGGGGGCCAGGCCCTCCGGGTGCAGGGTGATCCGCATGGCGTTCAGGGGCGGGGTCAGCAGGTGCTCCGGCAGGCCGTCCAGCAGCATCGCGATGCCGCGGTTGGCGGCGACGACCTGGTAGGTGGCGTCCACGACCAGCGCCGGATACGGCTCGTAACCGGTCAGCAGCCGCTCCATGCCCTCGCGCAGCCCCGCCATGGAGGGGTCGTCCAGCGGGGTCTGCCCGTAGTGCGGGGCGTAACCCGCCGCGAGCAGCAGGGCGTTGCGCTCGCGCACCGGCACGTCGAGGCGGTCCGCGAGGCGCAGGAGCATCTCCTCGCTCGGCCGGGACCGGCCGGTCTCGATGAAGCTGATGTGGCGGGAGGAGGAGTCGGCGCGGCCGGCCAGCTCCAGCTGGCTGATGCCGCGCCGCTCGCGCCAGGTACGCAGGAGGGCTCCGACGGGCGGGGTGGTGGTCATGCCCACGACGGTAGCCCAGAGGGGTCAGCCCAGGTCGAAGGCGTTGCGCAGGCCGAGCCGGTAGCGCCACAGGTCGTGCCGCTTGAAGGACTCCACCTCCGGAGCCCGGTACATCGGCAGGACTGCGCACCGCTCGGCCTTCGAACCGTCCCTGTCCAGGAGGGCGTTGACCGCGGCCCGGGCCGAGGCGTTGGCGCCCTCCATCGTCGCCAGGTCGATGTCGACGGCCACGTAGTCCCCGCTGAGGAAGAAGTTGGGGACCCGGGTGTCCGCGCTCGGCCGGTTGTGGAAGGTGCCGGTGGGGTGGATCAGCAACTGGTCCTGGTTGGTCGGGTTCGGGGTGCCGAGTCCGTCCACCCCCGGGTCCAGGAACCAGGAGTGCAGGGTGCGGTCCGTCAGCAGCGTCCTCCCGGTGTCGTTGAGGGAGGCCTTCAGCTGCGCCCACACCTCGCGGGCGACCTCGTCGCGGGTGCACTGCTTGGCCGTCTTCCCGTACAGGATCCCCTGCTTGTCCCAGTCCGAGATGTCCACCGACAGGCAGTCCACCGCCACCCCGTCGCCGTAGTCGGCCGGGAAGTCGCGGGCCGGCCAGTGCTCGGCCTGCTGGATCGCCGTCAAGGACCAGGGTGAATCGATGCAGTTGAGGTGCCCGTGGACGAGGGGTGCGCGCTCGGTGAGGTAGAACTGGATGCCGGTCATCCAGTCGGTCTCCAGCCGGTCGCAGCGGCCCAGCATCGGGTCCGCGGCCCGCAGCCCCGCACTCCAGGTGCGCCGGGCGTGCTCGACCGGCAGCGCGCTGACGTAGTGGTCGGCGGTGACGGTCTGCCGGGCCCCCGCCGGGTCCAGGACGGCGACCCCGCTCACGCGGCCGTTCCCGTACTGCACCTCCTGCACAGTCCAGCCGATCCTGAACTGCACACCGAGGGAGCGCAGATGGGCCTCCCACGGGTCGATCCACGCCTCGTTGGTCGGCAGGTTGAGGATCCGGTCCGGCGGCCCGTCCGCGCCGCGCCCCAGGGCGTTGAAGACGAAGGCCTCGCCCAGGGCGCCGACGGTACGGGTGGACGCCTCCTCGGCCTTGGTCGCGACGATGTTGCGGGTGATGCCCACGGCGAGGATGCGCTGGTACTCGTTCGACATCCGGGCGGCCCGTACGAACTCCCACCAGGGGGTGTGCTCCCAGACCTCGTTGCGGCGCTCGTCGCAGCTGGTGAGGAAGACCAGCACGCGGTCGACGAAGTACGCGGTCTCGTGCGGCGGCAGCCGGACGAGTGACTGCAGGATGCCGGTCAGGGCGCGGCGGATCTCGTCGGGCGTCAGCTCGGCGGGGGAGTGGCCGGGCCAGGGGATGGGCGCGCGCAGGTCCTCGCGGCCGCCGGCCCGGGCGAACATCATCTCGGGCGGGGCGACGAGGTTGTCCCACACGCCGTGGGCGTTGCCCGGGAAGGGGATGCGCCGCATGGTGTCGGGCAGGTTGTGGTAGATGCCCGGGATGAAGCGGAAGCCGTGCTCCGCGGGCAGCGGCCGGCGCCCGCCGCGGGCGCTGCCGGGGACGTCCATGCTGCGGGCCTTGCCGCCGAGCGCGCGGCGCTCGTAGACGGTGACGGCGTAGCCGCGCTCGGCGAGTTCGTGGGCCGCGGTGAGCCCGGCGACCCCGCCGCCGAGGACGGCGACGCGGCGGCCGGTGGCCTTCGGTGCGGGGGACTGGGCCTGGGCCTGGGCCCGGGCGGGAGCGGCCAGGGCCCCGGATGCCCCCAGCGCCCCGGCGGTGGCCGCCGCCCCCGCGCCCGCGATGAACGTGCGCCTCGAACTGCCCGTGCGCGTCATGAGGAAGCCCCTTCGGATTCGTCGGCAGGCTGTGCAATACCGGCGGTTGCATTACCGGCGGTAACAGTCACGTCCGGCGCAGGAGCATAAGGGCGACGCCGTGGACCCGGAAGGCGCTGAAATACCCACACGCACTATGGCGCGAAACGTTTCCTCCGGTGTGCGCTGTGGGAACCTTGACCCCACGTCAGAAGTCGGGCCCGAACGGTGAAGGAGCATGCCGATGGCAGACGAGCCGCTTTCGCAGAAGGAGATCGAGGACCGGTTGCGGGAACTCCCCGGCTGGGCCTTCGAGGACGACCGGATCAGCCGCACCTACCGGCTGGGCACCCACTTCGCGGCGAGCGCCCTCGTCGCCCACATCGCCGCGGTCCAGGACGAGTTGAACCACCACTCCGACCTCACCCTGGGCTACAACACGGTCCGGGTGTCGGTGAACACGCACAGCGCCGGCGACTCCGTCACCGGCGCCGACTTCGCGCTCGCCGAGCGGGTCGAAGCCCTGGCCCCCGCCCACGGCGCGAGCTGACACCGGCGGCCGGGGGTCACGGGCGTGTGCCCGTGCCGGGGAGGACCGGCTCCAGGCGCCACCACTGCGACGGCGAATCGGTGTCCTCGCACTGGCGGGCCCGGCCCTCCTCGTCCCCCTCCAGCGGCAGCCCGCTGATACAGGCGATCAGGGACACCACACCGGGATCGTCGAGGTGCTCCTCGACGATCCACTCCTGCGCGCCGAACGCGTTCGGCCGCCACACCTGGACCCGGGTGCCGCTCTCCGTCGACGCGTTCGCGACGTCGAGCCGCTTGTCGTTGTGCACGCTGACGACGTGGACGATCCCGCCGCCGCTGTGCACGGGCGAGATCCGCCACTGCCGGGCGGCCGGGGGCGCGGCCGGATCCTCGGGCCCCAGGTGCACCCGCGTGCCGCCCTCCAGCTGGAGCAGCAGACCGCTGGCGACGTTACGGATCAGGTAGACCCCGTCGGGCAGGCTCATCCGCGGCTCAGACGTCGAAGACGGCCGGGTCCGGCCCGATCCGCCCGGCCGAGGAACCCCTGCCCAGCGCGTCCAGCGCGGCGAGATCGTCGGCGTCCAGCTCGAAGCCGAAGACGTCCAGGTTCTCCCTGATCCGCGACGGGGTCACCGACTTCGGGATCACGATGTTCCCGAGCTGCAGGTGCCAGCGCAGTACCACCTGGGCGGGGGAGCGCCCGTGCCGGGCGGCGGCCTCGGCGACGGCCGGAAGCGTCAGCAGCTCCTTGCCCTGGCCGAGCGGGGACCAGGCCTCGGTCGCGATGCCGAGCCGGGAGTGCAGGGCGCGCAGCTCGGGCTGCGGGAAGAGCGGGTGCAGCTCGATCTGGTTCACGGCCGGGACCAGCGCACTCTCGGCGCCGAGCCGCTCCAGGTCGGCCGGGCGGAAGTTCGACACGCCGACTGCGCGGGAGCGGCCGCTCTCCGCGATCTCCTCGAAGGTCTTCCAGATCGTGAGGAAGTCGTCGCGCATCGGGCGCGGCCAGTGGATCAGGTACAGGTCGAGGTGGTCGAGGCCGAGCTTGGCGAGGGAGTCGTCGAGCGCGCGCAGCACGTCGTCCCGCTTCCAGGTCCGGGAACGCCCGTTCCACAGCTTGGTGGTGACGAAGAGCTCCTCGCGCGGTACCCCGGAGGCGGCGATCGCCTCGCCGGTGCCGGTCTCGTTGCCGTAGGCGGCCGCCGTGTCGATGCTCCGGTACCCCGCCTCCAGCGCGGCCCCGACCGCCTGCGCGGCCTCGGAGTCCGGGATCTGGAAGACTCCGTACCCGAGCTGGGGCATGAGCGTGCCGTTGTTGAGCCGGATGGCGGGGACGTCGTTCACGTCTGGCTGTTCCCTCGGATCGACGGACTGGGTACGAGGGGCGACAACCCGCCGCCCCGGCGAGCGTATTCCCGCCGTGGCGGCGCACCGGGGCCGGACACACCGTCAGGACGTCCCCAGATAGGCCTCCCGGACGAGCGGATCGGCACGGACCTCGGCGGGGGTGCCCTCGGCGAGGACCGTGCCGAGGTCCAGGACGACCACCCGGGTGCACAGGTCCATCACGAAGGCCACGTCGTGCTCCACCAGCAGCACCGCGCACCCCTCCTGCCCGGCCAGCCGCCGCACGACCGCCGCGAGCTGCTCGCGCTCGGGCGCCGACAGCCCGGACGCGGGCTCGTCCAGCAGCAGCACGCGCGGCGGATCCGCCACGGCGCGGGCCAGCTCGACCATCCGGGCCTGACCGACCGGCAGCCCGCCCGCGTACGCCGCTCCCAGCGCGCCGATCCCGCAGGAGACGAGCACCTGCTCGCCCTGCTCTCGACGCTCCCGCTCCCGGCGGCGCCGGGCCGGGGAGCCGAGGAGGTCGGCGGCGATCCCGCCCCCGCCCCCGCGCCACTCCTGCGCGACGAGCACGTTGTCGGCCACGCTGAGCTGCCCGAACAGCTGCTGCCGCTGAAAGGTCCGGCGCATCCCGTGCCGGGCCCGCCAGACCGGGGAGCGCCGGGTGATGTCCGCCCCCTCGAGCAGCATCCGCCCCTGGTCGGGCCGCCGGATCCCGGACAGCACGTCGAACAGCGTGGTCTTCCCGGCCCCGTTCGGCCCGATCAGCCCGCACACCTCGCCGGCACGGACCCCGAGGTCCACCCCGGTGAGCGCCTTCACGCCGCCGAACCGGACGCTGATCCCGGCGCCCTCCAGGACGTAAGGCCCCGTCATCGCGCCATCCCCAGATAGGCCGCGGTGAGCCGGTCGGCCTCCACCTCGGCGCGCGGACCGCACCAGGACACCCGGCCCTGGGAGAGGTACGCGACGGTGTCGGCGACACCGAGGATCCCGGCGGCCTTCTCCTCGACCAGCAGCAGTGCGGTCCCGGCGTCCCGCAACTCGGTCAGCAGCGCGTACACCTCCTCCACGACGCGGGGAGCGAGCCCCAGCGAGGGCTCGTCGGCGATCAGCACCTCGGGCGGGCGCTGCAGCAGCGGCGCGAGGGCCAGCATCTGCTGCTCCCCGCCGGACAGCGCCCCGGCGGGGACGCCCCGCCGCTCCCCGAGCCGGGGGAACCGGTCGTAGACGGCGGTCCGCGCGTCCGCCTCGCGGAGGTACAGGGCGAGGTTCTCCTCGATGGTCAGCGCCGGGAAGATGCCCCGCCCTTCGGGGGCGAGCAGCACCCCGGACCGGGCGCGCCCCACGGCCCGCTCGCGGGTGACGTCCCGCCCGCGTACGAGGACCGCTCCGTTCACGGCGTCGACCAACCCGGCGGCGACGCGGCACGCGGTGCTCTTCCCGGCCCCGTTCGGCCCCAGCACGGCGAGGATCTCGCCCTTCCGGACGGCGAGATCGACCCCGTGCAGTACGAGGCCCCCGTCGTACCCGGCGGTGATCCCGCGCAGCTCGAGGGCGGCCGCCGCCCGGTCGTGCCCTGCGGGGCCTTCCCCCACCCCGCCCCGGACCCCGTACGTGCGCTGCGCGCCCACGGCCTCGGACGCAGCCCCGGCGGCTCCCACGGGCTCGGCGACACCGGCACTCCCCGCGGGCTCGGCAGCACCGGCCGCCCCGTCACCCCCGCCGGAGGCACCGGCCCGCCGCTTCGCCAGCCGCACCGGAACGGCGGCGCAATACCCGTCCGGATCGTTGGCCAAGGCCAACCCCGCCAGGCCGAACAGGATCACCGGCAGGTGCGCGGACTGCGTCACGTAGTCGGACAGCAGCCGCGGGGCCACCGCGAACACCACCCCGGCCACCACCACGTACTGCGGCCGGCGAACCCCCGCGGCCACCGCCACCGCCAGCCACACCAGCCCGGTCATCGCCGTGAAGTCCGTCGCCGTGATCCGGGTGTTGTACGACGCCACCAGCACGCCCCCGAACCCGGCCAGCCCCGCCGACAGCGTGAACAGGAGCAGCTTCGTACGCAGTACGGACACCCCCGAGGCCAGCGCCGCCGCCGGCGCCGAGCGCACGGCCAGCGCCGCCCGCCCCGACGGCGAGTTCCGCAGGGCGCTCAGCCCGGCCGCGCACACCGCGACGACCACCACCAGCGCCACCCCCAACGCCCGGTCGTCCCCCAGGTCCACCGGTCCGAACACCGGCCGCGGGACCGACCACCCGGAGTCCCCGTTCCGCAGCCACCGCAGCTGGAACAGCACCTGGTCCGCGAGGAACGCCAGCGCCAGCGTCGCCAGGGCCAGCGTCCGTCCGCCCAGTCGCAGCGCCGGCAGTGCGACCAGCGCCCCGAGCACCGCAGCCACGCACGTCCCCACCGCCAGCGCCGCCACGAACGGCCAGCCCCGGCTCATCAGCAGCCCCGCCACCAGCGCGGCCCCCGTCACGAACGTGCCCTGCGCGAGCGACACCATCGCCCCGAGCCCGGTCACCACGGTGAAGGACATGAACACCAGCCCGAGGGCCAGCCCCTGCGCGAGCAGTCCGCTCCAGAACGGGGTCGTCACCGTGTAGAAGGCCACGCACAACACCCCTGCGGCCGCTGCCCACACCCCCCAGCGCCGTCCCCACGAGGCCCCCGCCAGATGGTCCACGGGCGCCGGGTCCACGGCCGCGGTCCCCGCCGTACGGGTCCGCCGGGTCAGTACGAGCAGCCCGCCGAACAGGATCAGGAACGGCACCGCCGTCCGGAACCCGGTGATCCCCTCGGCGAACGACGCGTACCCGGCCACCAGGTTCTGCAGGACCCCCAGCCCCAGGCCGCCCGCGAACGCGAGCGGTACGGACGCGAACCGCCCGAGCACCGCCGCCGTCGCCGAGACGAACAGGAACAGGGTGAAGTCGTGCGCCGACAGCCCCAGCAGCGGCGTCGCCAGGACCCCCGCCAGCCCCGCCAGCGCGGAGGCGATCATCCACGCCGCCGACGACAGCCGGTCTGCGCTGATCCCGCGCAGCTCGGTCAGCGAGCGGTTGTCGACGGCCGCCCGCAGCTGCAGCCCCAGCCGTGTGTGCCGCATCAGCACCCACAGGGCCACGGCCACGACCGCCGTCACCACCCAGGTGATCAGCTGGTCGGAGTCGATGCCGACGCCCTCCGCGAGCTGCCAGGATTTCGCCGGGCTCGGCCCCACGCCGGGCAGCCCGAACTGGTTCTCCGCGGGTTCCACGGGCGCGCCCGCATCCCCCAGCAGCTCGACGGCCCACAGCCCGGCCGCCGGCAGCGCGACCAGCAGCCCGATCGTGGCCACGATCTGCGCGGTCTCGCCGACCTGCGCCAGCCGCCGGAACATCAGCCGGTCCAGCCCCCACCCGAGCCCGGGGGCCAGCACGCACACCACCAGCAGGGCCGCGGGGACCGCCGGCCACCCCAGCCCGGAGTGCACCTCGTAGAAGGTCAGCGCGCACAGGTAGGCGGTGGCCCCGTGCGCGAAGTTGAACAGCCCGGACGCCGAGTACGACAGCACCAGCCCGGTGGCGAGCAGTGCGTACAGGGCTCCGGAGACCAGACCGCTCAGGACGAAGACGAGTAGATCTCCCATGGGACCGGGCCTACTTGAAGGGGATCGGCGCGTGGCACTTGAACGGTACGGAGACCTCGTACGCCCCGTTCTTCAGCTGGACCAGTGCGCCGCAGCCGAAGCTGTCCTTCTGCCCCTTGGGCTCGGCCCGGTCGCCGACGAGGGTGCCGGTGTCGGAGAAGCTCTGCGCGGCGTTCTGGAAGTGCGTGACGGTGAGGTCCTTGCCCGCCTTCTGCGCGATGGACACGAACAGGTCGGCGGACATGTACCCGGTCAACATGTGCATGTTCAGGGGCACTTCCTGGCCACCCGAGGCGGCCTTGATGTCCGCCTTGAACTGGGCCATGGCCGGGCTCGCCGACTCGAAGGGCTCGAACTGGAGCAGGACGTGCACCCCCTCGAGGGCCTGCTTGGTGGCGTCCTTGGCGAGCAGCCCCGGGTCGTAGTCGGTGGGGTCGGAGAGCAGGCCCTTGTACCCGGCGCGCTTGAGCGCGGTGAACAAGCCGATGTTGTTGGGCGTCTGCATGACCGAGACGACGGCGTCGGGCGCCTTGCCGTCGTTGCCGGCGAGGATCTCCTTCACGTACGCCGACCAGTCGCTCGGCACCGCCGTCGCGGGTACCGAGGCCTTGGCGTAGGAGACCGTGAACCCCGCGCTCGTGAAGCCCTGCTGGAAGGTGCGGATGCCGAACTTCCCGGCGTCGCTGTCGGTGGCGATGACCGCGACCGACTTGCCCTTGGCCCCGCCGAGGATCCGGGCGATGCCCTCGGGCCAGGTCTGGTTCAGGGTGCCGCCGGGGGAGGGGACCAGGCAGCCGTTGAACCCGTAGATGTACTTGGGACCACAGAAGGAGGGCAGGGTGCCCCAGCCGAAGGTGGGGACCTTCTCCTGCTCCAGGAAGTCGGCGCCGGAAAAGGTGACCGAGCTCATCGGGGAGATCGCGAAGACCTTGTCCTGCTGGACGAGCTTGCGGGCGGCCGCCATGTTCTTGGCGGGGTCCTGGCCGTCGTCCTCCGCGCCCAGGTACTCGATCGTGCGCCCGTGGATCCCGCCCTCGGCGTTGGCCCTCAGGTACCGGGCCTTGGCCCCGAGGTCGGTGTCCTTCTTGCTGTAGCCGCTGGCGCTGGTCATGGAGACGATGCCGCCGACCTTGATCGACCGGTCGGTCACCCCGCGGAAGTTGGCGGCAGTGCCCGCGTCGGGCTTGCCGGGGGAGCTGCTGTTGGAGGCGGAGTTGCAGGCGGAGACGAGCGCCAGGGCCGCCGCCGCGGCGGCCAGGGTGCGGATCGGTCGCAACATGTGTGGGATCCCCTCCGGTCGGAATCCCCGCATTCTGTGGGCGACCTGACGGATCGTCAATATTGCTGACGAAGTGAAGTGACGCATCGTCAGTCAACTGGTGCCGGGCCCGTCAGGGCTGGTAGAGGGCCGCCACCTCCATCGCGTACGCCTTCTCGATCGCCCGCCGCTTCAGCTTCAACGAGGGCGTCAGCAGTCCCTGTTCCTCCGTGAACTGCTCCGCCAGCACCCGGAAGGTGCGGATCGCCTCGGCCTGCGAGACCAGGGTGTTCGCAGCCACCACCGCCCGCCTGACCTCCGCCGTCAGATCCGGGTCGTGGACCAGCTGCGCCGCGGGCATCTGCGGGCGGCCGCGCATCGACAGCCAGTGCGCGATCCCCTCCATGTCCAGTGTGAGCAGGGCGGCCACGTACGGCCGGTCGTTGCCCACCAGCACGCACTGCGCGACCAGCGGATGCGAACGCACCCGCTCCTCGAGCGCGGTCGGCGAGACGCTCTTGCCGTTGGAGGTCACCAGGATCTCCTTCTTGCGCCCGGTGATGGTGAGGTACCCGTCCTCGTCCAGCCGCCCCAGGTCGCCGGTCGCCAGCCAGCCGCCGCGGAGTACCTCCTCCGTCGAGCGCGGGTCGTTGAGGTACCCGCTGAAGATGTGGCCGCCGTGCAGCCAGACCTCCCCGTCGTCGGCGATGTGCACCGTGCTGCCCGGGATCGGCCGGCCCACCGTGCCGTACTTCGTCGCGCCCGGCGGGTTCGCGGTCGCCGCCGCACAGGACTCGGTCAGCCCGTAGCCCTCGAACACCGTGATCCCGGCCCCGTCGAAGAACAGCCCGAGCCGGCGCGACATCGCCGACCCGCCCGACATGGCGTGCCTGACGCGGCCGCCCATCGCCTCGCGGACCTTCCCGTACACGAGCTTCTCGAAGAGCTGGTGCTCCATGCGCAGCGCCGCCGAAGGGCCCGGCCCGGTGCCGAACGCCTTCTGCTCGCGCGCCTCCGCGTACCGCACGGCCGCCTCGACGGCCCGGTCGAAGGGGCCCGTGCGCCCCTCCGCCTCCGCCTTGCGGCGAGCCGCCGCGAAGACCTTCTCGAAGACGTACGGGACCCCCAGTACGAACGTCGGCCGGAACGCGGCGAGGTCCGGCAGCAACTCGGCCGCCGCCAGCACCGGCTGGTGCCCGAGCTTCACCCGCGCCCGGACGGCCGCCACCTCCACCATCCGCCCGAAGACGTGGGCGAGCGGCAGGAACAGCAGCGTGGAGGGCTGCTCACCCGGCCCGGCCTGGAAGACCGACTCCCAGCGGGCCACCATCGTGTCGGCCTCGTACATGAAATTGCCGTGGGTGAGCACGCAGCCCTTGGGGCGCCCGGTGGTCCCCGAGGTGTAGATCACCGTGGCGACGGCGTCGGGCGTGACCGCGGCACGGTGCCGGTGCACCAGGTCCTCGGCGACCCCGCGGCCGTCCGCCACGAGCGCCTCGACGGCCCCGGCGTCGAGCTGCCACAGCCGCCGCAGGTGCGGGAGCCGCTCGATGACGGACCCGACCGTCATGGCCTGGTCCTCGTCCTCGACGACGCAGGCGGTGCAGTCGGAGTCCTGCAGGATCCAGTGCACCTGCTCGACGGAGGAGGTCGGGTAGACGGGGACCGGCTGGGCGCCGATCGCCCACAGGGCGAAGTCGAACAGCGTCCACTCGTACCGGGTCCGGGACATGACGGCGACCCGCTCCCCGAACCGGACCCCCTGGGCCAGCAACCCCTTCGCCAGCGCGAGCACCTCGGCGGCGAACTCCGCGGACGTCACGTCCCGCCAGACCCCGTCGGTCTTGCGCCCGAGCACCACCCGGCCGGGATCCTCGAGGGCATGCCGGAAGACGGCGTCGGCGAGCCCGCCGACGGGCGCCGCAACAACGACTGGTGGGACGGTGATCTCGCGCATGCCCCGCTCCTCTCCGCGCAGCGCGGCGACGCTACCCCCACGCCTCCCCACGGTTGATCACCGTGAGAAGACCTCCACAAGACCTCCCCAGGGAGGTGGGGAAGGGCCGGCCGGAGGTGCGGAAGGGGCGTCAGGGGGAGACACTCCCCGCGGCGACGGCCCGGAAACGCGCAGCGCCCCGCCGATCGTGCACCGGACGGGAGACGGCGGGACGGGAGACGGCGGGACAGGAGGCAGCGGGGCGGTCCTCAGCGGTTCTCGGCTGCCGGCCCGCCCGGGACGAAGGAGTCCAGCGCCGCGTCGAAGTGGCTCCGCGCCTCCGCGAGCCGGCCGACGGGCGCGGACACCCACACGTCGTACATGCGCCCGTTCTCGTCCCAGCAGACGTCGAAGGTGTGCCGGGCGCCTTCGGCAGCGGTGAACCCGTTCCAGGTGAACTCCCAGAGGGCGGCGGGCAGTCCGTTGTGGGTGGTCGGGACGACCGTGCCGTCGCGGTAGCCGGGGTTGGTGGCCGGGCCGCTCGCGTGCGAGAGCCGCATGACGGCGACCGGCCCGTCGGACACCGCCGGCTTCACCTTGACGCCGATCCGGAACGCCCCGTCCGGCGACGTGTAGAAGACCCGCTCGGCATCGGTGGAGCGCTGGAAGCCCTCGGGCACGGCGAGGCCGAAGCCCGCAGGGTCGGACACCGACCGGTACCCGGCGGGCGCGGGCCTGGCGGCCGCGGGCACCGACGGGGGCGCAGTACGGGCGGGGGCCGCCGTCGGCGAGAGGGTCTGCGCGGGCTTGGCGTCGGCGGCGCCGGCGGAAGCCCGGCTCCATCCGGAGGCGGTGGCGGCGGGCGCCGCCTCCCCTCCGCCGTCCGCCGACCGTCCGCCGAGCTGCGAGGTGACGGCCACGGCGCCGGCGACCGCGACGGCGAACAGCGCGGCGAACAGCCCCGCCCGCAGAGCGGGCCGGGCCCGCCGGGCCGGGGCGGCCGACTGCGGGACGTGCTCGGTCGGCGAGTAGCCGACCGCGGCGCCCCCGCCGGATGCGCGCCCGGTCGGCGGCGCGGTCACCGGACCCGGTGCCGGTACCCGGTCGGCGACGACGACGGGGACCTTGCCCGTGCTCACGTACGCCGACAGCAGCCGCTCGGCCTCCGCCGCCCCCATCCGCCGTTCCGGGAGGCGTTCCAGCAGGCCGCGGATGACCGGAACCAGCGGCCCCGCCTGCGCCGGCGGCCGGATCTCGTCGTACACGACGGCGTGCAGGACCCCGCCGAGCGAATCGCGGTGGAAGGGCGAGCGACCGGTCAGCGCCGCGCACAACAAGGCGCCGAGCGACCACAGGTCGGACTCGGGTCCCGCGACGGCTCCCTGCATGCGCTCGGGCGAGGTGTACTCGGGCGAGCCGACGAACGCGCCGGTCTCGCTGATGGTGGTGGACCCGGCGAGCCGTGCGATGCCGAAGTCGGTGAGCACCACCCGCCCGGTCCCGGCCTCCATGAGGACGTTGGCCGGCTTGACGTCCCGGTGGAGCACCCCGCGCGCGTGCGCCGCGGTCAGGGCGCCGAGCAGGGCCAGGCCGGTCCGCGCGGTCTCGGCGGGGTCCAGCGGGCCTTCGGCGCCGAGCCGGTCGGCCAGCGAACCGCCCTCGACGAGTTCCATGACGATGTGGGGGCGCCCTTCGTGCTCCACGACGTCGTGCACGACGACGACGTGCGGATGCCTGACCTGCGCGACGGTCCGGGCCTCCCGCAGGGCGGCCCTGGAGTCCGCGCCCCCGTCGACGTGGAGCTCCTTGACGGCGACGGGACGCCCGAGGAGCTCGTCGCAGGCCCGCCAGACGGTCCCCATGCCGCCTCTGCCCAATCGCTTCTCCAGGCGGTACCGCCCGGCGATCACGATGCTGCTGTCCGGTCCGTCGTGCGACACGTTGCTTCCCCTCCGACCCCGTGGCGCCCCATGATGCCGCACCACCGGATCCGCCCCCGCCGCCCGAGCCGGACGACGCGGAGCCACCGCACCCCCAACGCAAAAAACCCCACCTAAGTGGGGTTCTTGCTCTGTGTCCGAGGGGGGACTTGAACCCCCACGCCCGATAAAGGGCACTAGCACCTCAAGCTAGCGCGTCTGCCATTCCGCCACCCGGACCGGTGGTCGGCCCCGGTTTCCCGCGGCGACAAGGACAACAATAGCAAAGGATCGGGGTGCTTCCGACCAGGTATTCGGGCCCGGGCCGCTCGCTGACCTGCAGGCATGTCCCCGAGGGGGTGGCGAGACTGCGCGTCTCGCGGGTCAGCGGGCCGCCGCGGTGCGCTCGGCCCTCAGCCAGTCGTCGTTGTGCTGCCACGCGTAGAGGGTGGTGCCGTCCATGTAGGCGTAGTACAGACCGCAGCGCGCGGTGGCCTTCTCCCGGGCGTCCTTCGGGAACCAGTCCTCCGCGAACGGGACCTCCTGCGCGTGCGGCCGCGGCTCCGTCGTGCACGGGGTCGGGAGCCGCTCGTCCGGCAGGGTCGCCGTCAGCAGGCGGTCGCCGCCCGTCGTCTTCATCGCGTACTGCACCGACGTCGCGTCGTCCGCCAGCCAGCGCGGGACCGAGGCCCGTGCCGTCTTCGCCTCGGCGCCCGTCGCGTACGTGCCCGTCTCCTGGTGGCGGTTCCCGTACCAGTCGGCCGCGGCCGGGAGGGCGACCACGGTCGCGAGCCCCACGGCCGTGACGACTGCGGCGGTGGTCAGGATGACGGACCTGCGGATCATGCGGCGTTCGCTTCCCTCGGCGGCGGATGGCGTGCGTGCCTTCATCCTCCGGCCCCGCCCCGGGCCGGCGCGTCCCTCCACCGGGCGGGATCCGCGTACGTCTCAGGTCGTACGGGCCCCGGCGCGCCCGGATGCCGATACGCGCTGGACACCACGGGCCCCGAGGCGGTCGGATGAGCGCCGCACGTCTGCATCCAGGGGGGTCACGCATGGAAACACCGCACCGCGTCAGCACGTTGGAGCTCTTCTTCGACCTGGTCTTCGTCTTCACCATCACCCAGCTGACGGTGCTGCTGGCCGACGACATCAGCTTCCGGGGCGCCGGCCAGGTTCTGGTGATCTTCACCGTGCTGTTCTGGATGTACGGGGGCTACGCGCACCTGACCAACCAGGTGCCGCCCGACCGCACCGTGCGCAGGGTCCTGCTGATGCTGGCCATGGGGGCGTTCCTGGTGTGCGCGCTGGCGGTGCCGACCGCGTTCGGGGCCGGCGGGGTCGCGTTCGGCCTGGGGTACGTGTTCGTCGTCCTCGTGCACAGCGCCCTGTACACGCAGGCCCACGGCTCCGGCGTGCTCTGGTTCGCGTTGCCCAACCTGCTGTGTGCGCTGTCCGTGCTGGCGGCCGGGTTCTTCGACGGGCCGCCCGCCTGGGGGCTGTGGGTGCTCGCCCTGCTGATCCAGTTCGCCGTGCCGCAGCTTGTGCAGAGGGTGGCGGCGAGCGGGGCGGAGCCCGCCGAGGCCGCGTCCGCGGTGACGACGGTCAGCGACCAGCTGGGCGGCATGAGCGCGGAGCACCTCGTGGAGCGGCACGGACTGCTGCTGATCATCGTCTTCGGCGAGTCCGTGATCGCGATCGGCATCGGGACCGGCTCGCTGCCCCTGTCCGTGGGGATCGCCGGGGGTGCCTTCCTCGCGCTCGCCGTCGCGTCGGCGCTGTGGTGGATGTACTTCGTCCGCGACGAGGGCCGGGCCGAGGAGGTCTTCGCCGAGACGGCCCCGGAGAAGCGTTTCAAGCTGGCGATGCTCGCGTACTACTACGCCTTCCTGCCCATGCTGCTCGGCATCGCCGCCTTCGCGGCCGGCGTCAAGAAGACCATCGGACACCTGGGCGAGCACCTGCACACCGGCCCGGCGCTCGCCCTGGCCGGCGGGATCGCCCTCTACCTGGCCGGGGACCTGGCCTTCCGGGCCGTGCTCGGGATCGGCCCGGCCCGGTTCCGGGCGGCGGCGCTGGTACTCGTCCTGGCCACCGTCCCGGTCGGCACGGCCACCGCCGGGCTCTGGCAGCTGCTCGCCCTGGTCGTCGTACTCCTGGCAGCGCTGGGAGCCGAGGTCCGCTGGACCCCGGGCTGCCCGGCGGGGGCCGGACGGCCTACGGGCAGCGGATGACCTGGCCCGCGTACGAGAGGTTGCCGCCGAAGCCGAACAGGAGGACCGGAGCGCCGGTGGGGATCTCGCCTCGCTGGACCAGCTTCGAGAGCGCCATCGGGATGCTGGCGGCCGAGGTGTTGCCGGAGTCCACGACATCGCGGGCGACGACCGCGTTGACGGCGCCGATCTTCGCGGCGAGCGGCTCGATGATCCGCAGGTTCGCCTGGTGCAGGACGACGGCGGCCAGCTCCTCGGGAGCGACCCCGGCCTTCTCGCACACCTTGCGGGCCAGCGGCGGGAGCTGGCTGGTGGTCCAGCGGTAGACGGACTGGCCCTCCTGGGCGAACACCGGCGGGGAGCCCTCGATCCGCACCGCGTGGCCCATCTCCGGGAGCGAACCCCACAGGACCGGGCCGATGCCGGGCTCCTCGCAGGCCTCGACCACGGCCGCGCCCGCACCGTCGCCGGTCAGCACGCAGGTGGTGCGGTCGCTCCAGTCGGTGATCTCGGTCATCTTGTCGGCGCCGATGACCAGGGCGCGGGTGGCCGAACCGGCCCGGATCGCGTGGTCGGCGGTGGCCAGGGCGTGCGTGAACCCCGAACAGACCACGTTGAGGTCCATGACGGCCGGGCTGCCGCCCATGCCGAGCTTGGCGGCGACGCGGGCGGCCATGTTGGGCGAACGGTCGATCGCGGTGGAGGTGGCCACCAGGACGAGGTCGATGTCGTCGGGGGACAGACCGGCGCCGGCGAGGGCCTTGCCCGCGGCCTGGAAGGCCAGCTCGTCCACCGGTTCGTCGGGGCCCGCCATGTGCCGGGTCTTGATGCCGACCCGGGAGCGGATCCACTCGTCGTTGGTGTCGACCATCGCCGCGAGGTCCTCGTTGGTGATCACTTTCGCGGGCTGGTAGTGCCCTAGCGCCACCACGCGTGAACCGGTCATGGGCGGGGTCCCCCCTACGTCGGAAGTCAGGATCACCCAGCTTGACCTGCTACTGGTGGGTACATGTGCACGTGACCCAACAGGATTACCTGCCCTGAATTTGGAGATTCCGGAGGATCTTCCTGCCGGGAGCGCCGCAGAACGCCGATCCGGGAGAATGGGCTCGTCAGCTGCACGACGAGGTGCGCGACGAGGACAGAACGGGCGGGCTGATCACCATGGGACGGGTCACCGAGCGCCGTCGTGTCATCCGGGTGCGGAACGGGGTGACCGGGGTCCGCCCGGACACGCTGGTCGCCGAGGAGCCGCTGGAGATACGGCTGAACGGCAAGCCGCTGGCCATCACGATGCGCACCCCCGGCGACGATTTCGCGCTGGCGGCGGGCTTCCTGGTGAGCGAGGGGGTGCTCGGTTCCGCGTCGGACGTACGGGCCGTGACCTACTGCGAGGGGGCGGCGGAGGACGGCTCGAACACCTACAACGTCGTCAACGTGCAGCTCGCGCCCGGGGTCCCGGTGCCGGACATCACGCTCGAACGGAACGTCTACACCACCTCCTCCTGCGGTCTGTGCGGAAAGGCCAGCCTCGACGCGGTGCGCACGGCGACCCGCTTCCCCCTCCGGCGGAGCGCGGCCGAGGACACCGTACGGATTCCCGCCGAGCTCCTCTGCGAGCTGCCGGACCGGCTCCGCGCGGCGCAGAAGGTGTTCGACCGCACCGGCGGCCTCCACGCGGCGGGGCTGTTCTCCCCACAGGGCGAGCTGCTGGACCTGCGGGAGGACGTGGGCCGGCACAACGCCGTCGACAAGATCGTCGGCCGGGCCTTCCAGGCAGGCCTGCTCCCGCTGGCGGGCGCGGTCCTGCTGGTGTCCGGCCGGGCTTCCTTCGAGCTCGCGCAGAAGACGGTGATGGCGGGCATCCCGATCCTGGCCGCCGTCTCGGCGCCGTCCTCGCTGGCGGTGGACCTGGCGCTGGAGTCGGACCTGACGCTGGTCGGCTTCCTGCGCGGGCAGAACATGAACATCTACGCGGGCGAGGAACGGATCACGCTGTAGCGGTTCCCCGGGCGCTCCCGCGGCCCGCCCCGTCCTGCGATCCGGTGCCCTGCGGTCAGCGGCCCCGGCGGGTGCGGCGCTTCGCTTCCGGCCTGGGCGCGGGCTCGGGCGGGTCGATGCGGTGCAGGTCCAGGGTCGCCGGGAGCGGGGTGACGCCCGGGCCGCCGGATTCCGCCCAGGCGATGACCTCGTCGGTCGCGGTGTCGTCCAGGGCCCAGCCGAACCAGGTCGCCCGGGCGCCCCGGCGGCGGGCCTCGGTGGTGGGCTGGACCACGATGACGTTGGCCTGCGCGCACGGCCCGAGGCAGTCGCTCGTACGGACGGCCAGCCGGCCCCCCGACGCCGCCGCGGCCTCGCGCAGCCGGGCCAGCTGGCCCGCGTGGTCCGAGCCGGGGTTCTTGCGGGGGTCCCCGCAGCAGCAGCCCCGGCAGACCACGAGGGTGCAGGGGCGTTCGGCGTGGGCGGCGAGCGGGCGTATCCAGGTCACCGCCGCACGTTACCGGCCCTGCGGCGCGGGGTGTTGGAGCGTCGGCGAGACCTCCACCACATGTCCGGCGGGCAGTTCGGCGCCCTCCGCGGACTCCGGGTCCCGGGCGCGGCGGCGCGCCAGCACCGCGCACACCATCAGCTGCATCTGGTGGAACAGCATCAGCGGCAGCACCGCGAGGCTCGCCTGCGCCCCGAACAGCACGCTGGCCATGGGCAGTCCGGCCGCGAGGCTCTTCTTCGACCCGGCGAACTGGATGGCGATCCGGTCCGCGCGGCCGAACCCGAGCCGCTTCGCCCCGTACCAGCTGACCAGGAGCATGACGGCGAGCAGTACGGCCTCCACCGCCAGCAGGGCGCCCAGGCGCGGGACGCTGACCTGGTGCCAGATCCCGGCGGCCATGCCCGCGCTGAAGGCGGCGTAGACGACGAGCAGGATCGAGCCGCGGTCGACGAAGCCGAGCGCCTTCTTGTTCCGGACCAGGTAACCGCCGACCCAGGGGCGGAGTACCTGGCCCAGCAGGAACGGCAGCAGGAGCTGCAGGACGATCTTGAGGAGGGAGTCGAGGGAGAACCCGCCCGCGCTGTTGCCGAGCAGGCCGGCGGCGAGGAGCGGGGTGAGGAGGATGCCGGCGAGGCTGGAGAACGAGCCCGCGCAGATCGCCGCGGGGACGTTGCCGCGGGCGATCGAGGTGAAGGCGATCGAGGACTGGATGGTCGAGGGGACCAGGCACAGGAAGAGCAGCCCGCTGTGGAGCGGGGGCGTCAGGAGGGTGGGGACCAACCCGCGGGCGGCCAGGCCGAGCAGCGGGAAGAGGACGAACGTGCAGGTCAGCACGGTCAGGTGGAGCCGCCAGTGGCGCAGACCGTCGAGGGCCTCGCGGGTGGACAGCCGGGCACCGTAGAGGAAGAAGAGCAGGGCCACGGCCCCGGTGGCGGCGCCCTCGGCGACGGAGCCGGCCGGCCCGCGGGCGGGCAGCAGCGCGGCGAGGCCGACGGTGGCGAGGAGGGCCAGGACGTACGGGTCCAGGGGCAGCCGGGTAGGTATCTGCGGGCGGCGCATGTACGGGCTCTCTTGCTGTCGTGGTGGCGGCGGGGCGGGAGCGTGTCCCGGTGCCCGCTCATCGTGACGCTCCCGGTGGTGATCGGGAAACCCGTACACCGCACTGACTGTCATTTCGGATCGTGATGGCCGTGGCAGCATGGAGCCATGCCCGCCATGTACGACCCCGTCCAGTTGCGCACGTTCCTCACGGTGGCCCAGACGCTCAGCTTCACCCAGGCCGCCGGGCGGCTCGGCGTCCGGCAGTCCACGGTCAGCCAGCACGTACGGCGGCTGGAGGAGGCGACGGGGCGGCAGCTCTTCCTGCGGGACACGCACAGCGTGGAGCTGACGGAGGACGGCGAGGCGCTGCTGGGCTTCGCCCGCACCATCCTGGAGGCGCACGAGCGGGCGGCGGCCTACTTCACCGGGACGCGGCTGCGGGGGCGGCTGCGGTTCGGGGCGTCGGAGGACTTCGTGCTGACCAGGCTGCCGGAGATCCTCGAGGGCTTCCGGCACGAGCATCCGGAGGTGGAGCTGGAGCTGTCGGTCGAACTGTCCGGGACCCTGCACGAACGGCTGGACGCGGGACGGCTCGACCTCGTCCTGGCGAAGCGGCGCGGGCCTGGGGACGAGCGGGGCCGGCTGGTGTGGCGGGACCGGATGGTGTGGATCGGGGCGGAGGGGCTGCGGGTGGACCCGGACCGGCCCGTGCCGCTGATCGTCTTCCCGCCGCCGGGGATCACCCGCGCCCGGGCGCTGGAGGTGCTGGAGCGGGACGGGCGGGGGTGGCGGATCGCGTGCACGAGCGGCAGCCTGAGCGGGCTGGTCGCCGCGGCGCGGGCGGGGCTGGGCGTGATGGCGCACACGCGGGGGCTGATCCCGCCGGGGCTGGTGCGGGTGCCGGGGCTGCCGGAGCTGGGGGCGGTGGAGTTCGCGCTGCTGCGGGGCGGGCGGAGCTCGCAGGCGGCGGAGGCGCTGGCGGCCGCGATCCTCTCGGGCGCGGACCGCCTGACCCGCCCCGCCTGACCCGCCCCGCCTGACCGGGGGCCGGCCCCCCGGACCCCCGCGCCTCGCACGCCGCCGGGGCCGAGAACGAGCCGCCCGGACCGCGGGTCAGGTGCCCAGGACCAGGAGGCCTTCCGACTGGGGGAGGACCCCCGGGGTGAGGGGGGCGAAGGTGAGGGGGAGGGCCAGGCGGGGTGGGCCGGATTCCGGGAGCGGGTCGAAGAAGTAGGCCGCCTCCGCCGCGGTGTCGCTGACCAGGTGCGGACCGGCCGGGGACGGCGTGGCGCGGCTCAGCGGGGTGCGGAAGAGGCTGCGGAGGTGGCGGAGGGTCTCCGGAGTGACGTGCGGCGGACGGGGGAGGGGGGCGGGGGCCGGCGGGATGTCCTCGGCGTCCGGGGCCCGCGCGGCAGCCGGCGCGTCCGGGGGGATCGCTCCCGACAGGAGCAGCGCCAGGAGCACCGGGACGGCCTTGCGGCGCAGGGCCTCCGTGGCCTCGGGCAGCCGGTGGGCGCGGTTCGCGGGCAGGGAGAGTGCGAGGCTGCCCGCCGCGTCGCCGGTGGCGATCGGGACGGCCGAGCAGACGACCCCCGGGGAGTACTCGCGCAGGTCGAAGACCGGCGCGCCCGGAGCCAGCGCGTCGAGCGCGCTGAACAGCACCCGGCTGTCGGTGATCGTCTGCGCGGTGAGCCGGGCCGGCCGGTACCGGGCGACATGGTCGCGGCGGCGGTCGTGGTCGAGCTGCGTCAGCAGGCACTTGCCGACGGCGCTGGCGTGCGCCGCCGCCTTGAAGTCCACCCACTCCTGCACCGGCGGAGCCCCCGGCCCGTCGGCCATCTGGGTGATCCTGACCTCCCCCTCGGCATACCGGCTCAGGTACACCGCGGCGCCCGCGCTGTCCCGGGCCAGGGCCAGCGTGCGCTGCAGCTGACCTGCCAGCCCGCTGCCGCCGGGGGCGGCGAGCCGGTCGAGGGCGGGCCCGCGCGCGTACACGCCCGCGCCCGGGCGGTACGCGTACTCCTCCTCGCACAGCATCGCCAGCAGCGGCCGCAGTTCCGCCTCCGCCAGACCGGCCTCCCGCCCCAGCTGGCCCGCCCGTACCCCCAGCGGATGCTTCTCGAGGACCCGTACGACGGCCAGCGCGCGCCGCGCCTGCGCCAGGGCCTCGCTCGTCCCGGCCCGGACGCGGCCGTCGCGCCCCGCCGACGCCAGCGCAGGATGCCGCAGCGGGCCGGCCCCCAGCCGGGTCCGCGCCGGCGACTGCGCCACCACCGGCGGCGCGGGCCGGAACGCGTCCAGCGCCGACGGCAGTCCCGGCCTCGGCAGCGGCACCGGGCCCAGATCGGGATCGTCGAGCTGGTCGACGTAACGCAGGACCGTCGCCTGCGCGCACAGCCGCACCTCGCGCAGATCCCGCCGGCCGCCCGGCCGGAAGCCGCGCCGGCCCAGCTCCCGCGCCCAGACCCGGGCGTCGTGGTGCTCCCCGCGCCGGGAGTGGTCGAGGAACAGGCAGTACGCGGCCGACGCGGTCCGCGCCCGCCCGGAACCGGCGGCGAACTGCCACCAGAAGCGGGCCCCTTCGCGCAGCCCGGCCAGGTGCAGCAGGCAGCCGAAGACGACCGCCCCGGCCAGATCGGTGTGCCCGCTCTCGACGAAGGCCTTGAGCTGCGCCTCGGCCTTCGGGGTGCACACGGCGGCCAGGCAGACGGCCTTCAGATCGCGCCGGGCCCGTTCGGAGTCGAGCGGGCAGTCCCGCGCGGGGTCGCTCCATCCGTACGCCCGGCGCCGGGAGGGCGCCGCGGCGGCCTGCCCCCGGGCGGCGCGCAGCAGCCGCGCCTCGGCCGCGCCCAGGTCGTAGTGCGGGTACCGGTCGCGGACCCCGGCCCGGGTCAGGAACTCGGCCAGGGAGCGGCGGGTGGCGTCGCCGCCGCGCTCCTCCTTGCCCTCGCGCCGCCTCATGATTCGGCGGAGGTGTCGAGCAGGCGGGCGAGCCGCCGGTGGGCCTGGCCGAGCTGCGAGCGGACGGTGGCCTCGTCGACGCCCATCACGGAGGCGGCCTCCCTGGGGGTGCACTGGAGCCCGTAGCGCAACAGCACGGCGTCGCGCTGGCGCTCGGCGAGCCGGGACACGGCGGAGTAGAAGCGGATGGTGTCGGTCAGCACCTCGTACTGGTCGGAGTGGGCCTCCTTGAGGGCGGCTTCGAAGGCGCTGATGTCCATCGGTTCGGGCCAGGTGCGGCGCCGCTGCTGCCGGTCGACCAGCCGTTGCTTGAGGATGGTCCAGGCGTAGGCGTCGAGCCGGTCCATGTGGAGCATGCGTAACCACTCGTTCATGATCGAGTCGAAGGTGGCGTCCACCGCGTCCTCGGCAGCCGTGTCGGAGCCCAGCTGCAGGTACGCGAAACGCATGTACGAGGGCCGCCGGTTGGCGTGGAAGGCCCAGTACGACAGGCGTGCCGTCGGATCCCACTGACTCATGGGCGTCGGCCGCCGCCGCCGGCTGGGCAGTCCCACGGCCCCACCGGACTCCTCTGGTCCGCCATCGCTCACCGTTCCACCTCACCTCATCCCCTGTGCGCGGACAGCCTGGCAGTTCGGGCGCACCCGGGGGGCGCAGAAGAAAGACGTCGAAGGATTACGTTCGGTGATGATCGGCGCGTGACCGACTTCGACCGCCCGCGGGCCCACTGCGCGCGTACGCATATGCCGGGGCCAAGCCGGTCCGCCATGCACCGGCGTACGCCCCGTGACCAGCCCGGACGACCGTCCCGGCGGGCCCTCCCGGCCGAACCACGGACACCGGTCCGCGGTGATCCGGTCCGGCTGTAGCATGGGCCCACTGCGAGGGCCGTGACGGAGAGGTCACTTCCCTCGCTTTTGCGTTACGTCCACCCCGAAGAAATGCGGCCCGTGGCCTTTCGGCGGTTCGATACGATGAACCGCATCACAATCCGTCACGTCACGTTGTCACCGCATAGATGAAATGGAGCATCCGAGGATGGCTCGACACCTGATCACCAGCGCGCTTCCCTACATCAACGGGATCAAGCACCTGGGCAACATGGTCGGGTCGATGCTTCCGGCGGATGTGTACTCCCGGTACCTCCGCCAGCGCGGCCACGACGTCCTCTACATCTGCGCCACCGACGAGCACGGCACCCCCGCCGAGCTCGCCGCCAAGGAGGCCGGCGTCTCGGTCGCCGAGTTCTGCGCGCAGGCGCACGACGCGCAGAAGGCGGTCTACGACGGCTTCGAGCTGTCCTTCGACTACTTCGGCCGCAGCTCCTCGCAGCAGAACGCCGAGATCACCCAGCACTTCGCGCGGCAGCTGCAGGAGAACGGCTTCATCGAGGAGCGCGCGATCCGGCAGGTCTACTCGCCGGTCGACGGCCGCTTCCTGCCGGACCGCTACGTCGAGGGCACCTGCCCGCACTGCGGCTACGACAAGGCCCGCGGCGACCAGTGCGAGAACTGCACCCGCGTCCTGGACCCCACCGACCTGATCGAGCCCCGTTCGGCCATCTCCGGCTCCACCGAGCTCGAGGTCCGCGAGACCAAGCACCTCTTCCTCCTCCAGTCCAAGCTCCAGCACGAGGTCGAGGCCTGGGTCGCGGAGCACGAGGAGGAGTGGCCGCAGCTGGCGTCCTCCATCGCCCGCAAGTGGCTGACCGAGGGCCTGCACGACCGCGCGATCACCCGCGACCTCGACTGGGGCGTCCCGGTCCCGGCCGACACCTGGCCCGAACTGGCGGCCGACGGCAAGGTCTTCTACGTCTGGTTCGACGCCCCGATCGAGTACATCGCCTCCACCAAGGAGTGGGCCGACGCCGACCCGGCGAACCGCGACTACAAGTCCTGGTGGTACGAGGCCGAGGACGTGCGCTACACGCAGTTCATGGCCAAGGACAACGTCCCGTTCCACACGGTGATGTTCCCCGCCACCGAGCTCGGCACCCGCGAGCCCTGGAAGAAGGTCGACTACGTCAAGGCCTTCAACTGGCTGACGTACTACGGCGGCAAGTTCTCCACCTCGCAGAAGCGAGGCGTCTTCACCGACCAGGCGCTGGAGATCCTCCCGGCCGACTTCTGGCGCTACTTCCTCATCGCCAACGCGCCCGAGTCCGACGACTCGTCGTTCACGTGGGAGCACTTCGCCGCCACCGTCAACAAGGACCTCGGCGGCACGCTCGGCAACTTCGTCAACCGCGTGCTGACCTTCTCCCGCAAGAAGTTCGGCGACGAGGTCCCGGCGGGCAGCCCGGCCGGCGAGGCCGAGGCCAAGCTGGGCCGGCAGATCGCCGAGCTCCTGGCCGAGTACGAGGGGCACATGGAGTCCCTCCAGTACCGCAAGGCCGCGGCCGCGCTGCGCGCCCTGTGGTCGGCGGGCAACGCGTACCTCGACGAGAAGGCCCCCTGGCTGGAGGTCAAGACCGACCTGGAGGGCGCTGCGCTCACGCTGCGCACCGCGATGAACCTGATCCACCTCTACTCGGTGGTCTCCGAGCCGTTCATCCCGGCCTCGGCGCGCGCCATGCGCTCCTCGTTCGCGCTGGCCGACGACACGGCCACGTGGGTCACCCCGGAGCAGGCCGAGTCGCTGGACGCGGTCCCGGCGGGCACGCCGTTCACCGTGCCGCCGGTGCTCTTCGCGCGGGTCACCGAGGAGGACCTGGAGTCCTACCGCGAGCGCTTCGGCGGTACCGAGGCCGGCTGACCTCCCCGTCCGAGCCGAGGGGCGCGACCTTCCGGGGCCGCGCCCCTTCGCCGTACCCGTGCCCCGTACGCGGGGCGGTAGGGGAAACCCGACCCCGAACTGTCCACCTGGGTGGGCAGACCCGGCCGGGTGCGCGCGGCTGGAATGGGCCCATGACCCCTTCCCGTAGTGTCCGCACCGCCCTTCAGGCGACCGGCTGGCTCGTGGCGGCCGCCTGGGCGCTGTCCTTCCCGCTCTTCTCCTCACTGGAGCCGCACCGGCTGTGGGGCTGGTGCGCTGCGGCCGGCTACCTGTGCGCCGCGGCGCTCGCCGTCCGGCGGCCGCGGGCCGCCGTCACGGCCGCCCTCCTGGGAGCCGTCGCGGTCCCGCTGCTCTGGCTGGTGCTGACCGGCCGGGGGCAGTCCGAGGTGATGGTCGTCGAACGCTCAGGACGGCTGCTGCTGGAGACCGGGCGGATGTACGTGGACCGGCCCGCGGCAGTGGACGAGTACACGCCGTACCTGCCGGGCATGGCGGCCCTCGGCATCCCGCACACGGTGCTGGGACGGCTGGGCGACGCCCGGATCTGGTGCGCGGCGGTCCTGTTCGGCGGGATGTGGGCGGGGCGCCGCCTGCTCGGCGGGGCGCGGTCGCCCCTGCTGCCCGTGCTGGTGGCCTCGCCGGTGGTGGCGCTGCCGCTGGCGGTGAGCGGCGTGGACCTGCCGCTGGCCGGGCTGTGCTGCCTGGCGCTGGCGGCGGCCGCGGCGGGGCGGCCGGTCCTGGCGGGAGCGGCCCTCGCCGGGGCGTGCGCGCTGAAGTGGACGGCGCTGCCGGCGGTCGCCGTGGCGGTGGCCCTGCTCGCGGCCTGCCGGGGCGGCCGGGCGGCGGTGCGCTGCGCTGCGGTGGCGGTCCTGGGCACGGCCGCGCTGGTGCTGCCGAGCGCTCTGCTCCAGCCGGCGGAGACGGTGCGTCAGGTGTTCGCCTTCCCTACCGGGCGTGCGGAGGTGCCCACCCCGGCGAGCAGCCCGCTGCCGGGACATCTGCTGGCCGAACTGGGCACCTGGGGCTGGTGGCTGACGGTGGCTCTGCTCGCGGTGGGCGGCCTGGCGGTTGCGCTCTCGCTGGCGGTGCGGCCGCCGCGCACGCTGGTGGCGGCAGCCGACCGCCTCGCGATCGGCCTCACGCTGGCCTTCCTGCTGGCCCCGGCCGGGCGCTTCGGCTATCTGGCGCTGCCGGTGCTGCTGGTGGTCTGGGCGCGGTCGGTGACCGCCCCGGGGTTCTCCCGCATCGTGGCCGGCTCCGCGGGGCAGTACGTCAGGAGCGGAGCCGAGGCGAAGTCCGCGAACGCGTAGTTCCTTCCGCCCCGGAGGGTCAGCCCTCCGCGCCGCGCAGGTGGGCCAGCACCGCCAGCACGCGCCGGTTGCCCTCGGTCGGGTCGAGGTCCAGCTTCATGAAGATGCTGCTCGCGTGTTTGACGACGGCCGCCTCCGTGACGAACAGCCGGGCCGCCAAGGCCTGGTTGTTGAAGCCCTCGGCCATCAGGGCCAGCACCTCGCGTTCGCGCGGGGTGAGCCGGGCGAGGGGCCGGTCCGCCGCCTGCCGGCCCAGCAGGACCCGGACCACCTCGGGGTCGATGACCGTCTGGCCCCCCGCGACCCGTTCGAGGGCGTCGAGGAACTCCGCCACCTCGCCGACGCGGTCCTTGAGCAGGTAGCCCAGCCCGGCCGGGCCGCCCGCCGCCGTGCCTGCGGTGAGCAGCTGGGTCGCGTACGCCGTGGCGACGTACTGCGAGAGGACGAGCACCGGCAACGAGCCGTCCCGGGAGCGCAGTTCGAGGGCGGCGCGCAGGCCCTCGTCACGGAAGCCGGGCGGCATCCGGACATCGGTGACGACCGCGTCGGGCCGTTCGGCCTCCACCGCCCGGATCAGCTCCTCGGCGTCCCCGACGGCGGCGAGGACGCGGTGGCCGCTGCGGGTGAGGAGTTCCGTCAGCCCGGCCCGCAACAGGACGGAGTCCTCCGCGAGGATCAGCCGGAGCACGGCACCTCCACCCGGAGTTCGGTCGGACCGCCCACCGGACTGGACACCACCAGCCTGCCCTGCAACATCGCCACCCTGTCCGCGAGACCCGCCAGGCCCGCTCCCGCGCCGGGATCCGCCCCGCCGCGGCCGTCGTCGGTGACGGAGAGAGTCAGCCGGCCCCCGTCGACCTTACCGGCGATCCCGATGTGCGAGGCGCCGCTGTGCTTCGCCGCGTTGGCCAGGGCCTCGGTGACGGTGAAGTACGCCGTGATCTCGACCGGTTCGGGCAGCCGGGGCACGTCCAGGTCCACCGTCACCGGCACGGGGTGGCGCAGCGCGACCTCCGCGACGGCCGCCCCGAGCCCGTGGTCGGTGAGCACCTGCGGGTGGATCCCCCGTACGAGGTCCCGCAGTTGCTCCAGGGCCAGCCGCGCCTCGCCGCGGCCCCGGGCCACCAGCTCGGCCGCGTCGGCGGCCTGCGGCACCCTGCGCAGCTCCAGCTCTGCGAGACCGAGGGTCATGCTGAGGGCGACCAGCTGCTGCTGGGCGCCGTCGTGCAGATCCCGCTCGATCCGCCGCCGTTCGGCCTCGAAGGCGTCCACGAGGCGGACCCGGGAGCGGGTCAGCTCCAGTACCCGGGCGTCCTCCTCGCGCGCCCCGAGCAGCAGCCGCGCGGTCTTCACCTGGGCTCCCGCGAGGAGCGCTCCCGCGTACGCGGCCAGCACGAGCCCGGCCAGTCCGACGGCGGTACCGCCCAGGGCTTCCAGCGGGCCGGAGACCGGCCTGCCCGGGATCAGCATCACGGTTTCGGGGGCGAGGGCCCACACGACGACGGGGCTCGACACGAGGATCAGCGAGAAGGCGAGCAGCGTGACGACCCCGAAGCCGGCCGCGGCGAACACCGGTCCGAGCAGGGCCGCGTAGCCGAGCTCCCGCCACGTGGCCCGCTCGCGCAGCCGGGTCCGCAGCCAGGCGGCGGCGGCCGCCCCGGCGAGCGAGACGTGCGGATCCGGCACGGGGGCGGGCTCCACCCACCGCAGCCGCCACCGCTCGAACTGCCCGAGCGGCACTGCGCCGGCCACGGCGCCGAGCAGCAGGAGCAACCCGATCCCGGCGACGGCCAGCAGCACCCCCAGCCCGAGGAGCAGCGCCAGCGCGAGGAGGACCCCGTACCCGAGGAGGATCCCGCTGCCGAGGTACGACCAGCAGCGCCACGGCCACCAGGAACCGAGGAAGCGGACCGGCCGCTTCAGCGCCACCCAGACGGCGACCGGCGGCTCGGCGGCGGTTTCGGACACGCGGGACATGCGGTCAGCGTAGGGGGTCTCGCGGGTGCAGTGGCGGAACGGGCCGGGCGGGTGAATGATCTTATGGGGGCAGGAGCCCGTACGCGGACGCCTGGCGCCCTACGGAGGTCATCATGGATGTGCTCGTGCTCATCGGCCGTCTGCTGTTCATCGGCCTCTTCGCCTCTTCCGCGGTGAACCACCTGACGAACACGAAGGCGATGGCCGGATACACCGCGTCGCGCGGAGTGCCGTTCCCCGCTCTCGCCGTCGTCGTCAGCGGGCTGGTCCTGCTGGTCGGCTCGGTGAGCGTGGCAGTCGGCCTGTGGGCCGACATCGGGATGCTCCTGCTCGCCGCGTTCTGCTTCCCGACGGCCGTTCTGATGCACGGCTTCTGGGCCGAGAAGGACCCGCAGGCCAAGATGATGGATCAGGTCCACTTCTTCAAGGACGTGGCACTGGGCGGCGCGGCCCTCGTCATGTTCGCGTTCTTCGCCTACGCCGGCCACGACCTCGGGCTCATGGTCACCGGCCCGGCCCTCTCCATCGGCTGAACCGGCCGGCAGGTCCGCCGAGCGCGCTTTCGACGGCGGGCCGTCACCCGTGTCTCGGCGATCTTGACGCGTCTGCGGCGTGTCGAAGCGCCGTTGTGATCGTTTCTTCAGCCGAGACCCTCACAACGGGAGGACGCGCGGTGACCGCTTGGCAGTACTTCGCCGGAGCAGGCCTGGTGGCGGCCCTCTGCCCGCTGCAGGGCCAGGTGGCGGTCGCCGATGTCGGCACAGGCATCGCCCAGGGGCACGGCACCACCGCCGGTGTCGGCCAGGCCGACGGCGACGGCGCCGGCGGCCCCGTCGCCACCGGCACCGGCGACGGGGTTCCGCGCGACGCCTGCGTTCCGGCCGGGCAGCCGCGCCCGCCCGCCGCCACGCCCCCCACCGCCCCGCCGGCCGCGGTCCGGCCTCCCGTACGGGCCGTCCTGCCCGGGGCCGCGCGGCCGACCGTGCACCACCCGGGGCAGGGCCCCGCGCCGGCGGTCCCCGCCCCCGCGCCGGCGGTCCCCGCCCCCGCGCCGGCGGTCCCCGCCCCCGCGCCGGCGGAGTCGCCCCCGCCGGCGGCGGAGGCAAGGGCCGCGGCGGCGGAGCCTGCGCCGCCCGCGCCGGGTCCCGGGGAGGTGGCGGAGCCGGCGCCGGCCGGAGCACCTGCCCCGCCCCGGGCCGCAGCCGTGGCCGCGCCCGTGAGCGCCTTCCACGTGCGTCCGTACCACTCGATCGCCCTGGAGCGGCGCGGCCCGGGCGGCATGTCCACCGTGATGCTCATGGTCGTCGTCACCACCCCGGCCGTGCTCGCCGCCGCCGCACTGCGGCCGCGTTCCAAGAGCCGCGGCTGACCCCGCCGCCCTGCACCCACCCACCGATCCACCAACGGGAGAACCCTCGTGTCCGAATGGCTGGTCCTGGCCGTCGCCATGGCGCTCGTCTGCGCCCTCGTCCTCGCCTGCACCGCGTTCCGGCACCGCCGGGTCGCGGAGGACGAGGACACCAGCGAAACCCCCGACGTCATCGAGTACATGACGATGATGGTGGGCGTGGTCTACGCGATCGTGCTCGGCCTGGCCATCGCCGGCGTCTGGGAGGCCCGCGGCGCCGCCGAGGACAGCGTGCGCCGCGAGGCCCAGTCGCTGTACGAGGTCACCCAGCGCGCCGACGTCTACCCGGCCCCGGTCCGCGACCGGATCCGCGGCGAGGTGGACGCGTACGTCTCCCACACCGTCGCCGTGGACTGGCCGCTGCTGACCTCGGGCGAAGGCGCCTCGCCGCAGGGCGCCGCGCTGCTCGGCAAGCTGCGCACCGACGTCACGCACCAGAGCCCGGCGAACGAGCTGCAGGCGCAGGCCTACCAGCCGCTGCTGGACCACATCGCGGCCGCCGACGACGCCCGCCACTCGCGCATGCAGGCCGACGAGTCGACCCTGCCGAGCGTGGTCTGGTTCGGGCTGCTGGTCGGCGGGGTGGTCACCGTGGGGCTGATCTTCACCCTGCAGATCCGCAGGTCCGGACGGGAGCTGCTGCTGGCCGGTCTGTTCAGCGCGCTGATCGTGTTCCTGCTGTTCATGGTGTGGAGCTTCGACGCACCCTACGGCCGGGAGGGAATCGATTCCGCGGGCCCGTTCCAGGACCTGTTCCCGAAGGTGGCGCTGGCCGCGGCCGAGCGCTGACGCCGCCGGCCGGAAACGGGCGGGCCGGCTCAGGCCGGTCCGCCCCCCGTCAGCGCGACCTGTCGGCGTACGGCCGCCACCACCGGCGAATGCCGCAGCGCGTGGGAGATCCGTACGAGGTCGCGCGCGCTGCCGAGGGTGTCGAGGACGCTCTCCTCGCTGGCCCCGATGACCGCACCCTCCGGGTCCGCCGAGCGGGCCTGGACGGCGGCCGCGACCATCGCCGCGTCGGCGACGGCGCGGGCCGTCTCCTCGTCCGTGCCGTCCGCGAGGGCCCGCGCGTACGCCTCCTCGCGACGGCTCAGGTCGAAGTACGGGCCGAGGTGCAGGAATCCGTCGTGGATGTCCGACTCGCGCTGGATCACCCGCAGTTCGGCCGGGGCCCACCAGGACATCTGCACGCAGGGCGTGCCGCTGGGGGCGCCGATCTGCACCTCGTGCCAGAGCGCGCCGAGCCGCCGGTACGTCGTCCAGGTCTGCCAGCTGTCGGAGAGCCGCTGGCACAGCAGGGGCAGTACGAAGCCGATCGCGCTGATCAGCGCGCCGATGGAGGCGAGCGGCGGGGCGATGAAGGTGCTCAGGCCGTCGAGGTCGTGGCCGGCCCAGCGGGCGACGACCGCGGAGATCTTGGTGGCGTCGTAGCTGAGGTTGAAGATGTAGCCCGAGACGATGATCATCAGGCCGATCCGCAGCCAGCCGTGCACCTGGAGGGACCAGCGCCAGCACATGGCCACCATCACGACGGCCGCCACGAGGTGGGCCGTCAGGTAGAGGGCGATCATCTGCCGGATGTACGGGGTGTTGGCGTAGTAGGTGTCGAAGTCGCGCAGCCGCTCGACCGGGGTCTCACCGAGCAGGAAGAGCACCACCAGCACCACGACGACCGCGGCGTAGCCGAGCATCCAGCGGCGCGAGATGCGCCGGGTCACTTCGGCCGGGCCGCCGCGCCAGTTCACGATCAGCACCAGGCAGGCGGCGCTGAACAGGGTGATCAGGCAGTAGACGAGCGGTGCGGAGAAGTTGGCGACGCCGGTCCAGCGGTTGACCGCCTCGATGGTGGGCGGAGCGGCGAAGGTGAACACCGATCCGGCCAGGATCAGCAGGGCACAGACCGACCGCAGAAGCGGGTCGCGCCAGTTGTGCCGCAGCGCCGGCAGCTTGAAGGCGAGTGAGACCGCCAGGGCGGCTGCCGGTATGTAGTAGTCCTGGCCGTTCAACGGTCGTTCCTGTGCCCCCGGTATCCGAGCGAGGCCTCGATGCGGCCCGCCAACTGGTCACGCTGTGCGGGCGCCCGATGGCTCGCGGAACCGGCGAGCCAGGTCCGACAGCGGCTGCCCAGCAGTAAACCGAACGTCTCCGCCTCGGTCTCCTCCGAGACGTCGGCGCGCGTGCGCGCGGCGACGCGCCGGACCGTCTCCCCGAGGTCGGCCCCGTCGCTCAGCAGCCGGGCGGCGACGGCGGCTCCGTCGACGTGGTGGCTGCAGTGGCCGGCCTTCATGTGCCACAGCTCGTGGCCCAGGATGACCAGCTGGTGGTCCGGTGCGGTGCGTTCCTCGATGACCACCAGATCGCGGTCCGCCATGTCGAGCCACAGGCCGCTGGCCGTCCCCGGCGGGAACGAGGCCATCCGGAAGTCCACCCGGCGGCCGCGGTGCCGGCTCATGCCCTCGCAGAGGGCGGCGTAGAGGTCCACGGGTTCCACGGGCGCGGTCAGCCGGAGCCCGGCCACCAGTTCGCCGCACAACCGGCGCTGCTCTCTGCCTATGCTCACCGTTCTCCCCGTCGGCGCGGATCCGGATCAGGACTCAAGGATCAGACCCAGACTCTCGACTGGGTCATCATTCATTCGGTTTGACGCTTTCGAGAAGCATGTCCAGCCATTCGGTCACCTTGTCCCGGTGCTTGTCGCTGGGCAGTTGGGCGGCGCGCCAGGCGATGCCCCGGACGCCGTGGTTCTGAAGGAGTCTTGCCAGTGGATCGCCGGTCGAAGCCGCCGGGGCGGGTACGGTTTCGCGAGCACGGCCCGCGTAGTCCTGGAGCAGCTGCTGCTCGGTGCGCTGGAGCGCGTCGGTGAGGGCGTCGGCGTCGTGCGCGGTGAGGAACCCGGCGTGGACGCCGAAGAAGCGCTGGATCGCGTCGCAGTGCTCCATGGTGGGCCTGCGGTCACCGTTGATCAGGGCGCCGGCCTGCTGCCGGGACATGCCGGCGCCGTCCGCGATCTCCTGCTGCGTGTAGCGGCGTCCGTTGGGTTTCAGCCGGGTGCGCCGGAGCAGGTCGAGGCGCTGGAGGAAGCGGGTCTGCAGGCAGGGCTCGCCGGCGGGACGGCCGTCCAGCAGGGTCCTGACCACGTCGGCGGGGACGCCGGAGGCCTCCGAGAGGCGGCGAAGATCGAAGACCTTGTTGAGGTCACGGCCCATCTTGCCCGCGAGTTCGGCGACGCGCGTGACGGTGGCTGCCAGGGGCGCGTTGGCCACTGCGACGGGAGCCGGGAAGCCGTCTGTCACCAGTGGTTCTCCTAGATCGCGGCGGGTCGGTGCGGGCACATGGTCGGCTTTTGGAATCTAGCCGAGGAGCCGCCGCAGGGCCAGAACTTGCCACAGCTGTGGCGGGAATGAGCTGTCAAGAGGCTGGAATTGCCACGATAGTTGACACTCGAATGAAGTCGGTAGCAGGATCGCCACAGGCAATTGAAGATCCAGACCGTGAAGAGGGGGAGCTCTCGGTGCCACATCTCGCAGCGGTGGGCCCGTCCGATGGCCTCGCCCGAGCCGGTGAGGAGCGCCTGGCGGGCGAGGAGTCCGCACGCGGCGCAGTGCGGTCGGAGCGACGCAAGGAGATTTTGCGCCAGCGGCGCGAGGAGCTCGGCCTGAGCCAGGAAGACCTCGCCGCCCGGCTCCGTATCAGCGTCCGCGCCTACGGCAACTGGGAGCGCGGCCTGGTCAAGGAGTGGACGGACCGTAAACTGCTCGCCCTGGCCGAGGCCTTGGAGATGAGCGAGCGGCAGTGCTTCTGGCTCTTCCGCGTCATGGTCGACCGCGACCCGCCGCCGACCTGGCGGGCGGCCGAGGAGAGCCGGCTGCCCCAGGACCCCGCCCAGCGCGACTACCTGTGCGACTACGCGGCCCTCATGGAAGCCGTGCCCTACCCGAGCTTCCTGGTGGACCACCGCTGGGACGTGGCGCTCACCAACTCGGCGTTCGACAAGCTCTTCCAGTCGGTGCGCCCCCACCCGACCGCCCTGCCGGACGACAACTTCCTGCGCTTCGTGCTGTTCCACCCGGACGCCGCAGCCGTGCTGGAGGACCACGAACCCGCCTGGTGCGTCCCGCTGCTGGCCCAGTTCGCGAACGCGCTCGCCGCCGCTCCGGAGGACGAGGGCCTGAGCAGCATCCGCCAGGAGGTGGCCCGCGACCCGTTCATGGAAGCGGCCTACCGCTACGGGGTGCCGCACTGGCTGAGCACCCACGGGGCCGACGCCGCCGAGCGCGACGGGGCCGTACGGACCGTGCGCCACTGGGACCCGCGCTGGGGGCACGTACGCTGCCGGCTCGTGGCCGAATCCAGCCGGATGCTCGACGGGATGGGCCTCACCCGGATCACCATGATCCTGTCGGCGCCGCAGGGCGCCGCGGCGGGCCCGGTCCCGGGCGCCGCCGCCCCGCTCCACCAGGGGCCCCGGCTGCGCGCCGTCCCGTCGCTGGAGGACTGAGCCCCCGCCGCGCCGCCCGGCAGGGGACACTGGAGCCCTCCAACAGGTGTCGATCACGTGTCGCGGAGCGGATGCCACGGATCGTGGCACCGATCGTGGCACGGGTGAAGGGCGGTAGGGCGTGCGGCTGACCATCCTCGGCGGGGGCGGATTCCGGGTGCCGCTCGTTTACGGTGCACTGCTCGGCGACCACGCCGAGGGCCGGGTCACCCAGGTGACGCTGTACGACGAGGACCCCTCCCGGCTCGGCGCCATGGCCCGGGTGCTCGCCGACCAGGCGGCCGCCACCGGAGCGCCCGACGCCCCGGCCGTCACCGCCACCGGGGACCTCGACGAGGCCCTGCGCGGGGCCGACTTCGTCTTCTCCGCCATCCGCGTCGGCGGCCTCGAGGGGCGCGCCGCGGACGAGCGGGTCGCCCTGGCCGAGGGCGTGCTGGGCCAGGAGACGGTCGGCGCGGGCGGGATCGCGTACGGCCTGCGGACGGTACCGGTCGCCCGGGAGATCGCCCGCAGGATCGCCCGCAGCGCCCCCGAGGCCTGGGTCATCAACTTCACCAACCCGGCGGGGCTGGTCACCGAGGCCATGGCCGAGGAGCTCGGCGACCGGGTGATCGGGATCTGCGACTCCCCGGTGGGGCTCGGCCGGCGCGTCGCCCGGCTGCTCGGCGCCCGCCCCGAGGACGCCTGGATCGACTACGTCGGCCTCAACCACCTGGGCTGGCTCCGCGGACTGCGCATCGGCGGCCGTGACGAGCTGCCCCGGCTGCTGGCCGACACCGGGGCGCTGGAGTCCTTCGAGGAGGGCCGGCTGTTCGGGGCCGAGTGGCTGCGCTCGCTCGGCGCGATCCCCAACGAGTACCTGCACTACTACTACTTCAACCGTGACACAGTACGGGCGTACACGGAGGCCCAGCAGACCCGCGGCGCGTTCCTGCGCGACCAGCAGCGCGGCTTCTACGCCGAGGCGGGCCGCGCGGACCGGCCGGCCGGGGCGGCGCTGGCCGCCTGGGACCGGACCAGGGCCGAGCGGGAAGCCACGTACATGGCCGAGAACCGCGAGGCGGCGGGCACGGGCGAGCGCGACGAGAGCGATCTGGAGTCCGGCGGGTACGAGAAGGTCGCGCTCGCGCTCATGCGGGCCATCGCCCGGGACGAGCGGGCCACGCTGATCCTCAACGTCCGCAACCGCTCGACCCTGTCCGTGCTCGACGCGCAGGCGGTCATCGAGGTGCCCTGCCTGGTCGACGCGAACGGCGCCCACCCGGTGGCCGTGGACCCGCTGCCGCTGCACGCGGTGGGCCTGGTGACCTCGGTCAAGGCGGTCGAGCGGGAGGTCCTCGCGGCCGCCGCGAGCGGCTCCCGGGCCGAGGCCGTCAAGGCCTTCGCGCTGCACCCGCTGGTGGACTCGGTCGGGGTGGCGCGCCGGCTCCTGGACGGCTACGCGGCGGAGCACCCGGGGCTCTCCTACCTGCGCTGATCCCGCGTTCGGGAGCGCGCCGGAGGTCCCCCGTACGGCCCAGTGCGCATGCGGGCGGGTGGGGGCGCTGTGAGAGTGCGAGATGTGACCACTGCCCCCGCCGAAGCCTCCGCCGCAGTCGCGGCGCCTCCTGAGCTCGACCGGCGCCGGCGCAACGTCGTCTTCGGCACGATCATGCTGGGCGTGCTGCTCGCGGCCCTCGACCAGACGATCGTCGGCACCGCTCTGCCCACGATCGTGGCGGATCTGGGCGGCGGGGACCACATGTCGTGGGTGGTGACCTCGTACCTGCTCGCGGAGACCGTCGCGACGGTGCTCGTGGGCAAGTTCGGCGACCTCTTCGGCCGGAAACTGATCTTCCAGATCTCGGCGATCGTCTTCATCACCGGCTCGTTCCTGTGCGGCCTGGCGAGCAACATGTCCCTGCTGATCCTGTGGCGGGGCGTCCAGGGCGTCGGCGCAGGCGGCCTCATGGTCACCTCCATGGCCCTGATCGCCGACGTGGTCCCCTTGCGCGAACGCGGCAAGTACCAGGGCGCGATCGGCGCCGTCTTCGGGGTCGCGACCGTCATCGGGCCCCTGCTCGGCGGCCTGTTCACCGACCACCTGTCCTGGCGGTGGGCGTTCTACGTGAACGTCCCGATCGCGATCCTGGTCGTGATCGCGGCGGCCCGGACGATCCCCTCGGTCCGGGCCGCCGGGGGGACCCGCATCGACTACCTGGGCATCGCCCTGGTCGCGGTGGGCTCCAGCGCGCTGATCCTGGCCACCAGCTGGGGCGGGAACGAGTACGCCTGGGGCTCCGCGACGATCATCGGGCTCTTCGTGCTCGGCGTGCTGGCCCTGGCCCTGTTCTGCCTGGCCGAGACGCGGGCGGCGGAACCGATGCTGCCGATGCGGCTGTTCCGGAACCCGGTCTTCACGGTCTGCTCGGTGCTCAGCTTCGTGGTCGGCTTCGCGATGCTCGGCGCGATGACGTTCCTGCCGACGTACCTGCAGTTCGTGGACGGGGATTCGGCCACGGTCTCGGGCGTACGGACCCTGCCGCTGGTGATCGGCCTGCTGATCGCGTCCGTCTTCAGCGGCAACGTCACCAGCAAGACCGGGCGGTACCGGATCTTCCCCATCGTGGGCTGCCTGGTGATGGGGATCGGCCTCTACCTGCTGTCCCGGATGGGTCCGCAGACCGGGGCCTGGCTGGAATCCCTGTACATGTTCGTGCTCGGCACCGGGATCGGCCTGTGCATGCAGGTCCTCACGATCGCCGTCCAGAACACCGTGGACTACGCCGACCTCGGCACCGCCACCTCGGGCGTCACGTTCTTCCGTACGCTCGGCAGCTCGTTCGGCACCGCCGTCTTCGGCACGATCTACGCCAACACCCTGGGCCCCGAACTGGAGAAGGCCGTCGCCGAGGCCGCCCGTGCCACCGGGGGCGATCCGGCGCAGCTGGCGGAGGCGGCCCAGAGCCCCAAGGGCGTCCACGGGCTCGACCCGGCGGCGGCCGGGCCGATCGTCGAGGCGTACGCGCAGACGCTGCACACGGTGTTCCTGTGGACCGTGCCGGTGGCCGGGATCGGCTTCGTCGTCGCGCTCTTCCTCAAACAGGTCCGGCTGCGCGACACCGTCCGCGCGGCGTCCACGGACATGGGCGACGGCTTCGCCTCACCGGCCACGGCCTCCGGCGACTCGGCCAAACTGCTGGAGCTGGCGGTCGGCAAACTCGTCCGGAACATGGGCCCGGAGACGGCGCGGGCGATCGTGAACGCCTCGGACACCCGGCTGGACGTGGCGGGTGCCTGGGCGGTGATGCAGGTGGAGCTCATGACCCGCACCGTCGGGCACGCCAGCCTCGGGCTCGTCGCCTCGCGCCGCTCGGTGCCGCCGGAGGTCCTGCTGCCCGTCTTCGACCGGATGATCGAGGAGGGCTACCTGACCCGCGAGGGCACCTTCTTCACGCTCACGGCGGCGGGGGAGCGGGAGGCGGCGACCATCTCCAAGGCGTGGGGCGACTGGCTCGGCGACCAGCTGGAGAAGGACCGCGGCCGCCCGCGGAGCGAGGAACTGCGGGCGGCGGCCGACGCGATCGCGAAGCGGCTGCTGGCCGAGGACCTGCGCGAGGGCCACTTCGCGCGGAAGGCCCCGGCGGGGGTGTGATCCGTTGCCTCCTCCGGCAGCGGGGTGAACGCCCCGTTCAGAGCCCGGTGCGTCCGCTGGTGATGCGGCTCCACAGGGAACGGGTCGCGCCGAAACCGCTCTCGTGCACCCAGACGTGCGTGCAGGACGGGCACTGCAGGTGCAGCAGGCTGCCCGTGTTGGACAGCAGGTAGCGCCAGTGGTCGGAGCACGTGCGTTGCTGCTCGCACGGGGCGCACCCGCGACTGTCGTCGCAGCTCGGACAGGTCACCCACGCGCGGCGCCCGAGGTCCGCCTGCGGGTCAAGCGGCAGCATGGCCGCCCCCGCGCGAGGGCAGTACGCCGGCCGCGACCAGGTCGTCGTACACGCGCTGCTGCTCCTCGTCGAGGCCGGAGTACAGCAGGTCGTACGCCGCCTCCTCGCCGCGCAGTACCTCGATCGGGTCCCAGTCGGAGCCGAGGGCTTCCATGACCTGGGCCCGTCGGAGCACCTCCTGCGCGGTGAGGTCGACGGTGAAGTCGACCAGCGCCGGGGTGCCCGGGCCGGTGGGGGGTGTGGGGTGGTGTGGGGCCATACGTCTGAACTTAGGTTTGCCTTCTTTCTTGTGGCAAGAGGGGGTGGGAGATGTCACAGCAGGTCGCCGGGCCCTGCGGGCGGGTCCTACGCCGTCGGGCCCTGTGCCGTCGGGTAGTCGTACGACGGGACGGGCGGCAGGGTCGGCCCCAGTTCGGGGCGCCAGGCGCGCAGGACCGCGGTCGAGGGCGCGTACAGGGCGTCCGGGATCCCGTCCGGGGCGAACCACTGCCAGTGCAGGATCTTGTGCGGCTCCGTGACCCTGGGGGTGCCCTGGGCGGCGGTGGTGACGGCCCCGGCGGTCAGGCGGGTGACCCCGGCCCTCGGGGAGAGCTGGACGGTCAGGATCCGGATGTCCTCGGGAGCCACCCGCAGATCCGTCTCTTCGGCCAGTTCCCGGGCGGCGGCCTGCTCGAAGCTCTCCCCGGGGTCGACCTTCCCGCCGGGCAGCTCCCAGCGGCCGTCGTGCGCCTGCCCGAGGAGCACCCGGCCCTCGGGGTCGGCCACGACCAGCCCGACGCCGACGACGGCATTGGGCTGCGGGACGGCCCGTGCGGGGCCGTCGGGCCGGTCGTTCGGCGTCGTCATCACTCTGCTCCGGTTTCCTGCTGCGGTGGGGTGGTGGGTCTGGCGCGTACGTGCATCCGCTCGCCCTGGGGTCCGAAGAGGCTCAGGAACTCGGCGGGCTGCGGACCCGCGTTGAAGAAGGCGTGCGGGGTGCGGGTGTCGAATTCGGCGGCCTCCCCGGCGCCGAGCACGAGGTCGTGCTCGCCGAGCAGCAGCCGCACTTGCCCCGAGAGCACGTACAGCCACTCGTAGCCCTCGTGGACCTGCAGCTGCGGGTCCACGAGCGGCCCCGGCAGGGGCGGCAGGATCTGCTTGAACGCGTGCACGCCGCCGAAATTGCGGGTGAGCGGCACGTACGTACAGCCGTGCCGGACGAAGGGGCGCGGACGGATCCGCGGATCGCCCGTCTCCGGGGCGCCGACCAGCTCGTCCAGGGCGACGCGGTGCGCCTTGGCCAGGGGAAGCAGCAGCTCCAGGGTCGGCCGGCGCTGCCCGGACTCCAGCCGGGAGAGGGTGGACAGCGAGATTCCGGTGGCCTCGGCGAGCTGGGCGAGGGTGCTGCCGCGCTGCAGGCGCAGGGCGCGCAGCCGTGGCCCTACGGCGTTCAGCACGTCCGCGAGTTCCTCGTCGTCCTGCTGCCGCTGGTCGTCCCGCCCGCGGTGCGGCTGTTCCTCGGTGGCCATGACTCAATTTGCCGGTTCGGCAAGAGCATTTGTCAAGCGGGCGGGTCCGGCCACACCCTCACCGGTATGGACGAAGCAACCGGGAGAGACGTGCAGACGAGCTTCTTCGACGTGGTGGTCGTGGGCGGCGGCACCGCCGGACTCGCAGGGGCGCTGACCCTGGCCCGCGCCCGCCGGTCGGTGCTCGTGCTCGACTCCGGCAGCCCCCGCAACGCCCCGGCCGCCCACCTGCACGGATACCTGGGCCGGGACGGCGCGAGCCCGGCGGAGCTGCTGGCCGTGGGGCGGTCGGAGGTCGCCGGGTACGGGGGCCGGATCCGGTCCGGGACGGCCGGCACCGTACTCGCCGCCGACCGGCTGCCCGGGGGCGGCTTCCTGGTCCGGTGCGCCGACGGGGCGGCGGTCCGGGCCGGCCGGCTGCTGATCGCCACCGGTCTGGTGGACGAGCTGCCGGAGATCGCGGGGCTCCGGGAGCGCTGGGGGCGGGACGTGCTGCACTGCCCGTACTGCCACGGCTGGGAGGTGCGCGACGAGCCGCTCGCGGTGCTGGCCACCGGCCCCGTCGCGGTGCACCAGGCGCAGATGTGGCGGAACTGGAGCGACCGGGTCACCCTGCTGTCCCACACCTGGCCGCTCACCGGCGAGGACCGGGAGCTGCTGGCCGCCCTCGGCATCGCGGTGGCGGAAGGCGAGGTGACCGGCCTCGAGATCGCGGACGGCCGGCTGGCCGGGGTGGCCCTGGCCGACGGAGGCACCGTGGCGTGCACGGCCCTCGTGGTGGGGCCGCGGTTCACCGCCCGCGCCGGGGTGGCGGCGAGCCTGGGACTGCCCGTCGCCACCGTGGAGCGGTCCGGGGTGGCGGTCGGCACCTGCCTGGAAGCGGATCCGGCGACCGGGGCCACCGCGCTGCGGGGCGTCTGGGCGGCCGGGAACGTGGCCGGTCCGATGGAGCAGCTGGCCGGCGCGGCCGCGGCCGGCGTGCGTGCGGCCGTGGCGATCAACACCGACCTGATCGAGGAGGAGACCCGGCGGGCCCTCGAGGCCCACCGCGCGGGCCGGAGCGTGGGCGGGGCGTAGCGCATCGGACAGGTGTGCGGGTTTCGGTCAGGGCCCGTCCGTGCAAGCTCTGAGCGGTCTGATCTTCGTACCGTTCATCGGCTCAGAGGCTCGGGGGGCACGCAATGGCACATGTGCTGGTCATCGGCGGAGGTGTCGGAGGGCTGGCGACCGCGCTGCTCGCGGCGCGGCACGGACACACCGCCGAACTGTTCGAACGGGACACGCGCGCCCCCGGAGCCGCACTCGACCGGGACTTCTTCGGCTGGCACCGGCCCGGCGTCCCGCAGGCCACCCAGCCGCACGCCCTGCTCGGCGCGGCCCGCACCGTGCTCCGGGACGAACTGCCCGACGTCCACGCGGAGATGCTGCGGCTCGGCGCCCGCGAACGGCACGAGCTGGACTGGTTCGAGGTCCGCCCGCCCGAGCGGCCCGGCGACGAGGACCTCGTGATGCTGCAGGCCCGGCGCATCGTGCTGGAGAGCGCGCTGGCCACGGCCCTGCGCGCCGAACCGGGGGCCGTCATGCACCACGGGGAGCCGGTGACCGGGCTGACGACGACCGGGCCGGCGACGACCGAACCGGCGACGACCGGGCCCGGAGCTGCGGCGGTCCGGGTGACGGGCGTGACCACGCAGGCCGGTGCATACGCGGCGGACCTCGTCGTGGACGCGGCCGGCCGGCGCGGCGGCGTCGAACGGCTGCTGGCCGCGGCGGGCTGCCGCCCGGCCCTCGTGGAGCGGCACCGTACGGGGCTGGCGTACTTCTGCCGCTGGTACCGGCTGCCCGGGGGGCTGGAGGAGGGGCCGCGCCGGCCCTGGGCGGTGACCGGCGGCACCTTCGCCGGGTGCGCGGTCTTCCCGGCCGACAACCGGGTGTTCGCCGTGACCCTGTTCGTCCACACCCGGGACACCACCCGCTCGGCGCTGCGCGACCCCGCCGTCTTCGAGGCCGCCGCCCGGGCCTTCCCGCCCGGTGCGGCCTGGCTCGACCTGGGCGCCGAACCGCTGTCCGGCGTACTGGCCACGGCGAGCCTGGACAACCGGTGGAGCGCGCTCGTCGACGAGCAGGGGCCGGTGGCCACCGGACTCGTACCCGTCGGGGACGCGATCACGCACACCAACCCGACGCTGGGGCAGGGCACCTCGCTCGCGCTGTGGGCGGCGCGCAGGGTGGCCCGTACGGCGCACCAGGACCCGGGGTCGGCGCGCTTCGCCGCCGAGTACCACGCATGGGCGGTGCGCACCCTGAAGCCGTGGTTCGACTTCCAGGTGGTGGCCGACGCGGCCATCGGCGAACGGTTCGCGACCCGGGCGGGGCGGACGGGGACGGCCCGCGAGGTCGCCGCGCTGTTCGAGTGCGCCCTGGAGGATCCGGAGGTGATGCGGGCCCGGGCGCGGGTCCGGCACCTGGCCGAGCCGCCGGAGCGGGCGTACGCGGACCCGGAGGTCCGGGCCCGGGTGGCGCGCTGGCTGGCGGCGCGGCCGCACTACGCACCGCACGCGGTGGGCCCGGACCGGGAGGAGTGGGAGAAGCTGACGGCGGGGTCCTGAGGGGGCCCCGGCGCCGGGAGAGGGGAGGCCTACGCGCCGGCGGCCGGGCCGAGGACCTCGGCGAGGTCGTAGCCGACGACCTCCTCGAGCTGGGCGTACGTACAGCTCTCCGGTACGCGGTCGGGCCGCCAGCGGCGGAACTGGGCGGTGTGCCGGAAGCGGTCGCCCTCCATGTGGTCGTACGCCACCTCGCAGACGCGTTCGGGGCGCAGCGGCACCCAGGACAGGTCCTTCTTGCCGGTCCAGCGGCTCTGTGCGCCGGGCAGCCGGGCGCTCTCGTGGGCGGACTCCTCGGCCCAGGCGGCCCACGGGTGACCGGTGGCGTCGTCCATCCGCAGCGGGGCGAGCTCGTCCACCAGCTCGGCGCGGCGCTTCATGGGGAAGGCGGCGCAGACCCCCACGTGCTGGAGGGCGCCGCCGGTGTCGTACAGGCCCAGGAGCAGCGATCCGACGATCGGACCGCTCTTGTGGAAACGCAGACCCGCGATGACGACGTCGGCCGTACGCTCGTGCTTGATCTTGAACATGAGACGGGCATCGGGCCGGTAGGGGAGATCGAGCGGCTTGGCGATCACCCCGTCGAGCCCGGCGCCCTCGAACCGCTCGAACCACTCCTGCGCGAGCGAGGGGTCGGTGGTCGCGGGCGCGAGATGAACGGGGGGCCGAGCGGTGGACAGGGCGTCGGTGAGGGCGGTGCGGCGGTCGGTGAGCGGGGTGTCCAGGAGCGCCTCGTCGCCGAGCGCGAGCAGGTCGAAGGCGACGAAGCTGGCGGGGGTCGTCCGCGCCAGCATGTCAACACGGGACTGCGCGGGATGGATCCGCTCGGTCAGCCGGTCGAAGTCGAGCCGCCCGCCCTGAACGATGACGATCTCGCCGTCCACCACGCAGCGGGGCGGCAGGCTCTCCTTGAGTGCGGTCACCAGCTCGGGAAAGTACCGGGTCAGGGTCTTGCCGGTGCGGCTGCCGATCTCCACCTCGTCGCCGTCACGGTGCACGATGGCGCGGAAGCCGTCCCACTTGGCCTCGTACTGCATGCCCGGCGGGATCTTGGCCACCGACTTGGCGAGCATCGGCTTCACGGGCGGCATCACGGGCAGATCCATGTCTTAGATTCTGCGGTGGTACGCCCCGGCCCGCCCGGTATGCGCACCTGGCCGGGCCCGCCTACCGTGGCGCACATGGGTGCATCCGGTAATGCGATCGAGCTGGACGCGGGCGGTCGGACGGTGCGGCTGTCCAGCCCGGACAAGGTGTACTTCCCCGAGCGGGGCCTGACGAAGCTGGACGTGGCGCAGTACTACCTGGCCGTGGGCGACGGGATCACGCGCGCCCTGCGCAACCGGCCCACCACCCTGGAGCGCTACCCCGAGGGGGTGCAGGGCGAGTCCTTCTTCCAGAAGCGCGCCCCGAAGAACCTGCCCGACTGGATCCCCACCGCCCACATCGAATTCCCCTCCGGGCGGACGGCCGACGAGATCTGCCCGACCGAGCCCGCAGCCGTGCTGTGGGCGGCCAACCTGGGCTGCCTGACCTTCCACCCCTGGCCGGTGCGCCGCGAGGACACCGACCGGCCCGACGAGCTGCGCATCGACCTGGACCCGCAGCCGGGCACCGACTACCACCACGCGGTGATCTGCGCCCACGAGCTGCGCGACGTACTGGAGGACCTGGGCCTGCGCGGCTGGCCCAAGACCTCGGGCGGGCGCGGCCTGCACGTCTTCGTTCCGATCGAGCCGCGCTGGACCTTCACCGAGGTCCGGCGCTGTGCGATCGCGATCGGCCGGGAGCTGGAACAGCGGATGCCCGGGAAGGTGACCACGGCGTGGTGGAAGGAGGAGCGCGGCGAGCGGATCTTCGTCGACTACAACCAGACCGCCCGCGACCGCACCATCGCCTCCGCCTACTCCGTACGCCCCCGCCCGCACGCCCCGGTCTCGGCCCCGCTGCGCTGGGACGAGATCGACTCCGCCGAGCCCCGCGACTTCGACATCACCACCATGCCCGCGCGCTACGCCGAACTCGGCGACCTGCACGCGGACATGGACGACCACGCCTTCGCCCTGGACGCCGCCCTGGAACTGGCCGACCGCCACGAACACGACCACGGCCTGGGCGACATGCCGTACCCGCCGGACTACCCGAAGATGCCGGGCGAACCGAAGCGCGTCCAGCCGAGCCGTGCGAAGCACGAGGACTGAGCCCGCTGTCAGAGGCGGGTGCCATGCTCGTAGTGAGGACGGAAGGAGTACGGGTCATGCTCACGACGGACTACAAAGACGGCTCCCCGAACTGGGTCGACCTCGGCACGCCCCACCTCGACGGCGCCGCCGGGTTCTACACCGGGCTGTTCGGCTGGGACTTCCGGCCGGGCGGCGAGGAAGCCGGCGGATACGCGATGTTCCACCTCGGCGGCAAGACGGTGGCGGGCGCCATGGCCGTCGCGCCGGAGGAGGTCCGGTCGGCCTGGACGCTGTACTTCCAGAGCTCCGACGCCGACGCCACTGCGGCCGCCGTGGTCGAGGCGGGCGGCACGGTCGCGGTCGAACCCAGGGACGTCATGGGCCTCGGCCGGATGGCGATCTTCGCCGACCCTGCGGGGGTCACGTTCTCGATCTGGCAGCCGGGCAGGATCGAGGGCCTCGGCGCGGTGACCGACGTCGGCACCCTGTGCTGGACCGAGCTGTACACGGCCGACGTGCAGGCGGCCGCGGCCTTCTACGGCTCGGTCTTCGGCTGGGAGATCAGCGAGATGCCCTTCGAAGGCGGCTCGTACACGGTGGTCAAGGCGGCCGGCACGCCCGACGAGGCGGCCTTCGGCGGCCTGGTCCCGATCGGCTCGGACCCGGTGGAGGACGCCGAACGCCCCTACTGGACCCCGTACTTCGAGGTGGTCGACTGCGATGTGACGGCGGCCAGGGCCGAGGAGTCGGGCGGCAAGGTCCGGCTGTCGCCGGTGTTCATGGAGGGTGTCGGCCGCTTCGCGAAGCTGGCGGACCCCTACGGTGCGCGGTTCGCGGTCATTGCCAGCGCTCCTGCGACAGGGGCCTGAGGCCCTGCGGAGGTCCCGGAGCGAGCCGGTGTTGATCAGGCGTTGATCGGACGTCCATCGGCGGCCGTGAGGATCTCCGGCATGTCGATGAACACCGCTACCGCCACCACCGCCACCACCGCGCCCGCCTGGTACGACCTCGCCCTCTGCGCCCAGACGGGCCCGGGCTTCTTCTTCCCGGAGCCCGGCTCGTCCCTGAGGGACGCGAAGCGGCTGTGCGGGGCGTGCGAGGGCCGTGTGGCATGCCTGGAGTACGCCCTGGCCAACGACGAGCGCTTCGGCGTCTGGGGCGGCCTCTCGGAGTCGGAGCGCCTCGCCCTGCGCCCGCGCAGCTGACCGTGCGCGAGGGCTGCACAGGCCCGACGGCCGGGCAGCACGAAACCCGGGCAGCACGAAACCCTGGCAGAGTACGGCTCTGCCAGGGTTTCGGTGACGGGCTGAGGGCCCTGGGCCGTCAGGCCTTGCGGGCCGCGATGCGGGCCGCGCGGGCGGCAAGGCGCTCGTCGAACTTGCGGGCCTCGGAGTCCAGGCCGTTCATGAACAGCCCGAGCTCCTCCTGGGCCTTCTGGCCCTCGGGGCCGAGACCGTCGATGTCCATGATCTTCAGGAAGCGGATCACGGGGCTCAGCACGTCGTCGTGGTGGATCCGCAGGTTGTAGACCCCGCCGATCGCCATCTGGGCGGCCATGCGCTCGAAGCCGGGCATGCCGTGTCCGGGCATCCGGAAGTTGACCACGACGTCGCGCACGGCCTGCATCGTCAGGTCCGGGGCGATCTCGAAGGCGGCGCCCAGCAGGTTCCGGTAGAAGATCATGTGCAGGTTCTCGTCCTGCGCGATGCGGGCCAGCATCCGGTCGCAGACCGGGTCACCGGACTGGTGGCCGGTGTTGCGGTGCGAGATGCGGGTCGCGAGCTCCTGGAAGGCCACGTACGCCACCGAGTGCAGCATCGAGTGCCGGTTGTCGGACTCGAAGCCCTCCGACATGTGCTGCATGCGGAACGCTTCGAGCTTGTCCGGGTCCACGGCGCGCGAGGCCAGCAGGTAGTCACGCATCACGATGCCGTGGCGGCCCTCCTCGGCCGTCCAGCGGTGCACCCAGGTGCCCCAGGCGCCGTTGCGCCCGAAGAGCGTGGCGATCTCGTGGTGGTAGCTGGGGAGGTTGTCCTCGGTCAGCAGGTTCACGACCAGCGCGATCTTGCCGATGTCGGTGACCTTGGACTGCTCCGGGTCCCAGGCCTCGCCGTCCTCGAAGAAGCCCGGGAAGTTCCGGCCGTCGCTCCACGGGACGTACTCGTGGGGCATCCAGTCCTTGGTGACCTTCAGATGGCGGTTGAGTTCCTTCTCGACCACCTCTTCCAGCGCGTACAGCAGCTTGGCGTCTGTCCACGCCTCCGAGCTGCCGAGGTGGGGAGAGGTGATCGTCACGGGTGCTCCTGGGGACAAAGCGAATTACCTACGGTTCCGTAGCCTACGAATCCGTAGGTTAAGCGGAGCGTGAGGAGCCGCCAAGCCCCAGGCGTTCATATGCCCGGTTACATCCGGTTATCTATGCAGTTTGTAGGCGTGCTGGAAGGGCGCCGGGGAGCGAAAGTCACGCCGACAGGTGGTCCCCGGCACCTTCCTTGACGGCGGGGACCACCGCGCCCGTCACTCGTGCCAGAGCGTCTCCCGCACCTCCTCGGCCGTGGTCGGCCGCATCTCGCCGTCCAGCAGCAGCCACCGCGTGATCCCGATCGACTCCAGGAACGGCACGTCGTGGCTCGCGACCAGCAGTGCGCCCTCGTACGACTCCAGCGCGCCCGCCAGCTGCCGCACGCTCGCCAGGTCCAGGTTGTTCGTCGGCTCGTCCAGCATCAGCAGCTGCGGAGCCGGCTCCGCCAGCAGCAGCGCCGCCAGCGCCGCCCGGAAGCGCTCGCCGCCCGACAGGGTGCCCGCCGGCCGGTCCGCCCGGGCGCCCCGGAACAGGAAGTGCGCGAGCCGCGCCCGGATCAGGTTGTTCGAGGCCTGCGGCGCGAACCGCGCCACGTTCTCCACCACCGAACGGCTCTCGTCGAGCACGTCCAGCCGCTGCGGCAGGAACCGCGTCGGCACATGGGTCAGCGCCTCGCCGGACGCAGGCGCGAGCAGGCCCGCGATCGTGCGCAGCAGGGTCGTCTTGCCCGAACCGTTGCGGCCCACCAGCGCGATCCGCTCCGGACCGCGCAGCTCCCACTCACCGGCAGCCCTGGCCCCGTGCACCAGGTGCACATCGCTCAGGGTCAGGACCCGGCGTCCCGGCGGGACCTGTGTGGCGGGCAGCTTGATCCGGATCTCGTCGTCGTCCCGGACTGCCTCCACCGCCTGGTCCAGCCGCTCCTTCGCCTGAGCCAGCTTCTCGGTGTGCATGATGCGGTGCTTGCCGGCCGACTCCTGGGCAGCGCGCTTGCGGGCGCCCATGACGATCTTCGGCTCGCGCTTCGAGTCGTACATCTTCTGGCCGTACCGCTTGCGCCGCGCCAACTTCATGTGCGCGTCGGACAGTTCCCGCTTCTGCCGCTGTACGTCGGCCTCCGCGACCCGGACCATCCGCTCGGCCGCGTCCTGCTCGGCGGCGAGCTGCTCCTCGTACGCCGTGAAGTTCCCTCCGTACCAGCGGACTTCGCCGTCGTGCAGGTCGGCGATCTGGTCGACCCGCTCCAGCAGCTCCCGGTCGTGGCTGACCAGGAGCAGCACCCCGGACCAGGACTCGACCGCCGCGTACAGGCGGCGCCGGGCGCGCAGGTCGAGGTTGTTCGTCGGCTCGTCCAGCAGCAGGACGTCGGGCCGGGCGAGAAGCAGGGCCGCGAGGCGCAGCAACACGCATTCACCGCCGGAGAGTTCGCCGACCGTACGGTCCAGGCCGATCCGGGCGAGGCCGAGCTGGTCGAGCAGGGCCAGGGCCCGCTCCTCGACGTCCCAGTCGTCGCCCACCGTGGTGAAGTTCGCCTCGGTGGCCTCGCCCGCCTCGATGGCGTGCAGGGCGGTGCGGACGGCGCGGATGCCGAGCGCCTCGTCGACGCGCAGGGCGGTGTCGAGGGTGACGCTCTGGGGGAGGTGGCCGATGGTGCCGGCCACGGACAACTGGCCGTCGGACGGGGTCAGTTCACCCGCGACGAGCTTCAGCAGGGTGGACTTCCCGCAGCCGTTGAGCCCGATGAGGCCGGTACGGCCAGGGCCGACGGCCAGGTCGAAGCCCTCGAAGACGGGGGTGCCGTCGGGCCAGTCGAAGGACAGGGCGGAACACGTGATGAAAGCAGGGGTATGGGACACGGAGGCCTCCAGGTTGCGTGAGTGGTGCGTGCAACGCGGGGAGACAGCCGACGGCCGGGTGGGTCGGTGTCTCGGACCTCAGAAGTCCAATGTCCTGCTCCGTTTCGACGGCGATGGGGCGTCTACGAAGCTACGGGCGGCCTGAGCCGCCCGCAAACGAATTAAGCGCGGGGGAGCGGGCGGGGAGGAGGCGTGGGCCGGCCGGCCCTCAGTGCGGGTCGCGCATCAGCTCGGCCAGGCTGTGGTCCATGTCGAGGTACAGGTGCTCCAGACCCGGCGGGACGACCGTCGCGGCCCGTTCCAGGAACCGGTGCAGTTCGGCCGTCAGCATCAGCACGATCGCCACGCCCTCGGGCGCGTGGAACTCGATCGTGGTCCGGTCGATGTCGTACGGCCGCACCCGCACGTCGCCGCACCCCGTCGGGCGGTCCAGCCCCGATTCGAGGAGCTCGCGGGCGAAGGTCCACGAGACCTCGATGCCCTCGAGGGTGGCGGGGGCGGGGAAGGCCATGCGCACGGCGAAGGGATCCGCACGGTCGTAGCAGAGCGTGACGGGTACGGTCTCGACCTTCGGGGCGGTGGCGACCAGACGGGCCTGCACGGCCTGCTCGATAACAGTGATCAAGGCTCGCTCCCTTGCGGCGGATCTGCTGCCGGGCGTGGGTGGAACCCGGCAACCGGATAGACGCCGGAATCGGCAAATCCGTGCACGCGAACTGACGTGAGCTGTGTCACCGATTGGCTGGAACGCGTCCGTTTGATTGCACAGAGTGACGGCGTGGGTCGGTGGGAGCGGGTGCGCGCCAAGGGGACTCAGTCGCTGCCGCACGCTCCGGAGTGGTCGCAGAACGGCTGGTTCCCGCTCACTCCACAGGCGCAAAGCATGGCCCTGGTCTCCCTGCGGACGCTCCCGTCGGGCGTCGTCACGCGCAGATCGCCGCGCATCACGAGCTGGCCGGCGGGCGACCGTACGACGGTGGTCGGCCGGTCCGGCTCCTCGGCCGGCCCGTCGTCCGCGAACCGGTACTGCAGCGCGCCCGAGGGGCAGCGGCGGATCACCTCGGCCACCCGCTCCGGCTCGGCCCCGTCGGGCTGCACCCACGGACGCTTCCCCGAGTCGAACACCTCGGGCAGTCCGCCCACGCACTCGGCGGCGTGCAGACACCGGCCGGTGTCGTACGTGACGGTGATGCGCTTGCCGTCGTAGGCCTTGGGTTCCTTGGATGGCATGGCCCCAGCCTAGGAACGCGGCGGCCCGGACGCACCCTGGACGCCGGATCCGGGGTGCATTAGCTTCCGGCGCCATGAGACTTCTGGGAGTTGGCATGGCCACGGCGGCTCTGACGGTGGGGCTGCTGGCCGGCCCCGCGTACGCGCAGGACGTGCAGGAAGTGCAGGGGTACGGCGTGGAGGGGTACGGCGTGCAGGGGCACGACGGGCAAGGGTTACGGGGCGTGGGCTGGGCGCTGAAGGAGACCGGCAAGGACTCCCGCTTCCGCGGCCTGGCGGCGGTCAGCCGCTCCACGGCCTGGGTGGCCGGCTCCAAGGGCACGGTGCTGCGCACCGTGGACGGCGGCCGCAGCTGGCGCGACGTCTCACCGCCGGGCGCGGTCGCGGAAGGCCTGGAGCTGCGCGACATCGAGGCCTTCGACGCACGGCGTGCGGTGGCCCTGTCCATCGGGGAGGGCGAGGCGTCACGGGTGCTGCGCACCGAGGACGGCGGCGCCACCTGGACCGAGACCTTCCGCAGTCCCGACCCGCGCGCCTTCTACGACTGCCTCACCTTCTTCGACTCCCGGCACGGGCTGGCCGTGAGCGACCCGGTGGACGGCAGGTTCCGGATCCTGTCGACGGACGACGGCGGCCGGAACTGGTCGGTGCTGCCGAGTACGGGCATGCCGGAGGCCCTGCCGGGCGAGGCGGGCTTCGCCGCGAGCGGCCAGTGCCTGGTGAGCGCGGGGTCGCGCGACGTCTGGCTGGCCACGGGCGGCGGCGCGGCCGCCCGGATCCTGCACTCGGCGGACCGCGGCCGCACCTGGCGGGTCGCCGAATCGGGCATCCCGGCGGGCGACCCGGCCAAGGGGGTCTTCGCGCTGGCCTTCCGCGACCGTACGAAGGGCTTCGCTGTCGGCGGCGACTACCGCACCGGCGAAGCCTCCCCGCAGGCCGCGGCCGTCTCGGCGGACGCGGGCCGCACCTGGCGCCCGGCCCCCACCCCGCCGCCCGCATACCGCTCGGGCGCGGCCTGGCTCCCGCACCTGCACGACGCGGCCCTGGCGGTGGGCCCGACCGGCACGGACGTCACGACGGACGGCGGCAGGAGCTGGCGGCCGCTCGCGGCCGGCTCGTTCGACACCGTCGACTGCACGGGTGACGGGGGCTGCTGGGCGGCGGGGGAGAAGGGGAGGGTGGGGAGGCTGGAGGTCGGGCTTTGAGCCCGACCTCCGAGTCGGGCGGGGAGCCCGGCTTCGAGTCCGGCAAGGAGTCCGGCTGGAAGTCCGGCTGGAAGTCCGGCTGAAAAGGGTTCTGACGGTTGATCAGGGGTGTTGGGGGTTCCGCGGGTTGTCCTGCGCAGTGTCCTGGGGAGTGGTGAACAGGTCCATTCCCGGGTACTGGCCGGTGACGAAGCCCGCTGCCTTGTACACGGGTTCGCCGTCGGAGCTTGCGTGCAGCTGGATGTAGTGGATCCCGTTGCCGTTCAGCCAGGCGGTGAGCCCGTCGACTATCCGCCGGCCGTGGCCCTGACCGCGGGCGCCTTCGTCGGTGACGATCCCGTCGAGGTAGCCGCGCCGCCCGTCGGTCCACCGGGGACTGGGCAGGTGGTACGTGATCCAGGCCATGCCGGTGGCCAGCAGGGGCTCGCCGGGTGCTCCGCCGACGACCAGGCAGTGCACGTCTGGGCGTTCGCTGATCCGCTCGAGGAACCACCCGCGGGCAACATCCCGCCAGGCGGCATCGAACGGCCCGGGGTCAACCCCGAGGGCGGCAAGAGCCACGGCCCGAAGCCGGACCAGCTCGGGTACGTCGGCGGGGGCGGCGGGGCGGGGTGCGTGGGGTGCATGGTGCATGGGTGGCTCCAGGGGTTGTCGGGGTTCGTGCGCTCGGGGTCGGAGGGAGTCGATCGGGATGGGGGCGTGGGGCGGGGTCTGCCGACTCGGGGTCGGTGTGGGTACGGGGGCGTCCCGTCAGTCCACTGTCCTTCCGTGTCGTGCCGGTCCCTCAAGGGCGCTCCTCCTTCGTCGTCGCGTCGCTTCGCGATGGCCTTCGGCCACCCTTGACCGACCGACCCGCCCCGGAATGCCAACAGACTGCCGGGACGCCCCCGAAGGATGGCCGGGGGGTTCGGATACGGATGAGGGCCCCTCAGAGATGCCGAGCAGGAGCCCCTGTCCATCCGCACCCCATTCCCCCGGACCACCGAGGTGGAGCGGGATGGGGCCAGGGGGAGGCCACAGTCCCTGAAGGGCCCATAGACACCCTTTCCGGACCCGGGCAGGGTCAACCTGCACCAGACAGCGGCCAGATGACCACGCCGGTAGGAGTGGGCCCGCAGGCGCCCCAGATCGCTACGCGCTCCTCATCTCTCGGCGTCCGGCGGCCGTCTGGGGTTGGGACTGCAACGGAGCGGGGGTGCGGTCGGTCTGCGCCGAACGGGTCGACGATGTGGTGGGACGACGTTGCGGCCTGGGCATTTCGGGCGAGCGCCATAGGGTGGCCGTCGTTTGCAGGGGACGGAAGAACGGACGTTCATGGCGTACGAACTGCGGGATCGCGCGATCTTTCGTGCCACCTCGACGTCTGGCACCACCGCCACTCACGACCTCGGCCTGCTCGTGCTGCGGCTCGTCGTCGGCCTCACCATGGTCGGCCACGGCACCCAGAAGCTCTTCGGCTGGTTCAAGGGCCCGGGCCTCACCGCGACCGGCAAGGGCTTCTCGATGAGCGGCTATCCCGCCGGGGATGCCATGGCCGTCATCGCCAGCCTCTCCGAGATCCTGGGTGGCCTCGGGCTCGCCCTGGGTCTGCTCACTCCGCTCGCCGGCGCGGCTTTGACCGGTACCTTCATCAACATCCTCGCCGTCCGGGGCTTGAGTGCCTACTTCCCCCCCAAGGGTGTGGAACTCGAGTCGGTGCTCTTCGCCGGGGTCGTCGCCCTCACCCTCACCGGGCCGGGCCGCTTCTCCGTCGACCACTTCCTCCCCGTCCTACGCGAGTCGCGGCCCCGGTACTCCGTCCTCGGACTGCTGCTGGGAGCCGTAGTGGGTTTCGTCGTCCTCCTCATCCGCGACTGACCCCAAGGCGTCGGACGGAGTCTGCTGCCGGATTCCTCAACCTCCTACTCCGGCACGCGCCCATTCGGCTCTCGACCAGCCCGCCAAATTGGAACAAACAGCCCATAGTCGCCCCTCCAGGGAACAGGTGCCGGTCCTGGGCGGCGTATGGCAGCCCAGACGGCCGCCGGACGCCGAGAGATGAGGAGCGCGTAGCGATCTGGGGCGCCTGCGGGCCCACACCTACCGGCCTGGTCATCTGGCCGCTGTCTGGTGCAGGTTGACCCCGCCCGGGTCCGGAAAGGGCTTCCTTTGGGCCCTTCAGGGACCATGGCCTCCCCCTGGCCCCATCCTGCTCTTGCTCGGTGGTCCCGGGGAATGGGGTGCGGATGGACAGGGGCTCCTGCTCGGCATCTCTGATCTGGGTAGGTCGGAACCCGAACCCCCCGGCCATCCTTCGGGGGCGTCCCGGCAGTCTGTTGGCATTCCGGGGCGGGTCGGTCGGTCAAGGGTGGCCGAAGGCCATCGCGAAGCGACGCGACGACGAAGGAGGAGCGCCCTTGAGGGACCGGCACGACACGGAAGGACAGTGGACTGACGGGACGCCCCCGTACCCACACCGACACCGAGTCGGCAGACCCCGCCAGACCTCGCTCCCGATGGGCCCTATGACGCCGACCAGGCGCCGCCCCGCCCAACCCCTAACCCCTAACCCCAACCCCAACCCCAACCCCCAACCCCAAAACCCTTAAACCACCGGATTCTCCCGAACCCCCGCCAGGTCCCCCGACGTCCTCGTCGCGATGAACTCCGTGATGCTGTACTCGCAGACGCCGGCCAGCGTGAAGGGGTCCTCTGCCGCGATGCGTTCGATCTCCGCGCGCGAGACCCCGGCTGCCAGGATGATGCCGCCGTCGCGCGGGACCTTGCGGCCCGAGGCGAGGAAGACGCCCGATGCGTAGTAGCCGTCCAGCCAGGCGATGTGCGCGTCCATCTCCTCTTCGACGGCTTCGACGGGTGCGGTGTAGGTGAGTTCCATGACGAACATGATCGCCAGGCTACTCTCGAACCATCATGACGAGCGTGAAGACCCCCGCCGACGAGGCCGAGGCCCGGGCGATACAAGACGAACTCCGCCATCACGTCGTGCTCGACGAGCCCGGTCCGCCGCCCGGACGCGGGCTCGTCGCGGGCGTGGACGTCGCCTACGACGACGAGCGCGACCTGGTCGCCGCCGCGGCCGTCGTCCTCGACGCCGCCACCCTCGAGGTCGTCGAGGAGGCGACCGCCGTCGGGCACGTCAGCTTCCCCTACGTGCCCGGGCTCCTCGCCTTCCGGGAGCTGCCCACCGTGCTGGCCGCGCTGGATGCCCTCACCGCCGCCCCCGACCTCGTCGTCTGCGACGGTTACGGGCTCGCCCACCCCCGCGGCTTCGGCCTCGCCTGCCACCTCGGGGTGGTCACCGGGCTGCCGAGCATGGGCGTCGCGAAGAACCCGTTCACGTTCACCTACGAGGAGCCGGGCGCCCTCCGCGGCGACGCCGCGCCGCTGCTCGCGGCCGACGGCGCCGTCGTCGGGCGGGCGCTGCGGACGCAGGACCGGATCAAGCCGGTGTACGTTTCCGTCGGCCACCGGGTCTCGCTGGACAACGCCTGCGCCCACGCCCTCGCGCTGAGCCCCCGATTCCGGATCCCGGAGTCCACCCGCCACGCCGACTCCCTCTGCCGACGGGCCCTGCGCGAAGCCGCCTGACCCCCGACACCCCCCGACACCCCCCGCCCCCCGCCCCCCGACACCACCCCGACCCCGCCCCCCGGCCGGCTCAGCGCACCGCGGCCACCCGGAACCGGATGCCCGCCTTCTGGAGCCGGTCCAGCAGGGCGTCGCCCATCGCCACCGCCGTGGTGAGCTGGCCGGCCCGTTCGGGCAGGGCGTCGTACGCGAGGCACAGCGCCGACTCCGCCAGCATCTTGGCGGTCTCGCCGTAGCCCGGGTCGCCGCCCGAGACCTCGGTGAACACGCGGCGGCCGCCGCCCTCGCCCACGAAGCGGACCGTGAACCAGCTGCGCGCCCGGCGCTCCGCGTCCGGGCCGCGGCCCGGCTCCCAGCGGCTCATCAGCCACCGCCGCGCCGCCGGGAGCTGGGCCAGGGCCACCGTCGCGCCGATCGCCGCCGTACCGCCCACGGCGACCGGGAGGTGCTTCACCGAGGCGTACTGCCGGTAGCGGAAGTCCGGCCCGTACCGCTCCAGCGCGGCCGCCGAGCGGGTCACGATCCGGGCGTCCAGGGTCGGCAGCGGCAGCGCCCACGCCCCGGTCTCCCGGCTGAACCGCGGGGCGCCCAGGGGTCCCCGTACGCGCCGTTCCAGCAGCCGGGGCTCGTGCAGCCGGCGCTCGTGCGCCGCGGCCAGGGTCTGCGGCCCGCGGCCCATGATGGTGAGGGCCGAGGCCAGGGTGCCGCCGGAGAAGACCGCGTTGGACCGCATGAACCCGTCCACCCGCAGCGGCACGCCCTGCGGGAGCTGTCCCACCGTGAAGTACGCGCCGAGGTCGGCCGGGATCGAGTCGAAGCCGCAGGCGTGCACCAGCCGCGCACCGGTCTCCCGGGCCCGGGTGTCGTGCTCGACGTACGTCCGGTCCACGAACTCCGGCTCGCCGGTGAGGTCCACGTAGTCCGTGCCCTCCGCGGCGCAGGCGGCGACCAGCTCCGCCCCGTACAGGACGTACGGCCCGACCGTCGTGGCCAGGACCCGCGTGGAGGCGGCCAGTTCCCGTACGGCCCGTGCGTCCCCGGCGTCCGCGCGGAGCAGCGGCAGCGACGCGCAGCCCGGGTCGAGCGCGGTCAGCCGCTCGCGCAGCCGCTCCAGCTTGCCGAGGTCGCGGCCCGCGAGGGCCCACCGGCAGCCGGCGGGGGCGTGCGCGGCGAGGTACTCGGCGGTCAGTGCCCCGACGAACCCGGTCGCACCGAAGAGCACCACGTCATAGGCCCGGTCGCGCAGGCGCTCACTGCCCGCGGCCTCGTCGGCCTGCCGAACCACTTCGTTCATCACGGCTCCTCTCCGTTCCCCCGCTCGTGTCGGTCGCTGAGGCTAGCGCGCGGCGAGGGTACGAAGAACAGCGCCCCGGGGGCGGCCTGGACGGCCGATCCCGGGGCGCTGCGCCCTGCGCACGAACGGCGGGTCAGTTGTCCTGGTACATGCCGAAGACGTCGACGATGAGGTCGGTGTCGCCGTCGCTCTGGTTCCAGAAGTCGACGACGCCGGTGCCGCCGGTGCTTGCCTGGACCAGGTTCGGGACGGTCTTGCCGGTCGTCCAGTTCAGGGTCGAGGAGGTGGGTGGTGCCGGCTGGCCCGCCGCGTTGTTGTCGTACTCGTCCAGTGTGTTCGGGTCCGGGGCGACGGCGAGGAAGCCGCTGTCCCTGGTGTTGGTCACCGTGGCGTTCAGCACGAAGCCGGTGACGCCGGAACCGGGTTCGGACATGCCCGCGTAGATGTAGTCACGGCCGGCCAGGGGGCCGTGGGCCGGGTCCTGGGGGTCGCGGGTGTCGATCATCCGCTCCGGAGCGAAGGGCAGGTAGGAGCCCTTGCTCTGCGGGCTGTAGTAGCCGACGACGTCGACGATGACGTCGGCCGGGTTCCAGCCGCCGTTGCGGACGTTGATCCTGCCGTCGGGGCCGACCGGGACGATCACCGAGTTGGCGATGGTCTGACCGGTCGTGAAGTTCACGTTGGACGCGGTCGGGGCCTGCTGGCCGCTCGGGTAGACGGTCAGGTGGCCGTCGCTGCGCGGGTTGGTGACGGTCACGTTGAGCGCCACGGCGGTGACGCCGGAGGCCGGCACCTTGCCCAGGCCGGTGATCTGGGTGCCGAAGGACCCGTATCCGGCGAGCTGGCCCTTGGCGGTGCCGGTGCCGCTGCGGGTGTCGACGAAGCGCTGCGGCGCCAGCGGGGTGTAGCCGCTGGAGGCGGTCTGCGTGAAGTAGCCGGTGACGTCGGCGATGAGGTCGACCGGCTCCCAGCCGCCGTTGTACAGGTTGACGTAGCCGTTCTCGCCGACCGGCACGATGACCAGGTTCGGGACCGTCTGGCCCGGGACGAAGTTGACGTTCGAGGTGCTCGGCTTCTCGTCGCCGTCGGCGAAGGCGGTGACGTGGCCGCCGCTGGTGGTGCCGGTGACGGTGACGTTGAGGACCACCGCGGTGACGCCGGCGGGGATGGAGCCGTTCCCGCCGATCTTCAGGTGGGCGGAGGTGTACGGGGCGACCTTGGCGGCCTTCGCGGCGCCGGTGCCGTTGCGGGTGTCCAGCAGACGGGTCGGGCCGTACGGGGTGTAGTCCGAGCCCGCGGTCGTGAACGCCACCTCGTTGGTGACCGAGGTGTTGGCGGCCTGGTCCGTCACGGTGACCTTGACGGTGTAGGTGCCGAGCTCCGCGTAGGTGTGTTCGGAGGCCACGAGCTGGGTGCCGGAGGCCGAGGCGGTGGTGGTGGCCCCGTCGCCCCAGGCGATGGTGATGTCGAGCGGCGTGGTGGCGCTGGTGACGGAGCTGTCCAGCTCGATCGCGTGCGCGGAGGTGGCGAACGCTTCCAGGCCGACCGCGAGGGTCGGGTTGGCGGCGTCGGCGGTCTCCGCCATGGCAGCGGCCGCGAGCTTGCTCTTGGGGCTCGGTGCGCTCTGCCGGATCGACCGGTCGGCCGGGCTGGAGAACTTGGCGGTGTTCTTCAGGCCGGCCTGCGCCAGGTCGGGCTGGCTGATGCCCTGGGTATCGCCGGAGTCGGTGCCGGCGGCGTGGGCCATGCCCGGTATGAGAGAAATGCCGGCCGCGAAGACGGCGGCGGATGCTGCGAGTCGGCGGTAGGACACCGAGCCCCCTAGGTTCCGTGAGCCCTTGGCCAGGGCTGAAAGCTCGCTCAGATTACATAGCTCGTCGGCTTCCGCTTAATGCCCCCCATCCTTGTCTTCCCGCGCCTGCGGCAAGAGTTTCGAAAGCGGCACGGAAGGTGCATTTGGCTACTGTGATCAGGCGTTTTATGTTCTCCGGCCAGTTGTCCGGGTAGGCCCCGAAAAGGCCGACGGCGGGACTGATGTCGTCGTCATTCCGGTTCCGGTAACCGATGGCGCCGACGGGGGATCCGATGGCGCCCGTGCGAAGGCCGTGGTCCACTTCCCGGTCCGTGTCGGGGGGCGGCGCTAGCGTGAAGGCCGAGTGTCCGTGCGAGCGGGCGGCTGCGGTGACGGGAGGCGTCGATGAAGGCTGCGGTGCGCAAGTGGGAGGCGGTGCGGGAGTTTGCCCGCGGGCTGCCGGAGGCCGTGGAGGAGTTTCCCTGGGGTCCGGAGGACTGTGTGGTGAAGGTCAACAAGAAGATCTTCGTCTTCCTGGGCAACGCGGACGGCCCGCAGCCGCCCGGGCTCTCCGTGAAGCTCAAGGACGAGGCGCTGCACGGCCACGCCATGACCGCGCCCGGGGCGGAGCCGACCGGGTACGGGCTGGGGAAGGCGGGCTGGGTCTCCCTGCCGCTGGGGGAGCAGGGGGCGCCCTCGCTCGAGGTGCTGTGCGAATGGGTGGAGGAGAGCTACCGGACGGTCGCCCTGAAGCGGCATCTGAAGGAGCTCGACGCGCGAAACGAGTCAACCGGCTAAGCGCTTGCTCTTGTGCTGAGTGGAACGCGTTCCTAGCATCACTGGTGTTACATCAGTTGTGTCACACAGTTGGCGGCAGTGGCGGCAGTGGCGGCAGTGGCGGCAGTGGCGCCAGGGATGCTGGGGGCTCGATGGCAGTGACAGGGAACGTGCCCGGCAACGGCCCGCTCGCGGGCGTGCGCGTCGTCGAACTGGCGGGCATCGGCCCGGGCCCGTTCGCCGCCATGCTCCTCGCCGATCTCGGTGCGGACGTCGTACGGGTGGACCGTCCCGGCGGCGGCGGGCTCGCGGTCGACCCCGCGTACGACATCACCAACCGCGGCAAGCGGTCCGTTCTGGTCGACCTGAAGTCCGCCGAGGGCCCCGCCCTCGTGCTGGACCTGGTCGAGCGGGCCGACGTGCTCATCGAGGGCTTCCGCCCCGGGGTCGCCGAGCGGCTCGGCGTCGGCCCCGCCGACTGCCACGCCCGCAATCCGAAGCTCGTCTACGGCCGGATGACCGGCTGGGGCCAGGACGGCCCGCTCGCGCACACCGCCGGGCACGACATCGCGTACATCGCCGTCACCGGCGCCCTCGGCATGATCGGGAACCCGGGCGAGCCCCCGGCCGTCCCCGCCAACCTCGTCGGGGACTACGCGGGCGGCTCGCTCTACCTCGTCATCGGGGTCCTCGCGGCCCTGCAGCACGCCCGTACCCCGGGCGGCACCGGCCAGGTCGTGGACGCGGCCATCGTCGACGGCACCGCCCACCTCACCGCCATGATCCACGGGATGATGGCGGCCGGCGGCTGGCAGGACCGGCGCGGGGCCAACCTCCTCGACGGCGGCTGCCCCTTCTACGGCACGTACGAGACCTCCGACGGCCAGTACATGGCGGTCGGAGCGCTCGAGCAGCAGTTCTACGACACCTTCGTGGAGCTGCTCGGCATCGAGGACGGGGCCCCGGCCCGCAAGGACACGGCCCGCTGGGGCGAGCTCCGCGAGACCGTCGCCGCCCGCTTCAAGTCCCGTACTCGGGAGGAGTGGACGGCCGTCTTCGAGGGCTCCGACGCCTGCGTCGCGCCCGTACTGTCCCTGCGCGAGGCCCCGCAGCACCCGCACCTCGCCGCTCGCGCCACTTTCACCGACTTCGGCGGGATCACCCAGCCCGCCCCCGCGCCCCGGTTCTCGGCCACGCCGGTCGCGGTGGCCTCGGGCCCGGCGCAGCCGGGGGCCGACACCGGATCAGTGGCCCGCGACTGGGACGTGCCGGGCCTGACCGCGAAGGGCGAGGGCGCCTGATGGAACTCTCCATGATGCTCGACTACTCCGGGGACCCGCGCCGGGCCGCCGACGAGGCGGCGGCGCTGGAGGCGGCCGGGCTCGACGCCGTGTGGGTCGCCGAGGCCTGGGGCTTCGACTCCCCGACGATCATGGGCTATCTGGCGGCCCGCACCGAGCGGATGAAGATCGGCTCCGCCATCCTGAACGTCTACTCCCGCACCCCCGCCCTCGTCGCCCAGACGGCGGCCGGGCTCGACGCCATGTCCGGCGGCCGGGCGCTGCTGGGCCTCGGCGCCTCCGGCCCGCAGGTCGTCGAGGGCTGGCACGGCAAGCCGTACGACAAGCCGCTCGGCCGGACCCGCGAGACCGTCGAGCTGTGCCGGCGGATCTGGCGCCGCGAGACGATCGACCACCACGGCATCACCGACATGCCGCTGCCGCCCGAGAAGGGCGGCCGGCACGGCAAGCCGCTGAAGATCCTCACCCGGCCGGTCCGCGACGCGATCCCCGTGTACATCGCGTCGCTCGGCCCCGCGAACGTACGGATGACCGCCGAGATCGCCGACGGCTGGCTGCCGACCCTGTTCCTCCCGGAGAAGGCCCACGCGGTGTGGGGGAGCGCCCTCGCCGAGGGCGCGGCCCTGCGCGCCCCGGAGCTCGGCCCGCTGCAGACCGTGGCGGGCGGGCTGCTCGCGATCGGCGAGGACGCGGCCGCCGTACGGGACCTGGCGCGCCCGCAGATCGCGCTGTACGTCGGCGGGATGGGCGCGGTCGGCAAGAACTTCTACAACGACCTCGCCGTCGCCTACGGCTACGAGGAGGAGGCCCGCAAGATCCAGGAGCTCTACCTCTCCGGCCGCAAGCGCGATGCGGCGGCCGCCGTCCCGGACGAGTTCTGCGAGCTCATGACGTTGTGCGGGCCGGAGGGTTACGTACGCGAGCGGGTCGAGGCCTTCCGGGAGGCGGGCGTCACGATGCTCAACGTCACACCCGTCGGTGCCGAGCCGGCCCGGCTGATCGAAACCGTCAAGAGCTGGCTCTAGGGGGCCCCGATGCAACGCCGCATCTTCGACGCCGACCACGAGGCGTTCCGCGAAACGGTCCGCACCTTCCTCACCAAGGAGGTGCTGCCGCACTACGAGCAGTGGGAGAAGGACGGCATCGTCAGCCGTGAGGCCTGGCGGGCCGCCGGCCGGCAGGGCCTGCTGGGCCTGGCCGTCCCGGAGGAGTACGGGGGCGGCGGGAACACCGACTTCCGCTACGCGGCCGTGATCGCCGAGGAGTTCACCCGGGCCGGGGCGGCGGGGCTCGCGATCGGCCTGCACAACGACATCATCGGCCCGTACCTGACCTCGCTGGCCACGGAGGAGCAGAAGCGGCGCTGGCTGCCCGGCTTCTGTTCCGGCGAGACGATCACGGCGATCGCGATGACCGAGCCCGGCGCGGGCTCCGACCTGCAGGGGATCCGGACCGGCGCCGAGGACCGGGGCGACCACTGGGTGCTCAACGGCTCCAAGACCTTCATCTCCAACGGCATCCTGGCCGACCTGGTGGTCGTGGTCGCCAGGACCACCCCCGAGGGCGGGGCGCACGGCCTGTCGCTGCTGGTGGTCGAGCGCGGCACGGAGGGCTTCGAGCGCGGCCGCAACCTCGACAAGATCGGCCAGAAGGCGCAGGACACCGCCGAGCTGTTCTTCCATGACGTACGCGTCCCCAAGGAGAACCTGCTCGGCGAGCTCAACGGCGCGTTCGGCCACCTGATGACCAACCTCGCGCAGGAGCGGATGGGCATCGCGATGGCCGGCATCGCCGCCGCCGAGCACCTGCTGGAGATCACCACTGCGTACGTGAAGGAGCGCGAGGCCTTCGGGCGGCCGCTCTCCAAGCTCCAGCACATCCGCTTCGAGATCGCGGAGATGGCCACCGAGTGCGCCGTCACCCGCACCTTCCTGGACCGCTGCATAGTCGACCACTCCAACGGCGAGCTGGACCACGTCCACGCCTCGATGGCCAAGTGGTGGGCGACCGAGCTCCAGAAGCGCGTCGCCGACCGGTGTCTGCAACTGCACGGCGGATACGGCTACATGAGCGAATACCGGGTCGCCCGGGCCTTCACCGACGGCCGCATCCAGACCATCTACGGCGGCACGACCGAGATCATGAAAGAGATCATCGGCCGCTCCCTCCTCGGCTAATGCACGGACCCCTCCCCGAAAGGCTTGACCAGTGAGCACCGAAGCTTACGTATACGACGCGATCCGCACCCCGCGCGGCCGCGGCAAGTCCAACGGCGCCCTGCACGGCACCAAGCCGATCGACCTGGTCGTCGGCCTCATCCACGCCCTGCGCGAGCGCAACCCCGGCCTGGACCCGGCCACCATCGACGACATCGTCCTCGGCGTCGTCGGCCCGGTCGGCGACCAGGGCTCCGACATCGCCCGGATCGCGGCCATCGCCGCGGGACTCCCGGACACGGTGGCCGGCGTACAGGAGAACCGCTTCTGCGCCTCCGGCCTGGAGGCCGTGAACCTGGCCGCCGCCAAGGTCCGCTCCGGCTGGGAGGACCTGGTCCTCGCCGGCGGCGTGGAGTCCATGTCCCGCGTGCCGATGGCCTCCGACGGCGGCGCCTGGTTCAACGACCCGATGACCAACTGGGACACCGGCTTCGTCCCGCAGGGCATCGGCGCCGACCTGATCGCCACCATCGAGGGCTTCTCCCGGCGCGACGTCGACGAGTACGCCGCCCTCTCCCAGGAGCGCGCGGCCACCGCCATCAAGGAGGGCCGCTTCGCGAAGTCCGTCGTCCCGGTGACCGACCGCAACGGCCTGGTCGTCCTGGACCACGAGGAGTTCGTCCGCCCGGGCACCACCGCCGACACCCTGGCCAAGCTCAAGCCGTCCTTCGCGGACATCGGCGACCTCGGCGGCTTCGACGCCGTGGCCCTGCAGAAGTACCACTGGGTCGAGAAGATCGACCACGTCCACCACGCGGGCAACTCCTCCGGCATCGTCGACGGCGCCTCGCTCGTCGCCATCGGCACCCGCGAGGCGGGCGAGCGAAACGGCCTGGCGCCCCGCGCCCGGATCGTCTCCGCCGCCGTCTCCGGTTCCGAGCCCACCATCATGCTCACCGGACCCGCCCCGGCCACCCGCAAGGCCCTCGCCAAGGCCGGCCTGACCATCGACGACATCGACCTGATCGAGATGAACGAGGCCTTCGCCGGCGTCGTGCTCCGTTTCGTCAAGGACATGGGCATCTCCCTCGACAAGGTCAACGTCAACGGCGGCGCCATCGCGCTCGGCCACCCGCTCGGCGCCACCGGCGCCATGCTGCTCGGCACCGTCATCGACGAACTGGAGCGCCAGGACAAGCGCTACGGCCTCGTCACCCTCTGCGTCGGCGGCGGCATGGGCGTCGCCACCGTCGTCGAGCGTCTCTGAACCCCGTCCTGCATCCCCCAGACCTCCTCCCCGACACGGAAGCAGCGAGAAAAATGAGCGAGTCCACCACGATCCGCTGGGAACAGGACGAGACCGGCGTCGTCACCCTGACCCTCGACGACCCGAACCAGTCCGCCAACACGATGAACCAGGCCTTCAAGGACTCCATCGCGGCGATCGCCGACCGCGCCGAGGCCGAGAAGGACTCGATCCGCGGCATCATCTACACCTCCGCCAAGAAGACCTTCTTCGCGGGCGGCGACCTCAAGGACATGATCCGGCTGCGTCCCGCCGACGCGCAGATCGCCTTCGACACCGGCACCGAGATCAAGCGCTCGCTGCGCCGCATCGAGACCCTCGGCAAGCCCGTCGTCGCCGCCATCAACGGCGCGGCCCTCGGCGGCGGTTACGAGATCTGCCTCGCCTCCCACCACCGCGTCGCCCTCGACGCCCCGGGCTCCAAGATCGGCCTGCCCGAGGTCACCCTCGGCCTGCTCCCGGCCGGCGGCGGCCTCACCCGCACCGTGCGCCTGATGGGCATCGCCGACGCGCTGCTCAAGGTCCTGCTCCAGGGCACCCAGTACAACCCGCAGCGCGCCCTGGACAACGGCCTCGTGCACGAACTGGCCGCCACCCCCGAGGAGATGCTGGCCAAGGCCCGCGCCTTCATCGACGCCAACCCCGAGTCGAAGCAGCCGTGGGACCAGCCCGGCTACAAGATCCCGGGCGGTACGCCGTCCAACCCGCGCTTCGCCGCCAACCTCCCGGCGTTCCCCGCGAACCTCAGGAAGCAGCTGAACGGGGCCCCGTACCCGGCCCCGCGCAACATCCTGGCGTGCGCCGTCGAGGGCGCCCAGGTGGACTTCGAGACCGCGCTGACGATCGAGGCCCGCTACTTCACCGAGCTGGTCACCGGACAGACCGCCAAGAACATGATCCAGGCGTTCTTCTTCGACCTCCAGGCCGTCAACACCGGCCGCAGCCGCCCGCAGGGCATCGAGCCCCGCAAGGTCACCAAGGTCGCCGTCCTCGGCGCAGGCATGATGGGCGCGGGCATCGCGTACTCCTGCGCCCGCGCGGGCATCGACGTGGTGCTGAAGGACGTCACCGCCGAGGCCGCCGCGAAGGGCAAGGCGTACTCCGAGAAGCTGCTCGACAAGGCCGTCTCCCGCGGCCGCAGCACCGAGGCCCAGCGCGCCGAGCTGCTCGCCCGGATCACCCCGACCGCCGATGCGGCCGACCTGGCCGGCTGCGACGCCGTCATCGAGGCCGTCTTCGAGGACACCTCCCTCAAGCACAAGGTGTTCCAGGAGATCCAGGACGTCATCGCCCCCGACGCGCTGCTCTGCTCCAACACCTCCACGCTGCCCATCACGGGCCTCGCGGAAGGGGTTGCGCGCCCCGAGGACTTCATCGGACTGCACTTCTTCTCGCCCGTCGACAAGATGCCGCTGGTGGAGATCATCAAGGGGGAGCGCACCGGCGACGAGGCGATCGCCCGCGCCTTCGACCTCGTACGGCAGATCAACAAGACCCCGATCGTCGTCAACGACTCGCGCGGCTTCTTCACCTCGCGCGTCATCGGCCAGTTCATCAACGAGGGCGTGGCGATGGTCGGCGAGGGCGTCGAGCCCGCCTCCGTCGAGCAGGCCGCGGCCCAGGCCGGGTACCCGGCCAAGGTGCTGTCCCTGATGGACGAGCTGACCCTCACCCTCCCGCGCAAGATCCGCAACGAGACCCGCAAGGCCTTCGAGGCCGAGGGCCGCGCCTGGACCGCTCACCCCGCGGACACGGTCATCGACCGGATGGTCGACGAGTTCGGCCGCCCGGGCCGCAGCGGCGGGGCGGGCTTCTACGAGTACGACGAGAGCGGCAAGCGCGCCGGCATCTGGCCGGGCCTGCGCGAGCACTTCGCCAAGCCGGACGCGGAGATCCCGTTCGAGGACATGAAGGAGCGGATGCTCTTCTCCGAGGCCCTGGACACCGTGCGCTGCCTCGACGAGGGCGTCCTGACCTCGATCGCCGACGCCAACATCGGCTCCATCATGGGCATCGGCTTCCCGGCCTGGACCGGCGGCGTGATCCAGTACATCAACGGCTACGAGGGCGGCCTGTCGGGCTTCGTCGCCCGCTCACGCGAGCTGGCCGCCCAGTACGGCGAGCGCTTCACCCCGCCGGCCTCCCTGGTCGAGAAGGCCGAGCGCGGCGAGACGTACAGCGACTAGTAGGGCTTGGTCAGGTCGGGGCTGGGGTGGGTATGCCGCGTTGACAGGTGGGGCAGACGCCGGTCCATGTCGCGAGGAGGGTCTGTAGCTCGCGGACGATTCGGTAGAGGCTCAGGCCGGCGCCGTGTCTTTTGGGGCTTGGGCCAGTCGTTGCAGGGTGCAGAAGGCATGCGCGACGGAGACGAGGGTGACGTGATGGTGCCAGCCGTTCCAGGTGCGGCCCTCGAAATGGGCCAGGCCCAAGGCCTGCTTCATCTCGCGGTAGTCGTGCTCGATGCGCCAGCGGAGCTTGGCCAGGCGGACCAGGGTGGTCAGCGGGGTGTCTGCGGGCAGGTCGGACAGCCAGAACTGGACCGGCTCGGCCTGGCCGGCGGGCCATTCGGCCAGCAGCCAGCACTCGGGCAGTTCCGGGCCGTCAACGGCCTGCCGGGTCTGGCGCCCGGCAGGCCGGATCCGCAAGGTGACGAACCGCGAGTACATCCGCTTGAAGCCACTGCGGCCCGTGCCGGGCCGGGAGCCCTCACGCCACTGCACCGGTTTCGCTGCCTTCCGGCCCGCCGCGATGACGAGCTGTTTCACCGACCGCGGCGGGTCGGGGTACTTCGCCACCGGCGGGCGCCCGGTCCCGGAGTACGGTTCGGCGACTGGCACGGCTTCGCCGGGCTGGGCGGAGAGGGTGGTGGAGATGCCCACCACGTAGTTGAGGCCGCGGGCCTGCACGCCGTGCCGGAACGCCGCCGCGTCACCGTATCCGGCGTCCGCGATGGCCAGCGGCACCTCGATGCCCCACGAGCGGGTCTCGTCGAGCATGTCGAGTGCGAGCTGCCACTTCTCCACGTGCCCGATGTCGTCGGGAATGCCGCAGGCGGCGCGGCGGGCGACCTTGTCCGGGTCCGCCTTCACGGACTCGGGCGCCCAGTTTTCGGGCAGGAAGAGCCGCCAGTCGACCGCCGCTGAGGCATGGTCGGAGGCCAGGTGCAGGGACACGCCCACCTGGCAGTTGGTGACCTTGCCGGCAGTGCCGGTGTACTGCCGGGACACACACGCCGAGGCGTTGCCGTCCTTGAGGAACCCGGTGTCGTCGACGACCACCGCGGTGGGTCGGATCGCCTTTTCCATCCTCCAGGCCAGCCGGGCCCGCACATGCGCCGGATCCCAGGGGCTCGTAGTCACGAAGTGGGCCAGCGCCTGCCGGTTCCCGTCCTCACCCAGCCGGGCAGCCATCGGCTCGACCGACTTACGCTGCCCGTCAGTGAGCAGACCCCGCAGGTAGACCTGCCCCCACCGACGCTGGTCGTTTCTCGCGAACGGCTCGAAGACCTCTGCCGCGAAGTCCTCCAACTCGGCACGTACGGATGCGATTTCCTCCGGTGTCACACGTCCTCAACGCCACACCAAACCCCCAGGACACGCAACACCAGCCCCGACCTGACCAAGCCCTACTAGTGCGGTGACGCGGAAGGCGGGCCGGTTCCTTCCCGGCCCGCCTTCCCCGCCGCGGCAGCGGTTCAGGGCAGGGTCCAGAACTGCCGCGTCACGAGGTAGAAGACGAGGGCCCAGAAACCGAGCGCCGCCGCGACGGTGCCGAGGCCGACGAGGTTGGTCCGCAGCGGCGGCGCGTCAGGTGCGGGCCACAGCCACCGCTTCAGCAGCCGGTTCACGTAGTACGGCATCGTGAAGAAGCTCATGGCGACGCTCGACAGCAGGTTGCCCACGAGCAGCCCGATCCAGATCGGCAGTTTCAGCGGGGACAGGGCGAGCGCCAGTAGCACGACGGTCGGGTAGAGGCCCACCCAGACCGCTATGGCGGTCTTCGTCTCCGATGGCGGCGGCGCTTCCCTGCCGTTCTCCTCGAACGCGAACCAGCTGCCGAACGAGTTCTCGATCGTGCGCAGCTTGAAGTCGCTGAACTTCTCCCCCTCGGCAAGCATCTGCCGCCGCTCCTGCGACGTCAGCCAGGCCTCGAGGTGTTCGGCGTTGTCGTACCGGTACAGCGTGGTCCATTCGTCCTGGAGGCCCTCGATCGGGCGGAAGATCTCCGTGCCGCGGAAGCCCGGGAACTTGCCCTCCTCCTCGCTCATGGCGCGCTGCCACCGGAGGAAGTCCTCGACGTGGTCCGGGTGGACCCGGTGGGTCACCACGACGGTCACGAGCTGGTCCGTGGGCTGGGTGCCGCCGCTGATCACCTGCTGGGTCCCGGGGCCGTCGAAGAACTTCCGGCCGGCGTCGAGGAGCCGTTGCCGGGTCGCGCCGTTGATCCACGCCTGCAGATGGGCCAGGGAGTCGAACCGGTAGACGACGACCCAGTCGGGCTGCAGGTCCGTCGGCGGGGTCACCTCGGCGCCCAGGTGCCCGGCGTACCGTGAGGCGGCGGCGTTGACGTCCTCCTGCCACTTTTCGTACTCCTGGTCCATGCCGGGCCGGACCTTGTGGCCGATGATGACCGTGGCCGCGGCCTCCGTCTGCTGTCCGGTGGTCATCGTCTCGGGCCCGGCCGGGCCGACTGGCTCTCACCCAGCCGGCTGTAGATCCGCTCCGGAGTGAGGGGCAGCTCGCGGTAGCGGACGCCCGTGGCATCGCGGAGCGCGTTCGCCAGCGCGGGCGCCACCGGGTTGATGCAGCACTCCGCCATCCCCTTCGAGTGCATGGCCCCGACGGAGTCGGCGGAACTCACCAGGAGCAGGTCGGTGCGCGGTACGTCGGCATAGGTGGGGATCCGGTAGTTGCGCAGGTTCGGGTTGACCATGACCCCGTCCGCGTCGACGCGGAAGTTCTCCGTCAGGGCGAATCCGATGCCCTGGGCGACACCCCCGTCCACCTGCCCGCGTACCTGCTCGGGGTTGATGAGTACGCCGGCGTCGGCCGCGTGGACGCTGTAGAGGATGCGGATCTCCCCCGTCACCCGGTGGACGGCGATGCGGAACCCGTGGGTGTTGGAGGTGACGCTGCGCGGTGACCCGTAGGCCTTCCGGGCGGCGGTGAACCGGATGCCGCGGGCCCGGGCCAGGGCGACGAGCTCGGCCAGGGGGACGCGGTCGTCCCCGCAGACGACGTGCTCGTCGTCCATCGAGCACATCACGACGTGGACACCCGTGTGCGCGGCGGCGAACTCCAGGATGCGGTCGCGCACGGCGTTGGCCGCCCGCAGGACGGCGTTGCCCGCCACGAAGAGTCCCGCGCTCGCGAAGGCACCGGTGTCGAATCCCGTGCGGTCGGTGTCCGACTGCACCAGGCGGATCCGCGACGGTGTGGTGACCAGCTGGTTGGCTGCGATCTGGACGTGCGCGGTCGAGGTGCCCTCGCCGAACTCGACGGTGCCGATGGCGAGTTCGTAGACCAGGTCGTCGCCGAGCGTGAGCCAGGCCTCGGAGATGTGCTCGGTCGGAGGCGCGGTCTCGTGCAGGGAACTCGCCACGCCGGTGCCCACGAGCCACCCGGGGCCGGGGGAGGGCCGGTCGGCCGTCCGGGCGAGCGCGCCGGCCACGAGGTCGATGCACTTGGCGAGCCCGTCCTCGTTGAACATCACGTCGTCGGGGCCGTCGTGCAGGGCGACGAGCGGATCGCCGGGGCGCACGATGTTGAGACGGCGCAGTTCGAGCGGATCCATGTGCAGGGCGATGGCCAGTTCGTCCATCGCGCACTCCACCGCGAAGGCCGGCTGGGTCATTCCGTACCCCCGCAGGGCGCCGCTCGGCACGGTGTTCGTGTAGACGGAGAAGGCGTCGTACTTCTTGTTGGGGCAACGGTAGATCATGACGGCGGAGCCGCCCGCGTACAGGGTCTCCCCGCCGTGGTTGCCGTAGGCGCCCGTATCGGAGACGTTGCGGACCTGGAGCGCGGTGAGCGTGCCGTCGTTCTTCGCGCCGAGCTTGACCGTCAGCTTCATCGGGTGCCGGGGCGAGGCCGTGGTGAACTCCTCCTCGCGCGTGAACTCGAAGCAGGCGGGCCGCCCGGTGTCCAGGGTGGCGAGGGCGACCAGGTCCTCGGAGATGACCTCCTGCTTGCCGCCGAAACCACCGCCGACGCGCTTGCAGAACACGCGGAGCTGGTCCGGGCGCAGCGCGAACAGGTAGGCCAGTTTGACCTTCGCGATCGACGGCGACTGCGAACTGGTGCGGACGTTCAGCCGGCCGTCCTCCATCCAGGCGATCGAGCCGTGGGTCTCCAGGTGCGCGTGCTGCACGCGCGGTGAGAAGTAGGTGCCCTCGTGGATCACGTCGGCCGCCGCGAACCCCGCATCGACGTCACCGATGTGCGAGTGCATCTCCAGCAGGAGGTTGTGCACGGAATCCCGGACGAACGGATCCTCCGAGCCGTGCAGTTGGGGCGCCCCGTCGGTCATGGCCTCCTCGGGGTCGAAGACCGCGGGCAGCACCTCGTACGCGACCTCCAGCCTGCGGCAGCCCTCCTCGGCCGCCCCGACCGTGTCGGCGAGGACGACGGCGACGCGCTGTCCGACGAAGCGGACGGTGTCGTCGAGGATGTAGGTGTCGTCCGGATCGACGAGGTGGTCGGTGTGGATCGCCGTGGTGAACCGTCTGCGCGGTACGTCCTGCCAGGTGTAGACGCGTTGCACGCCGGGGACCGCGAGCGCCGCGGTCTTGTCGATCGAGACGATCCGGGCGTGGGCGTGGGGCGAGTGCAGCACCTTGAGGTGCAGCATTCCTTCCATGGCGGTGTCCATCGTGAACTCGGCCCGACCGGTCACCACATCCTCGGCCGCGGGCGCGCCGACGCTCGTTCCCACGGCCTTGCCGGGAGCTGCCGTCTGCACGTTGGTGACGCCCTTGACGGCGTCCTCGATCCCCCGATAGCCGGTGCAGCGGCAGAGGTTGCCCTTCAGGGCCCGGGGCAGGTCCGCCTTCTGCTCCTCCGTGAAGGTTGCCGATGTCATGATCATTCCTGCGGTGCAGAAGCCGCACTGGAAGCCGGGGGCGTCCCGGAACCCGCGTTGCACGGGATGCAGGTCGCCCGGGGATCCGAGACCCTCGATCGTGGTCACCTCGTGGCCTTCCGCGCGGAAGGCCGGGGTGATGCAGCTGTGCACCGCAGTGCCGTCCAGCCATACGGTGCACGCACCGCAGTCGCCCGCGTCGCAACCCTTCTTGACGCCGAAGTGTCCGAGCGTGCGCAGGAAGGTGCGCAGGCACTGGCCGGGTGCCGGTTCGGCGTCGAAGCTCCGTCCGTTCACGAGGTAGGTCATGCCGGGCCCCCAGCGATGAGTTCGCCGCGGATCTCTTCGGCGAAGTGACGTGTCAGGTGGCGGCGGTGGTCGGGTGTCCCGTTGGGGTCGTCGAACCACACGTCGGCGGGGACGGCGTCGATGCTCTGCCGCAGGGTGTGGGCATCGGGCATGGTTTCGAAGGCGAACCGCACCGGCCGCGTGGTGCCCGCGGTGACGGTGAGCAGCAGATCGCTCCTTCCGGGCGTGTTGGTGCCGATGAGGAACACGGTCGAACGGCCGAGGCGGGTCAGTGCGAAGCGGCGGTGCGCGGGCCGTTTGCGCAAGGCGTGCGCCGGGACGTCGATCCGGCGCAGTACCTCCCCGGGCGCGAGGACGTTGCGGTTGTTCCCGGTCACGAAGTCGAGGGCGTCGACCGTGCGTACGGACCCGTCGGGGGCCCACAACTCGTACCGCGCCTCCAGCGCCACCGTGAGCGTGATCATCGGACCGGCCGGCAGTGACATGCAGATGTTTCCGCCCACGGTAGCCGCGTTCCAGACCTTGAACGAGGACAGGAACGCCTCACAGGCCGTCGGGATGAGGGTGCCGGCGGTCCATTCGGCCGGGGCTGCGAAGGCGTACAGGTCGCGGATGGTGCACGTAGCACCGATCTCGAGGCCCGCGTCGCTCGGGACGAGGGGCTCCCAGGGCAGCGACGTCAGGTCGATCAGGCGGCGCAGGCCGGGCTGCTCCGCGGAGTACAGCCAGGTGCCGCCCGCGAGCCAGGCGTCCCCGTCGCGCCAGTCGGAACCCGGCTGGTCGGACGGCCGCCGCACGACTTCGGTGATGGTGTTGAGGTCCACGGGAACAGAGCTCCCTCACGAAGACGATCGTGAACTGCTCACGGGTGGACCGGCCCGGCACGGAGCTTCTCTTTCCACCGTACCCACAGCGGACCGGACCCGCTCGGCGGGGCCCGGTCATCCGGGGTGCACTACGCGCGGGGCTGCTCGTCCGAGACGAACGCCGCCCGCAGTTCCTCCTTCAGCGACCGCTGGAACGCGGTCACCAGCGCCTGCACCACCATCGGCTGCATGTGCGCCGACAGCGCCTTCATCGACTCCACCCGCTCCGGATCGCTCTCGCCCTCCGTGAACGGCCCCCACACCTCGTCCCGGAACAGCGCCGTCAGCTGGTGCGCCGCCGTCCGGGCGTGCTCCAGCAGCACCTTGCGCGCCACCAGGATCGTCTCGTGCGAGATCGGCACGTCGAGCAGCGCGACCCCGAGCCGCAGCAGCCCCACGTCCACCCGGAAGCCCACCGGGGCCGGCGCCAGCACGTTCATCGCCGTCAGCCGCCGGATGTCCGTGTCCGTCAACGTACGCCCGGTCCGCTTCTCCAGCTCCTCCCGCGACACCTCCTGGGGCGCGTCCGGAGCCCAACTGGACACCATCGCGCGGTGGATGGCCAGGTCGTGCGCGCTCAGGTCGTCGGGCAGCGCGTCCAGATAGCGCTCGATGGCGGACAAGGTCATGCCCTGGTGCTGCAGTTCCTCGATCAGCGCCAGCCGGGACAGGTGTTCCGGCCCGTAGTGCCCCACCCGACGAGGGCCGATCACGGGAGGGGGCAAAAGCCCGCGCGTGCTGTAGAAACGAACGGTGCGCACGGTGACGCCCGCCCTGGCCGCCAGCTCGTCGACTGTGAGCATCGGCTCGGGTGCCTGGTCGGCCATCGTCTGCGCCTCGCTCTCTGCTCCACAGCTTGGGTTCAACAGTATTGCTGTCGCACCAACGATGTGAAACGGCCAGGAGCTGCCCATGACCACGAAACTGCGACTGCCCGGACGACCCGAAGAGCTCACCCTCCCCGCGCTGCTGGCACGCAACGCCGCCGAGTACGGGGATCTCCCCGCCCTCTCCTGGCGCGAGGGCGACGGCTGGACGACCCTCAGCTGGACCGAGGTCCGCCGCAAGGTAGCCGTCCTCGCCTCCGGATACGCCGCCCTCGGCGTCGAACGCGGCGAACACGTCCTGATCATGATGGGCAACCGCCCCGAGCACTGGCTCAGCGACCTCGCCCTCGTCCACCTCGGCGCCGTCCCCGTCACCGTGTACGGGACCTCCGCGCCCGAGCAGATCGCCCACATCGCCCGCCACAGCCGGGCCCGGGTCGCCGTCCTCGAGGGCGCCCGCGAGCTGGCCCGGTGGGAACCGCTGCTCGCCGACGGGCAGGTGCCCCTGGAGCGGCTGGTCGTGGCCGAGGCCGCCGATGCGGGTACGCACCACACGTACGGCTCCCTGCACGCGAGCGGCGCCCGTACGCACCACCCCGACGCCTTCGAGAAGGCCTGGCAGGAGACCCGCCCCGAGGACCCGCTGACCGTCGTCTACACCTCCGGCACCACCGGAGACCCCAAGGGCGTCCGGCTGACCCACCGCAACATCATGCTCCAGTCCGTCCGCCTCGACCGGCGCGTTGACCTGCCCGAGCACGCCGAGCACATCTGCTACCTGCCGTTCGCGCACATCGCCGAGCGGATCCTCGGCCTCTACCTGCCGCTGCTGCGGGCCGCCCACGTCCGGCTCGTCGCCGACCCCGCCGCCGTGGGGAGTGCCGTGCGCGAGCTGCACCCCGTGCAGTTCTTCGGCGTGCCCCGGGTGTGGGAGAAGCTCGCCGCGTCCGTACGGGCCGTGCTCGCGCAGCTTCCGGCCGCGCAGCGGGACGCCATCGAGGCCGCGAACGACCTCGCCCGCGCCCGGGCCGGCCACCGCGAGCGCGGCGAGCAGATCCCGGCGGCGCTCGAAGCCTCGTACGCCCGGGCCAAGGAGCAGGTGCTGGACCCGCTGCTGGGCCTGGCCGGGCTGGACCGGCTGCAGTGGACGGCCAGCGCCACCGCGCCGATGCCGATCGACGTGGTGCGGTTCTGGGCGGGCTGGGGGATCACCATCATGGACGCCTGGGGGCTCACCGAGACCTCGGGTGTGTGCACGGTCAACAGCCCGGACGGGTTCCGGCTGGGCTCGGTGGGACGCCCGATCGAGGGGCTGGAGCTGCGGCTCGCGCAGGACGGGGAGATCCTCACGCGGGGCGGGACCGTCTTCGGCGGCTACCTGCGGCCCGACGGTTCGGTGGAGAGCGCGCACGACGCCGAGGGCTGGTTCCCGACCGGGGACATCGGCCGGCTCGACGAGGAGGGGTTCCTCTGGCTGACCGACCGCAAGAAGGAACTCATCATCACCTCGAACGGCAAGAACGTCTCGCCGGCGCTGGTGGAGAACACCGTCAAGGAGCATCCGCTGATCGGCCAGGCCCTGGTGCACGGCGACGGCCGCTCCTACCTCGTCGCCCTGCTGGTGCTTGACGGCGAGCTGGCCCCGGCGTGGGCGGCGGCCCGCGGCATCGAGGCCGGCCCGCTCGCCGATCTCGCGGTCCACCCGGCCGTACGGGAGGAGATCGCCCGCGCGGTCGCGGCGGCCAACGCCCGGCTCAACCGGACCGAGCAGATCAAGCGGTACCGGCTGCTGACCGAGGAGTGGGGCCCCGAGTCCGGGGAGCTCACCCCGTCGCTGAAGCTGCGCCGCCGAGTGGTCCGGGAGAAGTACGGCGCCCTGATCGACGGGCTGTACGAGGAGCCGTACGAGGAGCCGTACGCGGACGCCCACGAGGGCCCGTCCGCGGGCTCGCCGGACACCGCGTAGCCCGCGTGGCCCCGTCCGGTGGGCGCAGCGCCGCCCACCGGACGGGGGCGGGAGGATGCCGGAGCCGCCTCGCGACGACCGGGCTGCGTACGGAGGCGGACCCGCGGGTGCCCGTCGCGCGGGGGCACCCGCGGAGCGCGGAACTACCGGCCGATCAGCGGGTAGTGGTCGGAGAGGTTGGTGTACGTGTACGAGGTGCCCCAGCTGGAGACCGTCCAGGGCGCCGACTGCTCCTTGACCACGTTGTTCTCCCAGCCCGCCGGGCGGGCGTTGCCCTTGCGGTAGAGGACGTAGTCCAGGTCCTCGCGCGGGTCGGTCGGGTAGCGGTAGTTCGCGATGGAGTTCAGCGCGGTGTCGAAGGAGTACGGGTGACCCGTGCGCGAGTCGGAGTTCGCCAGGTCGGCATTGGCGAGCATCGACGCGAACTCGGGGGTGCGGGAGTCGACGTTCATGTCCCCGGCGACGATGACCTGCTCGTTCGCAGGGATGTTCTTGCCGTCCAGGAAGGCGTCCATCGCCTTGAACTGGCGGGCGCGCATGTCCGCCGCCTCGCCCGCGCCGCAGCCCGGGTCGGTGGACTGCGCGTGGGTGCCGACCACGTGGACCTTGGTGCCGTTGACGTCCAGCACGACGTAGGCGAAGCCCTTGTTGGACCACCAGTCGGCGCCGCAGGCGTCCTTGTAGACGACCTGCTCCTTGCGGATGATCGGCCACTTGCTCAGGATCGTGACGCCGCCGTCCTCGGGGGTGGTGGAGGAGTAGGCGCCGCCCGTGGCGTCCCAGCCGCTCTTGCTGCGGCCGACGACCGGGGTCTGGTACGGGTACTGCGCCGAGGCGTTGGACTTCAGGGCGTCCGAGGCGCCGTTGTCGAAGGCTTCCTGGAGCACGACCACGTCGTGGCCCTGGAAGTAGGACGCCTTGGGGATCTCCGAAGCGCGGTGGTCCTGACCCCAGTTGGGGTAGAGGTTCTTGCTCATCAGGAACACGTTGTACGTGAGGACGCTGAGCCGCGGGGCCGCGGCGCTCTCCGCGGCCGAGGCGGCCGGCGCGCTGGTGGCGGCCAGCGCGCCGACGGCGATCGCCGCAACGGCCGTGGCGGCGGCCCGATTGCGGCGGAGCTTTGTGTGCAGCATGAGGTCTCCATCATTCCTGCAGGGGGAGATCGACTCCGTCATCCAAGCAGCCGCGGTTACCTCTGGGTAACACCCGTGACAAGACTTTCTGTCCGGGAGCGGACGTCTGGCCTCGCATACTGGAACCATGAGAGAAAAGCGCCCCGATCCCGTGCCGCCGGCGCCCGGCGGGGTGCTCTGGACCATCTCCGGCGACGTCCGGGCCCTGCTGATGCTGCCCGCCGCCTTCACCATGCAGGTCGCCCACCCCGCGATCGGGGCCGGCGTCGACGAGCACTCGGTCTTCCGCACCGACCCCTGGGGGCGCGGCGAGCGCTCGCTGCGCTCCGTCCAGCTGTGGGTGTACGGCGGGGAGGAGGCCGCCGAGGAGGGCCGCCGGGTGCGCCGCCTGCACAAGGAGATCCAGGGCGTCGACACCCGGGGCCGGCCCTACCACTCCCTCGACCCCGCCTGCTACTCCTGGGTGCACGCCACCGGTTTCCCGATCTACCTGTACGCGGGGCGCTACCTGCTGCGCCGCTTCACCCCCGCCCAGGAGCGGCAGCTGTACCGGGAGTGGCTCCAGGTGGGCCGGATCCTCGGGGTCCGTGACCGGGACATGCCGCAGAGCATCGAGGAGTACTGGGTCTACTACCGCCGGATGCTGGCCGAGGAGATCGAGCCGACCAAGGTCGCCCGCGAGCTGGTCGCCACGGACGTGCCGCTGCCCCGGCCCACGGGCGGCTCCCTGCCGGTGCGGCTGCTGCTGCGGCTCGCCTGGCCGGTGCTCCGGGCGGCGTTCCTGCACTTCCGGGCCTTCGTCACCGTCGGGTACATGCCGCCGGACGCGCGCGCCGCCATCGGGCTGGAGTGGAGCCCGGCCCAGGAGCGCAGGCTCCGGCGGTTCAGCACGGCCGTACGGCTCCTCGTACCGCTGCTGCCGGAACGGCTGCGGTACCTGCCGGTCGCGCGGGCGGCGCGGGAGCGGTGGCGCGCCGGCACCCTGTGACGGGTACCGGCGCGCGGGTCCCCGTACGACCGCGAACCGTCGTACGGCCTGGAATCAGTGCTCGTGGATCGTGTTCGTCTCGGCGATCTTCTTCCAGGACTTCGGCTCCACCTGCTTCGCGGCGGGGGCCGTGAGGGACCGGGCGGCCGAGGGCGAGGCGGCCGCGGGCGCGGCGAAGGCCGGCTTGCCCGGGGTGTACAGCCAGGTCTCGAACAGCTGGGCCAGCGGCTTGTCCGACACCTTCTCCGCGTACCGGACGAAGTCCCCGACCTTGGCGTTGCCGTAGGCCCGCTCGGTCGGCCAGCCCTTGAGGATCCGGAAGAACTTCTCGTCGCCGATCTCGTTGCGCAGCGCCTGCAGGGCGATCGCGCCGCGGTCGTAGACGGCTCCGTGGAACTGGTTGTCCGGGCCCGGGTCGCCCGGCTTGACCTGCCAGAACGGGTCGTCCGCCGCGCGCAGCCCGTACGCCCAGTCGGCGAGCTCCTGCGCGGTGCCCTCGCCCTCCTTCTCCGACCACAGCCACTGGCTGTAGCGGGCGAAGCCCTCGTTGATCCAGATGTCCTTCCAGCCGTCGACGGACACGCTGTCGCCATACCACTGGTGGGCCAGCTCGTGCACGACCACCGAGACGTTGGCGCCGTTCGAGAACTGCTTCGGGCTGTAGAACGGCCGGGTCTGCGTCTCCAGCGCGAAGCTCGACGGCACGTTCGGCACGTAGCCGCCCAGCGCGTTGAAGGGGTACGGCCCGAAGACCCCCTCCAGCCACTCGGCCACCTCGCCGGTCCGCTCCACGCTCGCGCGGGCCGCGCCCGCGTTGTCGCCGAGGTCCTTGCTGTACGCGTTGAGGATGGGCAGGCCGCTCGCCGTCTTGTCGGTGGTGACGTCGAACTTGCCGATGGCGAGGGTGGCGAGGTACGTGGCCTGCGGCTTGTTCGAGCGCCAGTTGTACCGGGTCCAGCCGAGCCGGGAACTCTGCGACTGGAGCACGCCGTTGCTGATGGCCTGGGTGCCGTCGGGGACGTTGACCGAGATGTCGAACGTGGCCTTGTCGAGCGGGTGGTCGTTGCTCGGGAACCACCAGACGGCCGAGTCGGGCTCCTGCGCCGCGACACCGCCGTCCGGGGTGCGCTGCCAGGCCGACCAGCCGTCGATCTTGAACTCCGAGGGCTTTCCTGCGTACTTGACGACGACGCTCGCCGGCTTGTCCTTCTGCAGCGGCTGGGCGGGGGTCACCTCCAGCTCGTGGTCCCCGGAGGTGGCGAACTTCGCCTTGGTGCCGTTGACCCGGATCTCGCTGACCTTCAGGCCGAAGTCCAGGTTGAAGCGGGAGAGGTCCTGCCGGGCGGTGGTCAGCAGGGTGGCGGTGCCCTCCAGCAGGTCCGTCTTCGGCTGGTACTGCAGGCGCAGGTCGTAGTGGGACACGTCGTATCCGCTGTTGCCGCTGGCCGGGTAGTAGGGATCACCGATACCCGGGGCCCCTTGGACCGAACTCGCCGCCGACGCCGGGATCACCAGCAGGAGGGAAGCGGCGAGCACGCTCGGGGCGATGACTTTGCGGTGCACGAAGAGCTCCAAGTGGTAGGGAGTCAGTTCCGATCAAGGCCTTGTCGTCCGACCGTATTCACGCCTGACCCCCCACGTCATGTCCATGGCCCCTGCTGTCACACGATCGCCATTCGGCCGTCACGGACCGGCGGCCCCACCGGGCCCGGGCGGTGGCGCAGCCGGGTCCCACCGTCCCCGAAGAGCCGGATCGGGGTGCGCGAACCGCCGGTTCCCGGGGCGGCGAAGTGCCGAAGAAAGGCCAGAAAGTGCATGCGGCCGGATGCCGTTCGGCCCCTAGAGGCCGTTCAGCTTCGACGGTGTCGCGAGGAACTGGTTGCCGATGCCGGTGTCGTTGCGGGCGAAGAGGCCCGAGGCGCCGCGCAGTGCGGTCTTCTCCGCTGCCAGGCGGCCCATCAGGTTCTTCACCTGCTGGTCCCAGGTGTCCGCCACCTTCTTCAGGCCGGCGGCCGTCTCCCAGCCCTCGAAACCCTTCTGGGCGGTGCCGGTGTCCGCGTCCGCGTGCTCGGCGGCCTTCTTGGTGTTCGGCTCCAGCTCGGTCTCGATCGTGCCCGCCGCGGCCTTCTTCTGGGCCGGCGTCGAAGCGAAGTCCCCGGACCCGCCCGGAACGAACGGCCCCATCGGCCCCTTCGGCCCCTTCGGCGCGGCCGGTCCCGCCGGCGTCCCCGGCTCGACCGGCACGTGGTTCAACCGCATGCCGACCTGAAGGTCCGCCACCTGGTCCCCGTCAACTGACATGTTCACGCCTCCCCGTTGGCATCGGCTCGATCTTATGCACGGCAGCCGTCCACCGGCCATGCGCCCCTTTCCGCCCGCACGTTTCCTTCACGGTCCGGCGGGCGACCCGGGCTACCCGACATACTGAGCGGTCGGTAACCTGACCCGTATGACGATTCCTGCGCGCGCCGCCCGCACCTGCTGGCATACGGCGATCAACCCGCTGCACGCGACCATCTACTTCTCGCCCGACCTGGGCAAGGAGTTCGCCGCCCTCGGTGTCACCGAGCGGTCCGCCGTGAATCTCGCCTCGCGGTCCGCCGCCATGGGCGCCGTCGGGGCCGGGACGGTCACCGCCACCTTCTACAACTACCGCCACGACTTCGTCGCCCGGCACCTGCCCGCCGTCTGGGACACGATCACCCCCGGGCAGGCCCTCGACGCCCGGCTGCGCGCCGCCGACAGCACCCTGCGCCGGCTGCTCGGCGACGAGACCGTCGAGTCCCCCGAGATCGCCGAGGCCGCCGACCTCGCCCTGCGCGCCACCGAGGGCTGCAGCCGGCACGCCCGGACCCTCTACGCCGCCCACGCCGACCTCCCCGTACCCGAGGAGCCGCACCTGCGCCTGTGGCACGCCACCACCCTGCTGCGCGAGCACCGCGGGGACGGCCACCTCGCCGCCCTGCTCCTCGCCGGGCTGGACCCGCTGGAGGCCCTGGTCAGCCACACCGCCACCGGCCGCGGCATGACCCCGAAGTGGATCAAGGCGATCCGCGGCTGGGAGCAGTCCGACCTCGACGCCGCCGCCGACCGGCTGCGCGGGCGCGGGATCCTCGACGCCGACGGTGAGCTCACCGAGGAGGGCAAGGCCGTACGCGAGCGCCTCGAGACCGACACCGATCGCCTCGACGCAGCCCCGTACGAGCACCTCGGCGCGGACGGCCTCGCCCGGCTCGCCGAACTCGGCGGCGGATTCGTCATGAAGGCCTTCGCCGCCGGCGCCTTCCCCGCCGACGCCTTCGGCAAGGCCTGAGGGAGCGGGGCGCGGGCCCGGGCGCGGGGCTCCCGGACCCCGTCACCGCCACCTGCCACAATTGGCAGCCTTCCAGTGCAAACGAAGGCAGGCGGGACCCGATCGTGACGATGTCCATCGAAGGCAGGATCGCCGAGGAGCTCGGCGTACGGGAGCGGCAGGTCAAGGCCGCCGTCGAGCTGCTCGACGGCGGCTCCACCGTGCCGTTCATCGCGCGCTACCGCAAGGAAGCGACCGAGATGCTCGACGACGCCCAGCTGCGCACCCTCGAGGAGCGGCTGCGGTATCTGCGCGAGCTCGAGGACCGGCGCGCCGCGATCCTGGACTCCGTACGGGAGCAGGGCAAGCTCGACGCCGAGCTGGAGGCCCGGATCAACGCGGCCGACACCAAGGCGCGGCTGGAGGACATCTACCTCCCGTTCAAACCCAAGCGGCGCACCAAGGCGCAGATCGCCCGCGAGGCGGGCCTCGAGCCGCTCGCCGAGGGCCTGCTGGCCGACCCGTCGGTGGAGCCGGCCGCCGCCGCGGCCGCGTTCGTGGACGCCGCCAAGGGCGTCGCGGACCCGGCAGCCGCCCTGGAGGGCGCCCGCGCCATCCTCACCGAGCGGTTCGCGGAGGACGCCGACCTGATCGGCGAGCTGCGCGAGCGCATGTGGGGCCGCGGCCGGCTCGCCGCGAAGGTCCGCGAGGGCAAGGAGGAGGCGGGCGCGAAGTTCGCCGACTACTTCGACTTCGCCGAGCCCTTCACCGCGCTGCCCTCGCACCGCGTCCTCGCCATGCTGCGCGGCGAGAAGGAGGACGTCCTCGACCTCACGCTGGAGCCCGAGGACCCCGAAGACGCGGCGACGCCCGGACCGTCCGCGTACGAGGGCATGGTCGCGCGCCGCTTCGGCGTTGCCGACCGCGGCCGCCCCGGCGACAAGTGGCTGGCCGACACCGTCCGCTGGGCCTGGCGTACGAAGATCCAGGTACACCTCGGCATCGACCTGCGGATGCGGCTGCGCGCCGCCGCCGAGGACGAGGCCGTCCGGGTCTTCGCCGCCAACCTGCGGGACCTGCTGCTCGCGGCCCCGGCCGGCACGCGGGCCACGCTCGGCCTCGACCCGGGCTTCCGTACCGGCGTGAAGGTCGCCGTCGTGGACGCCACCGGCAAGGTCGTGGCCACGGACGTGATCTACCCGCACGTCCCCGCCAACAAGTGGGACGAGTCCCTCGCCAAGCTGGCCCGCCTCGCGAAGGAGCACGCGGTCGAGCTGATCGCCATCGGCAACGGCACCGCCTCGCGCGAGACCGACAAGCTCGCCGGGGACCTGATCACCCGCCACCCCGAGCTGAAGCTCACCAAGGTGATGGTGTCCGAGGCGGGCGCCTCCGTGTATTCGGCCTCCGCCTTCGCCTCGCAGGAACTCCCGGGCATGGACGTGTCGCTGCGCGGCGCTGTCTCCATCGCCCGCCGCCTCCAGGACCCGCTCGCCGAGCTCGTCAAGATCGACCCCAAGTCGATCGGCGTCGGCCAGTACCAGCACGACCTCTCCGAGGTGAAGCTCTCGCGCTCGCTCGACGCGGTCGTCGAGGACTGCGTGAACGGCGTCGGCGTGGACGTCAACACCGCCTCCGCGCCCCTGCTCTCGCGGGTGTCCGGCATCAGCGGCGGACTCGCCGAGAACATCGTGGCCCACCGCGACGCCAACGGCCCCTTCCGCAGCCGCAAGGCGCTCAAGGACGTGCCCCGGCTCGGCCCGAAGGCGTACGAACAGTGCGCGGGCTTCCTGCGGATCCGCGGCGGGGACGACCCGCTGGACTTCTCCAGCGTGCACCCCGAGTCGTACCCGCTGGTCCGGGGCATGGCGAAGACGGCCGGCAGCGAGGTGGCGTCCCTGATCGGCAACACCGGCGTACTGCGCTCGCTGCGGCCGGAGCAGTTCGTCACCGAGGCCTTCGGCCTGCCGACCGTGACGGACATCCTGCGCGAGCTGGAGAAGCCGGGCCGCGACCCGCGGCCGGCCTTCAAGACGGCCACCTTCAAGGAGGGCGTCGAGAAGATCGGCGACCTGGCGCCCGGGATGATCCTGGAGGGCGTGGTCACGAACGTGGCGGCGTTCGGCGCGTTCATCGACATCGGCGTCCACCAGGACGGGCTGGCCCACGTCTCGGCGCTGTCGAAGAACTTCGTCAAGGACCCGCGGGACGTGGTCAAGCCGGGCGACATCGTCCGCGTGAAGGTCCTGGACGTGGACATCCCGCGCAAGCGGATCTCGCTGACCCTGCGGCTGGAGGACGAGGCCGACGGCTCGGCGGGCGCACCCCGCCAGCGCGAGGACCGCCAGGACCGGCGCGGCGGCGGCCGTCCCCCGCAGCAGCGCGGAGGCGGCCAGGGCGGCGGCCAGCGCCAGGGCGGCGGCGGCCAAGGCGGCCAGGGCGGCCAGCGTCAGGCCGGCGGCCAGCGTCAGGGCGGTCAGCGTCAGGGCGGCAGCGGCTCCCCGGCCCCGGCCAACAGCGCGATGGCGGACGCCCTCCGCCGCGCCGGCCTCACCGGCGCCCCGGAGGACCGCCGCAAGCGGTAGACCGGCGCCCGGCTCCCCCGGCCGTTGCGCCGGGGGAGCCGCGGTGCGGACTTCCCGCAGATCGTCAACTCCGGGCCACCGCGCGGGAAATATGGGATTCTGCGATCCCAGACCATCCGCGAGCGGGGGAGTGGCACGGACGGATGAAGCAATGGCTGGCCGACCGGGGCGTCCACTACCTGTTCCTGCTCTTCTCCGCAGTCCTCGGTGTGGCCGTCGCCGTCGTCTCCGTATGGGCGGACGGGGCCCAGGGGGCCGACAAGCGGCAGTGGGCCCTCATAGCCGGCGTCTCCGCCTTCGGCGTCGTCCTGATCACCCACTTCGAGAAGCGCCTGGTGGAGAGGGGCAAGAAGCGGGCCGAGGACCGGGCCATCCGGGCGGAGGCGGGGATGGCGCAGCTGTACACGACGACGCTGCGCCCCTTGAGCGAGAAGATCAAGGCACTGGCGGAGTCGTACGCGGACGCGGCCCCGCTTCCGTCCTCCCTGCCCTCGCAGACGGTCTCCGACCTGGACGACCTGCGCAAGGACGTCCTCGACGAGGTCCTGGCAGGAGCGGTCGACCTCACGGCTCCTCCGCTGGGGCCGAGCTTCCTCCCCCGCGCGCGGTGCAGTTTCTACCTGTACGACGCCGCCACGGGCGGTTTCACGCTGGAGGCCAGCTATCCCGGGTACCGGCCGCCCAGGAACGTCATCGACCCGGTCGGCGCCGCGCACATGAAGAACGAGATCCTCGGGGGCGGCGGCAAGACCTTCAGGATCGACGGCGACCAGGTGACGCGGTCCTACCTCATCCCCGCAGGCACGGGATACGAAGCGGTCATCGCCGTCCCCGTCATTCACGGCACCCGGGAGATAGGCGTACTCTCGGTCGACGCACCCCGCTTCGCGGACTTCATCGATCCGCACGTGACGCTCATGGAAGCGCTCGCCCGCATCCTCGCCGCCTCCTACGCACTGAAGTAAGGGAGGCTTCCGATGGTCTCGCCGGATCCAGGCGAATCCCGCCGGGCGCCGACGCCAGCACCCGGGCGGTCCGACGAACACCCCATGCCCCCGCACCTGGAGGGCGTCGGTTCCGAGAACTGGCAGCGGCTGCTGGAGAACGAGCGCGTCCGCCGAGCCGCCCTCGACGCGGCACGCCGTCACGTGGAGGCCGAACTGGCCCGTCCGCGCGAGCGCAACCTGTCGAACCTCTGCGTCACCGCCGTCGCGGCGGTCGTGTTCGGCGTCATCGCCGTCGCCCTGTTCGCCACGGGCTTCGGGCAGTGGAGCATCTTGCCCCTGGCCCTGCTCGTACCGGCGTTCCTGCTGGCCCTGCGCTACGCCCTGCTGGTGCTCCGCGCCGGCACGCAGGGCCAGCCCTAGGGGGTTTTGCAGACAACGGCGGGCGCCGGACCGGGTTCCGGGGTGGCCGAATCGGCACCCCACCAGGGCAGCTGCCTTGCGAACTCCCGTACAAGATCTGTAGGCATGGTGGAACGCCCGTTCGCCGACTGGTGAGCGGGCTTCCGTTTCTCCCCTCAGGACCCCACTCCCAGAGGCCGCCTTGAAGGCACAGGACGCCATGCCCATGCCCACGCACGCCTACCGACGCTGCCCGCGAAAGGGTCCGAAGAGGGATCACATGCCCCACTCGCAACCCAGCCTCCGTAAACGCTGCGAGAAGATTCTCGGCCATCTGGATCTGACGCATCCGTTCTCCCTCGAAGGGCTGTGCAACCGGATCGCCGAGCAGCGGGGCCGCCCCATCCGCCTGCACCCGCTCCCCAAGGAGGCGGCGGAATCCGGGGTCTGCGGGCTGTGGGTGGGCACCGCCACCGTCGACTACGTCTTCTACGAGGCCCAGACCACCCCGCTCCACCGCGAGCACATCGTGCTCCACGAGCTCGGGCACATCCTGTTCGGCCACCACTCCCTGGAGGCGGAGGACACCGACGGGCAGGCCCCGGTCGTCCTCGGCCGCACCAACTACACCACCAGCCAGGAGCGGGAGGCGGAGCTGCTCGCCAGCATGATCCGCATCCGCACGACGGGCCCCTGCCCGCAGTCCGCAGCCGCCCCCCGCGGCACCCTCGCCCGGCTGGAATCCGCCATGGGCTACGGGCGGGGGGACCGTGGGCGCCGCTGAACTCACCGCCGTCGGCGACTGGCTCGCCGTACCCAGCGTGGTGTGCCTGTGGATCGCGGTCCTGCTGCGCGCCCCGGCCGCCCTGCGCTCCCCGCAGCAGCGCGGCCTGTGGCTCGCCGTCGCCACCGCCGCCGCGGCGATGACCCTGAACCTCCCGGACGTCGTCACGTACGCGATGCGCGACCCGCACTACGCGCACACCGTCGGCCTCGTCCGCAACCTCATCGGCGTGCTCTCCGCGGGCACCGTGCTCTACTTCGTCGCCGCCGCCACCCGCGGCCGGGTCCTCCAACTCGCCGCCTGGACGGGCACGGCGGGCTGGCTCACCGTCCTCGTGGTGCTGGACACCGCCGCACCCGCGCACGGCACGCACACCATCCCGCCGCAGGGCGATCCCGTCCCCTCCCTGGCGTACTGGCTGTTGCTGATCTCCGCGCACCTGCTCGCCAACACCACCTGCGTCTCCCTCTGCTGGCGCTACAGCCGCCGCAGCGAGAGCAGGGGTCTCGCCGCCGGGCTGCGGCTGTTCGGCCTCGGCACCGCGCTCGCCGGCCTGTTCTGGTTCGTGTACCTCCTGAAGGCCCTGTTCGGCAGCACCTGGGCGATGCCCGCCCTGCCGCTGATGATGAACCTGCACGGCCTGCTGCGCGCCGCCGCGATCCTCGTGCCGACCCTGTTCGTCCTGCGCCGCACGAGCGCCGACATCGCCACCGCCTGGCGGCTGTGGCCGCTGTGGCACGACCTGGTCCAGGCCGTCCCGCACGTCGCCCTCACCAAGCCGCGGGCCGGCCGGGTCGTGGAGCTGCTGTGGCCGCCGGTCCCGCGCAACCTGCTGGTGTACCGCAAGGTGATCGAGACCCGCGACGCGATCCTGATCCTCGGCGAGTACGTCGCCCCGGGCGTCCCGGAGCTCGCCCGCAGCCATGTCACCGGGCACGGCATCCCCGAGCAGCGGCGCACCGCGGCCGCGCTGGCCTGCGTACTGAAGGAGGCGCGGCAGGCGAAGCTCGCCGGACGGCCCGGACAGCCGGGCCAGGACGCGGACTGGGAGCTGCCGGCCGCGATGCAGACCTCCGCCGAGGGCGGCGACCTGGACGAAGAGGCCCGGTTCCTGGTCGACGTGGCGCAGGCCTACGGCTCTGCGGCGACCACGGACTTCACCGCGGAACGCCTGAACCCCGTGTAGGGCCTCAGGACTTGAGGCGCTGGACCCTGGACCCTGGACCGGACCCCGGACCCCGGACCCCGGACTCCGGACCCCGGACCCCGGACAACCGTAGGAAGTGACGTTCTCTTGACCACCGTTCTGATCACCGGGGCCAGTGCCGGACTCGGCGCCGCCTTCGCCCGCGGATTCGCGGCCAAAGGCTGCGACCTCGTCCTGGTCGCCCGCGACAAGGACCGCCTCGAAGCCGTGGCCCGCGAGCTCGGCCGGGAGTTCGGCACGAACAGCGAGGTGCTGCCCGCCGATCTGCTGGACGAGGCGGACTGCACGGCCGTCGCCGAGCGGCTGGCCGACCACGACCGGCCCGTGGACATCCTGGTCAACAACGCGGGCTTCGGGCTCCCCGCGCCGTTCCCGTACAGCCCGGTCGAGGACGAGGAGCGGATGCTGGACCTGCTGGTGAAGGTCCCGCTGCGGCTCACCCACGCCGTGCTGCCCCGGCTGCGCGAGCGCCGCCGGGGTGCGGTGGTGAACGTCTCCTCGGTGGCCGGACTGCTGCCGACCGGGACGTACGGGGCCGCCAAGGCCTGGGTCACCGCGTTCAGCGAGTCCCTGCGGGTGGACATGGCGCCCTACGGGGTCCGGGTGCTCGCGGTGGTCCCCGGGTTCACCCGCACCGAGTTCCAGGCGCGGGCCGGGATGGACGTCAGCGCCCTGCGCGAGGCGGTGTGGCTCGAGCCCGAGGCCGTGGTGGCCAAGGCCCTGCGGGACCTGGCCCTGCGCCGGCCGGTGAGCATCACCGGCCGCCGCTACCGGGCGTACGCGCTCGCCGCCCGGCACCTGCCGCGCGGCTTCGTCGCCGAGAGGCTGCCCCGAAAGCGCCGGGCGCCGCAGCAGTAGGGACGCCCTAGAGCTCGGTGACCTTGCCGTCCGCGACCTCCAGGCGGCGGGTCACGTGCACCGCGTCCAGCATCCGGCGGTCGTGCGTGACCAGCAGCAGGGTGCCCTCGTACGCCTCCAGGGCCGACTCCAGCTGTTCGATCGCCGGAAGGTCCAGGTGGTTCGTGGGCTCGTCCAGCACCAGCAGGTTCACCCCGCGGCCCTGGAGCAGCGCCAGGGCCGCCCGGGTGCGCTCGCCGGGGGACAGCGTCGCCGCCGGGCGCAGCACGTGCACGGCCTTCAGGCCGAACTTGGCCAGCAGGGTCCGGACTTCGGCCGGCTCGGTGTCCGGGACGGCCGCGCAGAAGGCCTCCAGCAGCGGCTCGTCCCCGAGGAAGAGCCCGCGCGCCTGGTCCACCTCGCCGATCAGCACACCCGAACCGAGCGTGGCCGCACCCGAGTCGGGCGCCAGCCGGCCGAGCAGGACGGCGAGCAGCGTGGACTTGCCCGCGCCGTTGGCGCCGGTGATCGCCACCCGGTCCGCCCAGTCGATCTGCAGGCTGGCCGGGCCGAAGGTGAAGTCCCCGCGCCGGACGGCCGCCTCGTTCAGGGTGGCGACGACCGAGCCGGAGCGCGGAGCCGCCGCGATCTCCATGCGCAGCTCCCACTCCTTGCGGGGCTCGTCGACGACCTCGAGCCGCTCGATGGCGCGCTGCGTCTGGCGGGCCTTGGCGGCCTGCTTCTCGCTGGACTCGCCGCGCAGGTTCTTGCCGATCTTGTCGTTGTCGCTCGCCTTGCGGCGGGCGTTGCGGACGCCCTTGTCCATCCAGTTGCGCTGCATCTGGGCGCGGCCCTCCAGGGCCGCCTTCTTGCCCGCGTACTCGTCGTAGTCCTCGCGGGCGTGCGTACGGGCCCGCTCGCGCTCCTCCAGGTACGCGTCGTAGCCGCCGCCGTAGAGGTTGATCTGCTGCTGGGCCAGGTCCAGTTCGAGGACCTTGGTGACGGTCCGGGTCAGGAACTCGCGGTCGTGGCTGATCACGACCGTGCCGGCGCGCAGGCCCTTCACGAACTGTTCGAGGCGCTCCAGACCCTCCAGGTCCAGGTCGTTCGTCGGCTCGTCGAGCAGGAAGACGTCGTAGCGGGAGAGCAGCAGCGAGGCGAGGCCCGCGCGGGCCGCCTGGCCGCCGGACAGCGCGGTCATCGGCAGGTCGAGGCTGACGGCGAGCCCGAGCTCGTCGGCGACCTCCTGGGCCCGCTCGTCGAGGTCGGCGCCGCCGAGGTCCAGCCACTGGTCCAGCGTCGTCGCGTACGCGTCGTCCGCGCCCGGGGTCCCGTCGACCAGGCCCTGGGTCGCCGCGTCCAGCGCCGCCTGGGCGGCGGCGACGCCGGTACGCCGGGCCAGGAATTCCCGTACGGACTCCTCGGGGCGCCGTTCCGGCTCCTGGGGCAGGTGGCCGACGGCGGCCGTGGGCGGGGAGAGCCGCAGCTCACCGGTCTCGGGCGTGTCCAGTCCGGCGAGCAGGCGCAGCAGGGTGGACTTCCCGGCGCCGTTGACGCCGACGAGGCCGATGACGTCGCCGGGCGCGACGACGAGGTCGAGATCGGCGAAGAGCGTGCGCTCACCGTGCGCGGCGGTGAGGTTCTTGGCGACGAGGGTTGCAGTCATGGTCCGTCGATCCTATCCGCGCCCCTCCGCGCCGCCGGACCGTGGCCGTAAAGGTGGGATGGACGTCATTGCGGCCATCGGCCCGGGCGTCACACCATGGGGTCATGTCGTTGCGAAACGTGCTCGTCGTCCTCTACGACGGCGTGCAGAGCCTGGACGTGACCGGGCCCGTGGAGGTGTTCGCCGCCGTCGCCCGCTTCCCGGGGCGGGCGGGTGACGGGTATGCGATCCGCACGGTGTCCCCGGACGGGGCGCCCGTACGGACGAGCAGTGGGCTCACGCTGGTGCCGGACGGGGACCTGGCGAGCGCGAGGCCGGGGCCGGGGACCACCGTGCTGGTGCCGGGAGGCCAGTACCGCGGGGATTTCGAGCCGCGGCTCACCGCATGGCTGCGCGCGCACGGGGGAGGCGCGGAGCGGCTGGTCTCCGTCTGTACGGGCGGGCTGCTGCTGGCCGAGGCAGGGCTGCTGGACGGGCTGCGGGCCACGACGCACTGGTACGTGTGCGAGCAGATGGCCCGGGACTACCCGAAGGTGACGGTCGAACCGGATCCGATCTACGTACGGGACGGCCGCGTGGCCACCTCGGCCGGGGTCACGGCGGGGATCGACCTCGCGCTGGCGCTGGTGGAGGAGGACCACGGCCGGGAGCTCGCGCTGGACATCGCGCGGCACCTGGTGGTGTTCCTGCGCAGGCCCGGGAACCAGGCGCAGTTCAGCGCGCAGCTGGCGGCGCAGACCGCGCAGCGGGATCCGTTGCGGGAGGTGCAGCAGTGGATCACGGAGCATCCGGGCGCGGACCTGAGCGTGGAGTCCCTGGCGGCGCGGGCGCGGCTCTCGCCGCGGCACTTCGCGCGGGCCTTCCAGGCGGAGACGGGGGTCACGCCCGGCCGCTACGTGGAGCGGGTGCGCGTGGAGCATGCGCGGCGCCTCCTGGAGGACACGGGGGACGGGGTGGCCCAGATCTCCCGCGCCTGCGGCTACGGCACCCCGGAGGCCTTGCGCCGGGCGTTCGTGAAAGCCCTGGGCCAGCCCCCGGCCGAATACCGCCGCCGCTTCGGTCCCGACCACACGTAGATCACCGCTCGGCAGGTACGCCGCCGCCCAGCAGCTACGCCGCCACGCAGCAGCTACGGCACCACGCAGCAGGTACACCACCACCCAGGAGGAAACATGCAGATCGCAGTCCTGCTCTACGACCGGTTCACCGCGCTCGACGCCATCGGGCCCTTCGACACCCTCGGGAGGCATCCCGACGCCGAGGTCGTGTTCGTCTCCGAGCGGCCCGGCCCGGTGCGGACCGACAACGGGGCGCTCGCGCTCGTCGCCGACAAGGGGCTCGACGAGGTGACCCGGCCCGACATCGTCATCGTGCCCGGCGGGCCCCACCCCGAGCTGCAGATGGAGAACGCGGCCGTCGTCGACTGGCTGCGCACCGTCGACGCCGCCACCACCTGGACGACCTCCGTCTGCACCGGCTCGCTCCTGCTGGCCGCCGCCGGGCTGCTCGAGGGGCGGCGGGCCGCAAGCCACTGGCTCTACCTGGACCGGCTGCCCGCCTTCGGCGCCGAGCCCACCGGCGAGCGCGTCGTGTACGACGGGAAGTACGTCACCGCCGCCGGGGTGTCCTCCGGCATCGACATGGGCCTCGGCCTCCTCGGCCGCATCGCCGGGGACGAGTACGCCCAGACCGTCCAGCTCATGACCGAGTACGACCCCCAGCCGCCCTACGACGCCGGCTCGCCGGACAAGGCCCCGGCCGAGATCGTGGCGCGGCTGCGCGCGGTCAACCCGCTCTACCCCCGGTAGTCCAGCCGAACGACGGGGTGCGGCGTTCCAGGAACGCGGCGACGCCCTCCGCGGTGTCGCCGCTTCCGGCCGCCTGCTGCGCCCAGTACGCGTCCCGGTCCGTCCGCCCGTCCGCGAACTCCTTGGCCGCGGCCTGGGTCAGCTGCGAGCGGGTGGTCAGGATGCGGGCGAAGTCCGCGACGCGCTTGTCCAGTTGCCCGGCCGGCAGCAGCTCGTTCAGGAAGCCCGCGCGCAACGCGTGCTCGGCGTCGATCAACTCGGCCGAGAAGAGCAGGTACTTGGCCACCGCCGGGCCGACGAGCGCAGCCAGCCGGCGGGTCGAGGACGCGGGGTAGACGATGCCCAGCCTCGCCGGGGTCACCCCGAACGACGCCCCTTCCTCGGCGAAGCGCAGATCGCAGGCCGCAGCCAGCTGGCTGCCGCCGCCCACGCAGAATCCGCGGATCGCCGCGAGCGTCGGCTTCGGGAAGGCGGCCAGGGCCTCCTCCGCCGCCACGGCCAGCGCCTGCGGGTCCTCGTCCCCGGCGAGTGAGGAGATGTCGGCCCCCGCGCAGAAGGTCGGGCCGGCCCCGGTCAGGACGAGCACACGTACGGCCGGGTCGGCCGCGAGCCCGTCCAGCAGCTCGGGGAGGGCCCGCCACATCGCCGCGGTCATGGCGTTGCGCTTGGCGGGATGCGAGATGACGACCGTGGCGACCCCGTCGGCGACCGTGTGCAAGAGCGCTGCGTCCATGCGCCGGATGCTATCCCGGTGGGCCGAACCTATGATCAAGGGGAGTCCGTCCAGAGAGTGCTGAGAGGTGGCACGACCATGGGCGCAGACCGTTCCGCGGCCGGGACCGGCGCCGAGGCCAAGGACAAGAAGCAGCTCGAGCGCAGTTTCGGGCTGCTGGCCGTGCTCGGGGTGCTCTTGGTGGTGGCCGGGCTGGTGGGTCCGTGCTACGCCGCCTTCGCCACCCTGACCACGATGTTCCTCTTCGGCTGGCCGGGCAACAGTCTCTACGTGATCGGAACGTTCTTCTCCCTCGCCCTCCTGTTCGACGGGCTGAGCCTGCTGGTCCTGGGCATGAGCGCCCGGCGCATTCTGGGCTTGGTCAGGGAAGACGAGGTCCTGGCGGCCGCGGGCGGGGTGGGTGTCGCGGCCGAGAAGGGTCCCGCAGAAGATCAGGAACAGTCGCACAACTGACGCTGTCATACGCCAACGGTCAGAAAGCGTCCGATTGGCGCTGACTTCTGGTCAGGGGTCCGGTCCGGACCAGCCCGTTCCCCACTCTGGACGCGTGGAGACGATCGAGCGTGAAGACGGGGGCCGGAAGATGGATGTCAGCGGGAGCGTCCCGCCAGCCAAGGAGGGCGAGCCGGGGGCCCCGGCCGGCCCCCTCGCGTACGAAGGCGTGTGGCGGTTCACCGTGCCCGCTGTAGAAGAATCCGTTCCCCAGGCCCGTCGCGCCGTCCGCGACCTGCTCGGCCGCCAGGGCGTCCCGGCCCACCGGGACCTGGTGTACTCCCTGCTGCTGATCGTCTCCGAGCTGGTGACGAACTCGGTCCGGCACGCGGCCCTGCTCTCGCCGGAGGTCGCGGTCGAGGTCGCCATCGGCCGGGAGTGGGTGCGGGTGGCCGTCGAGGACAACCACCCGTACCGCCCCAAGGCGCTGGAGGCGGATTTCGGCCAGACCGGCGGCCGGGGCCTGCTCCTGGTGCGCGAGGTCACGCGTGAGTCCGGCGGGGTCTGCGACGTCGAGCACACCTCGACGGGCGGCAAGGTCATCTGGGCGGCCCTCCCGCTCACCACGCCGACCACGCCGGCTGCGCGGACCCCCTCGGTCTGAGCCGCCCCGAGGCCGGGACCCCGGGGTCCGGGGCCGGCCGTCGCCGCGGCGTACGGGCTACCAGCCCGCGGCCTCACCGGTCAGTTCCCGGATCGCGGGCCGGGCCGCATCCAGCACGGTCATGAACCAGGCGGAGAAGGGCGCTTCGGCGTGCCGCTTGGCCAGCTCCTCGGCGGTGACGAACGCGGTGTCGCCGACCTCCTCGGGGTCCGGCTGCAGCTGCGCCTGTGCCAGTCCCACGAACAGGTGGTTGTACTCCTGCTCCACGAGACCCGACGCGGGGTCCGGGTGGTTGTAGCGGACGGTCCCCGCCTCCGCGAGCAGCGAGGGCGACAGGCCCAGCTCCTCGTGGGTCCGCCGGGCCGCCGCCGCGAACGGCGACTCCCCGGGGTAGGGATGGCCGCAACAGGTGTTCGACCAGACGCCGGGGGAGTGGTACTTCCCGAGGGCGCGCTGCTGAAGCAGCAGGCGGCCCTGCTCGTCGAAGAGGAACACGGAGAAGGCCCGGTGCAGCAGACCGGGCGCCTGATGGGCGGAGAGCTTCTCCGCCGTGCCGATGGTGTTGCCGGACTCATCGACCAGTTCGAGCATGATCGGTTCCTGAGTGCCGGTGCCGGGGGACGCGGTGTTCGCGGCGGTGGCTGGTGTGGTCGGCATACCCATCCTTCGCTTCGGACTTCGGCCTTCAGTCTGCCGTACAAAAGAGGCTTGTCCCCACTTCGGCGATCCGCGCATGTCTGCCCCCGCCGCGTGGTAAGCGGCGAGAGGCAGATCACACGAGCGGTCAGATCCCGAAGGGTGCCGGGTACGCGATCGTGCCCTGCGGGACGCGCGCGGATGCGTCCAGCACCAGCGCCATCATCGCCTCGTCGGGAACCTCGAACGGCGCCCGGATCCCGTACCGCGAAGCCGGTACGAAGCCGAAGCGCGGGTAGTACGCGGGGTGCCCGAGGACCAGGACCAGCGCCTCCCCCCGCTCCTTCGCCGCCGCGAGCAGAGCCCGGACGACGGAGCTGCCGGCGCCCGAGCGCTGGTGCTCGGGACGGGCCGCGACCGGAGCCAGGGCGAGGGCCGGGACCCCGTCGACCTCGCAGCGGGTCAGCAGGGCGTGCGCCGCCACCGAGCCGTCCGGGCCCTCGGCCACGTACGAGAGTCCCGGCAGCCAGGAGGAGTCCGTGCGCAGCGCGTCGACGAGATCCGCCTCCAGCGGGGTCTCGAACGCCGCCAGGTTGACGGAGCGTACGGCGGCCGCGTCGGCCGCGGTCTCGGGCCGGGTGCGCCAGACGCTGTCTGTCCTCTCGGTGCTGTCGGTGTTGTTCTTGTCACCGTGGTTCTTGTCACCAGTGGTGTCGGTCAACGTGAACCCTTGGGGAAGGGGCTCCGGCGGACGCGGCGGATCGGTGTGATCGGGCCTGGCCGGACGCCCGGCGGTTTGTGGTATCTGGACGTGATCGTCAATGATGATCGCGCCAGGGCCCGAGGCCCCGGATTATTCGGCTTATCGGGGAGTAAACGGGTGGTGAACCCCGGCTTCCTCTCATCCGATAGCCTCTGCCGACGTGCCGCCGCCCCCAACAGGCGGCCGTCCAGTGTTCGCTGCAAGGAGTGAGTTCGTCTGTCGACCGTCATCCTCACCGGCCTGCCGGTCCCCGGATCACCGCTCACGGACGAGCTGCGCTCCCTCGGCTTCGACGTCCGCCCGGCCGCCGGCCCTGAAGACACCGCCACGGTGCTGGCCGGCGTACCCGCCGACCAGCGCGTCGCCGTCGTCGACAGTGCCTTCGTCGGGCACGTCCACGCGCTGCGGCTCGCGCTGACCGACCCGCGCTTCGACGCCTGTGCCGTGACCGGCGCCCTCGCCGTCCAGCCGGGCGCCCGGGCGGCCCTGGACAAGGCAGCCTCCCTCCCGGCGGAGGGCGACGGCCCGTACGCGGACCGGCTCGCCGCCGCCGTCGAGGCCGCCGGGACCACCGTCCAGCGCCCCGAGCTCGGCACTCTGGTCGCCGCCGTCCCCGCCACCGACGCGGAGCGCGCCGCGGCGGACGCCGCCGTCGCCGCCGTCGACGACGAGGCCGTGCGCCTGCGCACCGCCGTGAAGTCCCGCGACGGGTTCTTCACCACCTTCTTCATCAGCCCGTACTCGCGCTACATCGCCCGCTGGTGCGCGCGCCGCGGTCTGACCCCGAACCAGGTCACCACCGCCTCCCTGATCACCGCGCTGATCGCGGCCGGCTGCGCCGCCACCGGCGAGCGCTGGGGCTACGTCGCCGCCGGCGTGCTCCTCCTCGTCTCCTTCGTCCTGGACTGCACGGACGGGCAGCTCGCCCGCTACTCGCTGCAGTACTCGACGATGGGCGCCTGGCTCGACGCGACCTTCGACCGCGCGAAGGAGTACTCCTTCTACGCGGGCCTCGCCCTCGGCGCGGCCAGGAACGGCGACGACGTCTGGGCCCTCGCGCTCGGCGCGATGATCCTCATGACCTGCCGCCATGTCGTGGACTTCTCCTTCAACGAGGCCAACCACGACGCCACGGCCAATACGAGTCCCACCGCGGCCCTGTCCGACAAGCTCGACAGCGTCGGCTGGACGGTCTGGGTCCGGCGGATGATCATCCTGCCGATCGGCGAGCGCTGGGCCATGATCGCGGTGCTCACCGCGGCCACCAGCCCCCGGATCGTGTTCTACGCCCTGCTCGTCGGCTGCGCCTTCGGCGCCCTCTACACCACCGCGGGCCGGGTGCTCCGCTCGCTGACCCGCAAGGCCAGGCGCACCGACCGGGCCGCCCAGGCGCTGGCCGACCTCGCCGACTCCGGCCCGCTGGCCTCGGTCGCCGCAGCGCTGGCCAAGGGACGTCCCGTCGCCCCGCTGCTGATGACCCTCGCCGCCGCCGTGCTGATCGTCGGCGGCGCCCTGCGCAGCGGGTTCGGCGCGCCCTGGCTCGTCGGGACCGCGGTGTTCTACGCCATAGCCACCGGCGCGGCCGTCTCCCGCCCCCTCAAGGGGGCACTGGACTGGCTCGTCCCGCCGCTGCTGCGGTGCGCCGAGTACGTGACCGTCCTGGTGCTCGCTGTCAAGGCGGACGTCCCCGGAGCCCTTCCGGCTGCATTCGGACTGGTCGCGGCGGTCGCCTACCATCACTACGACACGGTCTACCGCATCCGCGGCGGCTCCGGCGCACCGCCGAGGTGGCTGGTGTGGACGATCGGCGGACATGAGGGCCGGGTCCTGCTGACCGTGGTCCTGGCCGCCGTCCTGCCCCGTGACGCGTTCCCCGTCGCGCTCACGGCCCTGGCCGTGTTCGTGGCACTCGTGGTGCTCGTGGAGAGCATCCGCTTCTGGGTCTCCTCCGGGGCACCCGCCGTACATGACGAAGGAGAACCAGCATGATCGGCCTTGTACTCGCTGCCGGTGCCGGACGCCGCCTGCGTCCCTACACCGACACCCTGCCCAAGGCCCTCGTGCCCGTCGGCCCCGAAGGCGACGAGGAAAGCCTGACCGTGCTGGACCTCACCCTCGGCAACTTCGCCGAGGTCGGCCTCACCGAGGTCGCGATCGTCGTCGGCTACCGCAAGGAAGCCGTCTACGCGCGCCGGGAGGCCCTGGAGGCCAAGTACGGCGTCAAGATCACGCTGATCGACAACGACAAGGCCGAGGAGTGGAACAACGCCTACTCCCTGTGGTGCGCGCGTGACGTCCTGAAGCAGGGCGTGATCCTCGCCAACGGCGACACCGTCCACCCGGTCTCCGTCGAGCGGACGCTGCTCGACGCCCGCGGCAACGGCCAGAAGATCATCCTCGCCCTCGACACGGTCAAGAACCTGGCCGACGAGGAGATGAAGGTCGTCGTCGACGGCGCCAAGGGCGTGCAGAAGATCACCAAGCTCATGGAGCCGTCCGACGCCACCGGCGAGTACATCGGCGTCACGCTCATCGAGCCGGAGGCCGCCGAGGCGCTGGCCGAGGCGCTGAAGACCACGTTCGAGCGCGACCCCGACCTGTACTACGAGGACGGCTACCAGCAGCTCGTCAACGACGGCTTCGTCATCGACGTGGCCCCCATCGGCGACGTCAAGTGGGTCGAGATCGACAACCACGACGACCTCGCCAAGGGCCGGACGATCGCATGCCAGTACTGACGAGGCTCATCCCCTCCCCGGTCGTCGTCGACATCACCCGCGGCGCCATGGACGACCTGGCCGGCCTCCTGGCCGACCAGCGGATCTCGGCGTCCGGGAAGCTGGCGATCGCGATCAGCGGCGGCTCCGGCCAGGTGCTGCGCACCAAGCTGGAACCCGTACTGCCGCACGCCGACTGGTACCCGGTCGTCGACGGCACCATCGATTCCGCCGTCAAGCTCGCCGACGACATAAAGGGCCGTCGCTACGACGCCGTCGTCGGCCTGGGCGGCGGCAAGATCATCGACGTGGCCAAGTACGCCGCGGCGCGGGTCGGGCTGCCCATGGTGGCCGTCGCCACCAACCTGGCCCACGACGGCATCTGCTCGCCGGTGGCCACGCTCGACAACGACAACGGCCGCGGCTCCTACGGCGTGCCCACGCCGATCGCGATGGTCATCGACCTCGACGTGATCCGCGAGGCCCCGGTGCGGTTCGTCCGCTCCGGCATCGGTGACGCGCTTTCCAACATCTCGGCCATCGCCGACTGGGAGCTCTCGCACAAGATCACCGGGGAGCCCGTGGACGGCCTGGCCGCCGCCATGGCCCGTACGGCCGGCGAGGCCGTCCTGCGCCACCCCGGCGGCTGCGGCGACGACGACTTCCTCACGGTCCTCGCAGAGTCCCTGGTGCTCACCGGCATCGCCATGTCGATCAGCGGCGACACCCGGCCGGCGTCCGGCGCCTGCCACGAGATCAGCCACGCCTTCGACCTGCTCTACCCCGGACGCTCCGCGCTCCACGGCGAGCAGGTCGGCATCGGCGCCGCCTTCGCGATGTACCTGCGCGGCGCCAAGGAACAGTCCGGGCTCTTCGTCGAGTCGATGCGCGGCCACGGGCTGCCCGTGCTGCCCGCCGAGATCGGGTTCAGCGTGGACGAGTTCGTCGCGGCCGTCGAGTACGCCCCCCAGACCCGTCCGGGACGCTTCACGATCCTGGAGCACCTCAATCTGTCCGCAGCCGAGATCAGGGACGCTTACGCCGACTATGCCAAGACCATCCGTAGCTGAACTCCGGCCCGTCGTTCACCCGCCGGGCGTCAAGGACCGGCGCAGTGGCGAGCACTGGGGCGGTCGCCTGTACATGCGCGAGATCTCCCTGCGCATCACCCGCGTCCTGGTGAACACCAAGGTCACGCCCAACCAGCTGACCTACGTGATGACCCTCGCCGGTGTCCTGGCCGCCCCGGCGCTGCTCGTGCCGGGCATCTGGGGCGCCGTCCTCGGCGTGGTCTGCGTCCAGATGTACCTGCTGCTCGACTGCGTCGACGGCGAGGTCGCCCGCTGGAAGAAGCAGTTCTCGCTCTCCGGGGTCTACCTGGACCGGGTGGGCGCGTACCTCTGCGACGCAGCGGTCCTCGTCGGCTTCGGCCTGCGCGCCTGCGACTTGTGGGGCACCGGGCGGATCGACTGGCTGTGGGCCTTCCTGGGCACCCTCGCGGCCCTCGGCGCCATCCTGATCAAGGCCGAGACCGACCTGGTCGGCGTCGCCCGCCACCAGACCGGCAAGGAGCCCGTCGCGGAGGCCGCCGCCGAGCCGCGCTCCTCCGGCATGGCGCTCGCCCGCCGGGCGGCGTCCGCGCTGAAGTTCCACCGGCTCGTCCTCGGCATCGAGGCCTCGCTGCTCATCCTGGTGCTGGCCGTCCTGGACCAGATGCGGGGCGACCTGTTCTTCTCCCGGCTCGGCGTCGCCGTGCTCGCCGGCATCGCCATGCTCCAGACGGTGCTGCACCTGGTGTCGATCCTGGCCTCCAGCAGGCTCAAGTGACGACGCCGATGCGGCTGGGCGCCGTGATCATCACCATGGGCAACCGGCCCGACGAGCTGAAGGCGCTCCTCGACTCGGTGGCCCGCCAGGAGGGCGACCCGATCGAGGTCGTCGTCGTGGGCCAGGGCGTCCAGGTCACCGGGCTGGCCGACCTGCCGCCGGGTGTGCGCACCGTGGACCTGCCCGAGAACCTGGGCATCCCCGGCGGCCGCAACGTCGGCATCGAGGCCTTCGGCCCCGGCGGCCGCGAGGTCGACGCCCTGCTCTTCCTCGACGACGACGGGCTGCTGGAGCGCACCGACACCGCCGAGCTGTGCCGCCAGGCCTTCGCCGAGGACCCCCGGCTCGGGATCATCAGCTTCCGGATCGCCGATCCGGAGTCCGGCGAGACCCAGCGCCGGCACGTGCCGCGGCTGCGCGCCGCGGACCCGATGCGCTCCTCCCGCGTGACCACCTTCCTGGGCGGCGCCAACGCCGTCCGCACGGAGGTGTTCGAGCAGGTCGGGGCGCTGCCGGACGAGTTCTTCTACGCGCACGAGGAGACCGATCTCGCCTGGCGTGCCCTCGACGCAGGGTGGCTGATCGACTACCGGGCGGACATGGTGCTCCTGCATCCGACGACCGCCCCCTCCCGGCACGCGGTCTACCACCGTATGGTGGCCCGTAACCGGGTGTGGCTCGCCCGCCGTAACCTGCCTGCCCCGCTGGTCCCGGTCTACCTGGGCGTCTGGCTCCTGCTGACGCTCCTGCGCAGACCGTCGGTGCCCGCGCTCAAGGCCTGGTTCGGTGGGTTCAAGGAGGGATGGACCACTCCCTGCGGCCCCCGGCGCCCCATGAAGTGGCGTACGGTCTGGCGGCTGACCCGGCTGGGCCGACCGCCTGTCATCTGACGCGCTCGCGTCTGAGAACATACGTGGTCACGGAACACGCGTGCCCCCGGAACATGCATGATCACGGGCCGAGCGCCCCAGGCCCGATGCCACCTTCTGCCGCATCTTGAAGACGGAAAGTTTCAACTTGTGAGTGACACAACCCAGGATGGCGCCCTCGCCACGAGCAAGCCGCCGTCCGAAGACGCGGGGCTGACCCCCGCGGAGCTCGCCAGGAAGTACGGTCTGTCCGTCAGCGGTGCCCGGCCGTCCCTGGTCGAGTACGTGCGGCAGCTCTGGGACCGGCGCCACTTCATCATGGCGTTCTCCCGGGCCAAGCTGATGGCCCAGTACAGCGAGGCGAGGCTCGGCCAGATCTGGCAGGTTGCTACTCCGCTGCTCAACGCGCTGGTGTACTACCTGATCTTCGGTCTGATCATGAACGCGGGCCGGGGCATGGAGAAGGGGGTCTACATCCCCTTCCTGGTGACGGGCATCTTCGTCTTCACCTTCACCCAGAGCTCGCTGATGGCGGGAGTCCGGGCCATCCCCGGCAACCTCGGCCTCGTCCGCGCCCTGCACTTCCCGCGCGCCTCCCTGCCGATCTCCTTCTCGATGCAGCAGCTCCAGCAGCTGCTGTACTCGATGATCGTGGTGCTGGTCGTCACGGTCGGCTTCGGCAACTACCCGAGGCTGTCGTGGCTGCTGGTCATCCCGACCCTGGCGCTCCAGTTCGTGTTCAACACCGGCCTCGCGCTGGTCTTCGGGCGGATGGGTTCCAAGACCCCGGACCTCGCGCAGCTGATGCCGTTCATCACGCGTACGTGGATGTACGCCTCGGGCGTCATGTTCTCGATCAGCGGGGCGCTCGAGGACAGGCACGTGCCCGCGTGGGTCACGGACGTGCTCCAGTGGAACCCGGCAGCGATCTACATGGACCTGGTCCGGTTCGCGCTGATCGACGACTACGGGCGGGAGAACCTGCCGCCGCACGTCTGGGCCTTCGCCGTCGGCTGGGCCGTCGTGATCGGCCTCGGCGGTTTCGTGTACTTCTGGAAGGCTGAGGAGCGTTACGGCCGTGGCTGAGATCAACCGGGGCAACGTCCCCACCGTCATCGCCGACGACGTGCACATCGTCTACCGCGTCAACACCGGCAGCGCCGGCAAGGGCAGCGCCACTGCGGCGCTGAGCAAGATAATGCGCCGGGGCAAGGGCGATGCGCCGGGCGTCCGCCGGGTGCACGCCGTGCGCGGCGTCAGCTTCACCGCGTACCGCGGCGAGGCCATCGGCGTCATCGGCTCCAACGGCTCCGGCAAGTCCACCCTGCTGCGCGCCATCGCGGGCCTGCTGCCCTGCGAGTCCGGCAAGGTCTACACCGACGGCCAGCCCTCGCTGCTGGGTGTCAACGCCGCACTGATGAACGACCTCACCGGTGAGCGCAACGTGGTCCTCGGCGGTCTCGCGATGGGAATGAGCCGCGAGCAGATCCGGGAGCGGTACGACGACATCGTCGACTTCTCGGGCATCAACGACAAGGGCGATTTCATCTCCCTTCCGATGCGCACGTACTCCTCCGGTATGGCCGCGCGCCTCCGCTTTTCCATTGCGGCGGCGAAGGACCACGACGTTCTGATGATCGACGAGGCCCTGGCCACCGGTGACCGCAAGTTCCAGGTGCGTTCCGAGGACCGCATCCGCGAACTGCGCAAGCATGCCGGAACCGTTTTCCTGGTGAGCCACAACAACAAGTCCATCCGCGACACCTGCAGCCGTGTGCTGTGGCTGGAGAAGGGTGAACTGCTGATGGACGGGCCCACGGAGGAAGTCGTCTCGGCCTACGAGAAGGCGACCAGCGCCTGACCGTGCTCTTCGCCGGCCCCCGTCGCCCACGGCGGCGGGGGCTTCGCCATGCTGGGAAGCCCGAAGCCGACATTCGGTAGCGGAGTGAATACCCGAGAGGCTGCCGCGGCGTTGTACAGCGTAAGCTGGAGCAGGCCTCAATCGCGGTCAGAGGGGACGATTCCCCGCAGGTGAACGGCCTGGGGTACCCCGGGGAAAGTCCGGCGGCGTGTCCGAAATAGGATGTATTGCGTCGGCAGTGTAGAACGGGAGACGTGACGGCAATGGCTACGGGAATTCTCCGGCCCCCAGGCATTACGGCCGTCTCCCGCGCGGGCGGCGGGCGGTGACCCCCGGGCACGGTATCCGGCCACGGCGGGACGCGGCCCCCACAGCCCTCGACGCCCACGCGCGCGCCACACTCGGCAAGGCACGGACGGAGAACTTCCCCGTCGCCCCGTCCTTCCTCCCGCGCGCCTGGCGCGACGGCCTGACGGCGGTGTACGGGTACGCCCGCCTGGTCGACGACATCGGCGACGGCGACCTCGCCCCCGGCGGCCACGACGCCGCGCTCCTCGGCCTCGACCCGGCCGCGGCGGACGACCGGCTCGCGATGCTCGACGCCTTCGAGGCGGACCTGCGGCGCGTCTTCGGCGGCTCCGACGGCCCGCCGCGCCACCCCCTGCTGCAGGGCCTGCGGCCCGTGGTACGCGCCCACGGCCTCACCCCGGAGCCCTTCCTCGGGCTCATCGAGGCCAACCGCCAGGACCAGCGCGTCACGCGCTACGAGACGTACGGCGACCTGCTCGCGTACTGCGAGCTCTCCGCGAACCCCGTCGGCCGCCTCGTGCTGTCCCTCACCGGCACCAGCACCCCCGAGCGGATCCGTCGCTCCGACGCGATCTGCACCGCCCTGCAGATCGTCGAACACGTACAGGACGTCGCCGAAGACCTCGGCCGGGGCAGGATCTACCTCCCGGCCGAGGACATGCGCCGCTTCCACGTGGCCGAGGCCGACCTCAAGGCCCACCACGCCGGGGCGTCCGTACGGTCCCTGGTCGCGTTCGAAGCCGAACGCGCCCTCGGCCTCCTGAATGAAGGCACCCCGCTCGTGGGTAGCGTGCACGGCAGGCTCCGGCTGTTGCTCGCGGGCTTCGTGGGAGGAGGGCGCGCCGCCCTGCGAGCCGTCACCGCCGCCGGCTTCGACGTACTCCCCGGCCCGCCCAAGTCCACCAGGAGCGGCCTGCTCCGCGAGGTGGCCGCCGTCCTGCGCCAAGCGCCGAGAAAGGGGTGAGCCCGACCGTGGAGGGTTCCGCACACACGTCCGCACCGTCCGCACCGGTCCTGGCGGCCTACAGCTACTGCGAGGCCGTCACCGGTTCGCAGGCGCGCAACTTCGCGTACGGCATCCGGCTGCTGCCCTCCGACAAGCGGCAGGCGATGTCCGCGCTCTACGCCTTCTCCCGGCGGGTCGACGACATCGGCGACGGCACGCTGGCCCCCGAGGCCAAGCTCGTCCGGCTCGGGGAGACCCGCGCGCTGCTCGGCCGGATCCGGGCCGAGGAGATCGGCGAGGACGACACCGACCCGGTCGCCGTCGCCCTCGCCCACGCGGCACGCCGCTTCCCGATCCCGCTCGGCGGCCTCGACGAGCTCATCGACGGCGTCCTGATGGACGTCCGCGGCGAGACGTACGAGACCTGGGACGACCTCAAGGCCTACTGCCGTTGCGTGGCCGGAGCCATCGGGCGGCTCTCGCTCGGCGTGTTCGGCACGGTGGACACCGGAGGCCTCGGCGCAGCCGACGCGGCGCGCGCCGACGAGTACGCCGACACCCTCGGCCTCGCCCTCCAGCTCACCAACATCCTGCGCGACGTCCGCGAGGACGCCGCCAACGGGCGCACCTACCTGCCCGCCGAGGACCTCGCCAAGTTCGGCTGCTCGGACGGGTTCGGGAGCGACCGGATGCCCGCCGGGGCCGACTTCCCCGGCCTCGTCCACCACGAAGTCCGGCGCGCCCGCGCCCTGTTCGTCGAGGGCTACCGGCTGCTGCCCATGCTCGACCGGCGCAGCGGCGCCTGCGTCGCCGCCATGGCCGGCATCTACCGGCGCCTCCTCGACCGGATCGAGCGGGAGCCCGAGGCGGTGCTCCGCGGCCGCGTCTCGCTGCCCACGCACGAGAAGGCGTACGTCGCCGTGCGCGGCCTGTCCGGCCTCGACGCGCGGACCATCTCGCGCCAGAGCACGCGGAGGCGCGCGTGACCCGGCCGATGCCCTCGCCCGCCGCGCCCGTCGCGGACGCAACCCCCGTCCGGGCGGCCGCGTCCCTCCGGGCGGGCACCGCAGGCCACGACACCGGGGAGGGCTCATGAACGGCAGCGACAACCGCGCCGTCGTCATCGGAGGCGGCCTCGCCGGAGTGACGGCAGCCCTCGAACTCGCCGACGCGGGAGTGCAGGTCACCCTGCTCGAAGGCCGGCCGCGGCTCGGCGGGCTCGCGTTCTCCTTCAAGCGCGGCGAGCTCACCGTCGACAACGGCCAGCACGTCTACCTGCGCTGCTGCACCGCCTACCGGTGGTTCCTCGACCGCGTCGAGGGCGCCGCCCTCGCACCGCTGCAGAACCGGCTCGACGTACCCGTGCTCGACGTCGCCCACCCCGGCGGACCGCGCCTGGGCCGGCTGCGCCGCGCCGCCCTGCCCGTACCCCTGCACCTGGCGGGCTCCCTGGCCCGCTACCCGCACCTCTCGCTCGCCGAGCGCGTGAGCGTCGGCCGCGCCGCCCTCGCGCTGCGCCGGCTCGACCCCGCCGACCCGGCGCTGGACGGCCTGGACTTCGCGACCTGGCTCGGCCGGTACGGCCAGAGCCCGCGCACCATCGAGGCCCTGTGGGACCTCGTCGGCATCGCCACGCTCAACGCCACCGCCGACCGGTCCTCGCTGGGCCTGGCCGCCATGGTCTTCAAGACCGGCCTGCTCTCCGAGAACGGCGCCGCCGACATCGGCTGGGCGTCGGTCCCGCTCGGCGACCTGCACGACACCCTCGCCCGCAAGCAGCTCGACGCCGCCGGCGTACGCACCGAACTGCGCACCCGCGTGACCGCCATCTCCCGTACGCAGGACGGGAACTGGCGCGTCGACACCGAGGGCGAGTCCCTCGACGCGGGCACCGTCGTCCTCGCCGTCCCGCAGCGCGAGGCCCACGGACTGCTGCCGCCCGGCGCGCTCGCCGACCCGGACAAGCTCCTCGACATCGGCACCGCGCCCATCCTCAACGTCCACGTCGTCTACGACCGCAAGGTGCTCAAGCAGCCCTTCTTCGCCGCGCTCGGCTCCCCGGTCCAGTGGGTCTTCGACCGGACCGACGCCTCCGGGCTGCCCGACGGCGGCCAGTACCTGGCCCTGTCCCAGTCGGCCGCCCAGGACGACATCGACGAGCCCGTCTCGGTGCTGCGCACCAAGTACCTGCCCGAGCTGGAACGGCTGCTGCCGGCCGCGCGGGGCGCCAAGGTACGGGACTTCTTCGTCACCCGGGAGCGGACGGCCACGTTCGCCCCCACCCCCGGCGTCGGCCGGCTGCGCCCCGGTGCGCGGACCGACACGCCGGGCCTCTACCTCGCCGGTGCGTGGACCGCCACCGGTTGGCCCGCGACCATGGAGGGCGCTGTCCGCAGTGGACTGAGCGCGGCGCACGCCGCGCTCGCCGCACTCGGCCGCCACCGGGAGCACCCCCTGCAGGAGGCGGCATGACGACCACCAGCACGACCCCAGCAGCACGTACAGGAACCAGAGGAGAGCCAGTGAACCCGGGGAACCCGGCTGTCGAGAACACGGATGCCGGCAACGGCGCAGCCGGAGGGGGCGTGGAGAAGGCGGACACGCTCGCACTCCTGGAGCGCGGCCGCGCGCTGTCGACCCCCGTGCTCCGCGCCGCGGTCGACCGGCTCGCGGCGCCCATGGACACCGTCGCCGCGTACCACTTCGGCTGGATCGACGCCCAGGGCAACGCGGCCGACGGCGACGGCGGCAAGGCCGTCCGCCCCGCCCTCGCGCTGCTCTCCGCCGAGGCCGCGGGAGCCGCGGCCGAGGTCGGCATCCCCGGCGCGGTCGCCGTCGAGCTCGTCCACAACTTCTCGCTGCTGCACGACGACCTGATGGACGGTGACGAGCAGCGCCGCCACCGCGACACGGTGTGGAAGGTGCACGGCCCGGCCCTCGCGATCCTGGTCGGCGACGCGCTGTTCGCCCTCGCCAACGAGGTCCTGCTGGAACTCGGCACCGTCGAGGCGGGCCGCGCCGCGCGCCGGCTGACCACCGCCAGCCGCAAGCTCATCGACGGCCAGGCCCAGGACATCTCCTACGAGCACCGCGAGCGCGTCAGCGTCGAGGAGTGCCTGGAGATGGAGGGCAACAAGACCGGCGCCCTGCTCGCCTGCGCGGTCTCCATCGGCGCCGTCCTCGGCGGCGCCGACGACCGTACGGCCGACAAGCTGGAGGAGTACGGCTACCACCTCGGCCTCGCCTTCCAGGCCGTCGACGACCTCCTCGGCATCTGGGGCGACCCGGAGGCCACCGGCAAGCAGACCTGGAGCGACCTGCGCCAGCGCAAGAAGTCCCTGCCGGTCGTCGCCGCCCTGGCCGCGGGCGGACCCGCGTGCGAGGAGCTCGCGAAGCTGCTCGCCGCCGACGCCAAGAGCAACGATTTCGAGAACTTCTCGGAGGAGGAGTTCGCGGCCCGCGCCGCGCTCATCGAGGCCGCGGGCGGGCGCGAGTGGACCGCCGAGGAGGCCCGCCGCCAGCACGCGATCGCCATCCGCGCGCTGGACGACGTGGACATGCCGCAGCGGGTGCGCGAACAGCTCGTCGCCCTCGCCGACTTCGTCGTCGTGCGCAAGAGGTGATCGCCACCCGAGCAGGGATATGACTCGCGAGTCGCCGGCCGGCGCCAGCTGACAGCAGCGCCCGGCCGACGGCATACCCCAGCACAGCAGAGGACAACTGCCACGTAAGGGGAAGCCATGACAGCGACGACCGACGGCGCCGGTACCCCCGGCGCCGACCCGGGTTCCACCACGCCGGACACGGTGCAAGGTGCGCAGGAGGCCGCTGCGCGGGCCACCCGGCACCTGCTGGCGCGCCAGGACGCGGCCGGGTGGTGGAAGGGCGACCTGGAGACCAACGTCACCATGGACGCCGAGGACCTGCTGCTGCGGCAGTTCCTCGGGATCCGCGACGAGGCGACCACACAGGCCGCCGCCCTCTTCATCCGGGGCGAGCAGCGCGAGGACGGCACCTGGGCCACCTTCCACGGCGGACCGCCCGAACTCTCCGCCACCATCGAGGCGTACGTCGCCCTGCGGCTCGCCGGCGATGCGCCCGACGCCCCGCACATGGCCCGCGCCTCGGCCTGGGTCCGGGCCCACGGCGGGATCGCCGCCGCCCGCGTCTTCACCCGGATCTGGCTGGCCCTGTTCGGCTGGTGGAGCTGGGACCACCTGCCCGAACTCCCGCCCGAGCTGGTCTTCCTGCCGCCGTGGGTGCCGCTGAACATCTACGACTTCGGCTGCTGGGCCCGCCAGACCATCGTGCCGCTGACCGTGGTCTCCGCCAAGCGCCCCGTCCGCCCCGCCCCGTTCGCCCTCGACGAGCTGCACACCGATGCGCGCCGGCCGTATCCCCCCGTCAACCGTCCGGCCCCGCTGGTGAGTTGGGAGGGCCTGTTCCAGCGGATGGACAAGGCCCTGCACGTCTACCGGCGGTTCGCCCCGCGCCGGCTGCGCAAGGCCGCGATGGACACCGCCGCCCGCTGGATCATCGAACGCCAGGAGAGCGACGGCTGCTGGGGCGGGATCCAGCCGCCCGCCGTGTACTCCGTCATCGCCCTGCACCTGCTCGGCTACGACCTCGCGCACCCGGTGATGCGGGCCGGCCTGGAGTCCCTGGACCGGTTCGCGGTGTGGCGTGAGGACGGCGCCCGGATGGTCGAAGCCTGCCAGTCCCCGGTCTGGGACACCTGCCTCGCCGCCATCGCCCTGGCCGACGCGGGCCTCGCGCCCGACCACCCCGCCCTGGTGAAGGCCGCCGACTGGATGCTCGGCGAGGAGATCGTCCGCACCGGCGACTGGGCGGTCCGCAGGCCCGGACTCGCCCCCGGCGGCTGGGCGTTCGAGTTCCACAACGACACCTACCCCGACATCGACGACACCGCCGAGGTGGTCCTCGCCCTGCGCCGGATCCGGCACCCGGAGCCGGCCAGGGTGGAGGCGGCCATCGCCCGCGGGGTCTCCTGGAACCTGGGCATGCAGTCCGGGAACGGGGCCTGGGGCGCCTTCGACGCCGACAACACCAGTCCCTTCCCGAACCGGCTGCCGTTCTGCGACTTCGGCGAGGTCATCGACCCGCCGTCGGCGGACGTCACCGCCCACGTGGTGGAGATGCTCGCCGTCGAGGGCAAGGCCGCCGATCCGCGGACCCGGCGCGGCATCGCCTGGCTGCTCGCCGAACAGGAGCCCGGCGGCGCCTGGTTCGGCCGCTGGGGCACCAATTACGTGTACGGCACCGGGTCGGTGGTCCCGGCCCTGACGGCCGCGGGCTTCGCCCCGGGGCATCCCGCGATCCGGCGGGCCGTGCGCTGGCTGGAATCCGTACAGAACGAGGACGGCGGGTGGGGCGAGGACCAGCGCTCCTACAAGGACCCGGAGTGGGCCGGGAAGGGGGCCTCGACCGCTTCGCAGACCGCCTGGGCGCTCATGGCGCTGCTCTCGGCGGGGGAGCGGCACGGCAAGGCCGTCGAGCGCGGCATCGGGTACCTGGTGGAGACCCAGCGGGAGGACGGCTCCTGGGACGAGCCGTACTTCACCGGCACCGGCTTCCCCTGGGACTTCTCCATCAACTACCACCTGTACCGGCAGGTGTTCCCGCTCACCGCGCTCGGCCGCTACCTGTACGGAGAACCCTTCGCGCCCGGGGAGGCCTGATGGCCTCCGCCGACCGGGCCGACGGGCCGCTCGACCCCGAGCCCCCGCCCGAGCCGCCGCCCGCAGAGCCGCCCGCCCCGCTGCTGGTCGCCTGCGCGCTGCGCATCGAGCAGGCGGCGCTGCGCAGCGGCGGCGGCCGCGGGGCGGCCCGCCCCGAACCGGGCTACGACGTGCTGCGTACGGGCATGGGCCCGCGCGCCGCCGAGCGGGCCGTCGGCCGGGCCCTCGCCGAGCCGGGGCTGCGCCGGGCCCCCGTCCTCGCCACCGGGTTCTGCGCCGGGCTGGTCCCCGGCATGAGCCCCGGCGACCTGGTCGTCGCCGAGGAGACCCGGGATCCGCGGGGCACCGTCGGCTGCGCCGGCACCGCCCTGCTCGCCGAGGCACTGGCCCGGGCCGTTCCCGGCCGGACCGTGCACACCGGCGCACTGACCGGATCCGACCATGTCGTCCGCGGCCAGGAACGCGCCCAGCTGCGCGCAACCGGCGCCGTCGCGGTCGACATGGAGTCCGCGGCCACCCTGTGGACGGCCACCCGGGCCGCCGAAGATGGCTGGAACCGTCCGGTTGCGGCCGTCCGGGTGATCGTGGACGCTCCGGAGCATGAGCTCGTCCGTATCGGCACGTTCCGCGGTGGAATATCGGCCTTCCGCGTACTGCGTGCCCTACTGCCCGCGTTTCATGACTGGCACCGTTCTTTGCTGCTCCCCAGGAGGTGAGCCAGATGGCCATGCCACTGCGACAGTCCATCAGGGTCGGGACGTATCTTCTCGAACAGAAGCTCCGCAAGCGTGAGAAGTTCCCGCTGATCGTCGAGCTGGAACCGCTCTACGCCTGCAACCTGGCCTGTGAGGGGTGCGGGAAGATCCAGCACCCGGCCGGCGTGCTCAAGCAGCGCATGCCGGTCGCCCAGGCCGTCGGCGCCGTCCTGGAGTCGGGCGCGCCCATGGTGTCCATCGCGGGCGGCGAGCCCCTGATGCACCCGCAGATCCACGAGATCGTGCGGCAGTTGGTGGCCAAGCGGAAGTACGTTTTCCTGTGCACCAACGCGATGCTGCTGCGCAAGAAGATCGAGAAGTTCACCCCGTCCCCGTACTTCGCCTTCGCCGTGCACATCGACGGGCTGCGCGAACGGCACGACGAGTCGGTCGCCAAGGAAGGCGTCTTCGACGAGGCGGTCGCCGCCATCAAGGAGGCGAAGCGCCGCGGGTTCCGGGTCACCACCAACTCCACCTTCTTCAACACCGACACTCCGCAGACGATCATCGAGGTGCTCAACTACCTCAATGACGACCTCAAGGTCGACGAAATGATGATCTCGCCCGCCTACGCCTACGAAAAGGCCCCCGACCAGGAGCACTTCCTGGGCGTCGAACAGACCAGGGAACTCTTCAAGAAGGCATTCGCCGGCGGAAACCGGGGGCGCTGGCGGCTCAACCACTCCCCGCTCTTCCTCGACTTCCTGGAAGGCAAGGTCGATTTCCCCTGCACCGCCTGGGCCATTCCCAATTACTCCCTCTTCGGCTGGCAGCGCCCCTGCTACCTGATGAGCGACGGCTACGTGCCGACGTACCGGGAACTGGTCGAGGAGACCGACTGGAGCAAGTACGGCCGCGGAAAGGACCCGCGCTGCGCGAATTGCATGGCGCACTGCGGCTACGAGCCCACCGCCGTCCTCGCCACCATGGGCTCCCTGAAGGAATCCCTGCGTGCGGCCCGGGAGACCGTCTCGGGGAACCGGGAGAAGAAGTGACCGGGTTCGACCTCCGCGCCCTGCTGGACCAGCGGGGCGGGGAACGGTACGAGCTGCACACCAAGCACCTCAACCACCAGCTGCCGCGGATGCTGCACACGATCGGCTTCGACAAGGTCTACGTACGGGCCGAGGGCGCGCACTTCTGGGACGCCGACGGGAACGACTACCTGGACATGCTGGCCGGGTTCGGCGTCATGGGCCTGGGCCGCCACCACCCGGTGGTCCGCCAGGCCCTGCACGACGTCCTGGACGCGCAGCTCGCCGACCTGACCCGGTTCGACTGCCAGCCGCTGCCGGGGCTGCTGGCGGAGAAGCTGCTCTCGTACAGCCCGCACCTGGACCGGGTCTTCTTCGGCAACAGCGGCACCGAGGCCGTGGAGACCGCCCTGAAGTTCGCCCGGTACGCCACCGGGCGACCGAGGGTCCTCTACTGCGACCACGCCTTCCACGGGCTGACCGCGGGTTCGCTCTCGGTCAACGGGGAGGGCGGGTTCCGCGACGGCTTCGCGCCGTTGCTGCCCGATACGAAGATCGCGCTGGGGGACCTGGCCGCCCTGGAGCGGGAGCTGAAGCGGGGCGACGTCGCCGCCTTCGTCGTCGAGCCGATCCAGGGCAAGGGCGTGCTCGCGGCCCCGCCCGGGTTCCTGCTCGCGGCGCAGGAGCTGCTGCACCGGCACAAGGCGCTGCTGATCGCGGACGAGGTGCAGACGGGGCTCGGCCGGACGGGAGATTTCTACGCGTACCAGAACGAGCCGGGCGTGGAGCCGGACCTGGTGTGCGTGGCCAAGGCCCTCTCGGGCGGCTATGTGCCGGTCGGTGCGACCCTGGGCAAGGAATGGATCTTCAGGAAGGTCTATTCGTCCATGGACCGGGTACTGGTGCACTCCGCCAGCTTCGGGTCCAACGCGCAGGCGATGGCCGCCGGGCTGGCGGTGCTCTCCGTCATGGAGGACGAGTCGGTGGTCGTCAACGCCCGCGCGATGGGCGACCGGCTGCGCGGGCGGCTCGCGGCGCTCGTGGACGAGTACGAGCTGCTCCACGAGGTACGGGGGCGCGGCCTGATGATCGGCATCGAGTTCGGGCGGCCGTCCTCGCTGGGGCTGCGCAGCCGGTGGACCATGCTCCAGGCGGCCCGCAAGGGGCTCTTCGCGCAGATGGTCGTGGTGCCGCTGCTGCAGAAGCACCGGATCCTGACGCAGGTGTCCGGCGACCATCTGGAGGTCATCAAGCTCATCCCGCCGCTGATCGTGGACGAGGGTGACGTCGACCGGTTCGTCGGCGCCTTCCGCGCGGTCATGGACGAGGCGCACGGCGGGGGCGCCCTGATGTGGGACTTCGGCAGGACGCTGGTGAAGCAGGCCGTCGCCGGCGGCTGACGGCCTGCTCCACGGCCGGTTCGGGCCGTCAGTCGAGCAGCTGCTCCCGCAGCCGGCCGAGGGTCTCGGACGAGAGTCCGAGGCCCTCGGCGAGGTACCGGTCGACCCCGCCCCAGTGCGCGTCGATGGTGTCGAAGGCGGCCGTGAGGTACTCGGCGCGGGCGTCGAAGAGCGGGGCGAGCAGCTCCATCACCTCGGGGGAACGGGCCTCGGGGGTGTCGCCGGTCCGGCGCACCCGGTAGCGGCGGTGCGGAGCGTTGGACTCCAGGTAGTCCGCCACGATCGCCTCGCGCTCGACGCCCAGCGCGAGCAGGGTGACGGCGATCGAGAGGCCGGCCCGGTCCTTGCCGGCCGCGCAGTGCATGAGCGCCGGAATGCTGTCCTCGGCGAGGGCGTGCACGACCCGGCCGTGCTCGGCGGTGCGGTGCTCGACCATCGAGCGGTACGAGTTGGTCATCCGGGCGGCGGCCTTCCCCTCGCCCAGGATTCCCCGGAGCTGCTCGAGGTTGCCGGCCCGAACCATCTTCCAGAATTCTTTCCCGTCGGCCGGATCCGACAGCGGGATGTTGACGTTCCGCACGCCGGGAAGCTCGACGTCGAGTCCCTCCAGGGCGTGGTCGGCGCCGTTGCGGAAGTCGAAAATCGTGTGGAGGCCGAGCGATGCGAGGAATTCTGCATCGGTTTCGGTGGCATGTGCCAGATGTCCGCTACGGAACAGTTTTCCCGGCTTGACCCTCCGCCCGTCGATGGTCGGCAAGCCGCCCACGTCGCGGAAGTTGCGCACTCCGGCCAGCTCGGGCTCCGGTACGGGCTCCGTCCGCGGGAACTGGGGTATCTGCTGGGTCACGGGAACTCCTCCGCGTCGTCGTGGGATGTCCGAATTACGCTGCTTGGGAGCAACTTGCCATAGCTGGATGCGAGATCGGGCGCAGCCCCGTGAGCCAGATCATACGGTGACCGTGAGTGCCTGATCGCCGAAGTCGAATGGCCCGGCCGGAGCGGTTGTTGGCGGCCGGTAATGGACGCAGGGTGACCGGAATTCCCTCGAACTCCCCGGTCTGTGAATCCGTGGGGAAATTCGTGGCTTGTTCGGGATGGCTCAACTCGATTACCTTCGCGATCGATCCGGATGGACCGCCGAATCCTGCCGCCGTCCGGAAACCGCACCCGACTATTCACGCGCGCGGCAGGAGCGGGGGAACCAGGTAAGCCGCTGTTCCCGATCTTTGTATCGGCGCAGCTCGGGGTGAAGCCGTGCATGTTCCGTTCATGTGCTGCCGGACATCTCCAGTCCGAACCCGACAGCTCACCTCGCAGGCGACGGAGAGGAATTCGCCATGCCTGCAAAGGGTAAGCACCGCCGTCCCAAGTCCCGTTCCGTGGCGCGCGGCTTCGCCGTCGCAGGCACCGGCGGTGCGGCCCTCGCGCTGCCGCTGCTGGGCGCCGCCGGGGCTCAGGCGGCCGGCGCCCCGGCCGCCGCCCCCGCCTCGGCTCCCGTGCAGGCACCGCAGGTTTCGGCGGCGCTGCAGGCCGCGCCCGCTGCCGCCGCGCAGTCCGCGCCGGCCGTCTACACCGTCGTGCCCGGCGACTACCTCTCCAAGATCGCCCACGACCGCCACCTCCCGGGCGGCTGGCAGCAGCTGTACGCCGACAACCGCGAGGCCGTGGGCACCGACCCGTCGCTGATCCACCCCGGGCTGAAGCTGACCCTCGGTGCGCGGGGCGAGGCGGCGCCGGCCGCGCAGGCTCCGGCCCGGGAGTCCGCCCCGGCCCCGGCGAAGAAGTCCTCGGCCCCGGACTCGGCCTCGTCCTCCGCCGGCAAGGGCTCCGCGGACGCCGCACCGGCCCCCGCCGCCCCCGCGGCCGCGGCCGCCGCCGCACCCGCCAAGAAGAGCACGGCCGCCGGGTCCGCCGCCGGTACGGTCACGGCCGCCGGCTTCGTCGCCCCCGTCGGCGGCGGGATATCGACCCAGTACAAGACCCCCGGCGCCATGTGGTCCAGCGGCTACCACACCGGTGTCGACTTCATCGCGAGCTCCGGCACCACCGTCCGGGCCGTGGGTGCGGGCACCGTGGTCTCCGCCGGCTGGGCCGGCGCGTACGGCAACGAGGTCGTCATCCGGCACGCGGACGGCAAGTACTCCCAGTACGGCCACCTGTCCCAGCTCTCCGTCTCGGCCGGCCAGAGCGTCACCGCCGGCCAGACCATCGGCCTCTCCGGCTCCACCGGCAACTCGACCGGCCCGCACCTGCACTTCGAGATCCGCACCGGCCCGTCCTACGGCTCGGACATCGACCCGCTGGCCTACCTCCGCACCAAGGGTGTGAGCATCTGACGGCTCCCGCCGTCGGAGAGAGGCAGCCGGACTCGTGAGGCCGGGACCCGAGGGGGGTCCCGGCCTCACGCTTTGCTATTCCGCACCGACCAGGTGGTATAGATCACGGTCCGTCAACCCCTTCCTACGATGGCGTAGGTCACGCCCTGGGGTGAAGGATGTGTTCTCGTGGCAGCGACGAAGACGACACTCAAGACCATCGGCTCGTACGCGGCGATCGGGGACAGCTTCACCGAGGGTGTGGGGGACCCGGGGCCCGGCGAGACCTTTCTCGGCTGGGCGGACCGGCTGGCCGTACTCCTGGCCGATCAGCGCGAGGAACACGAATTCCGGTACGCGAACCTGGCCGTGCGGGGGCGCCTCCTCGACCAGATCGTGGCCGAACAGGTCCCGCGGGCCAAGGAGCTCGCACCGGACCTGGTGAGCTTCTGCGCCGGCGGCAACGACATCATCCGGCCCGGCAGTGACCCCGACGACGTGGCGGAGCGGTTCGAGGCGGCCGTCGCCGACCTCACGGGAGCCGTCGGCCACGTCATGATCACCACCGGCTTCGACACCCGCGGCGTGCCGGTCCTCAAGCACCTCCGGGGCAAGGTGGCCACGTACAGCGCCCATGTGCGCGCCATCGCCGACCGCTACGACTGCCCGGTGCTCGACCTCTGGTCGCTGAAGTCCGTACAGGACCGGCGCGCTTGGGACGACGACCGGCTGCACCTCTCGCCCGAGGGGCACACCCGGGTCGCGCTGCGCGCCGCCCAGGTGCTGGGGCTCGAGGTGCCGGCCGACCCCGACCAGCCGTGGCCGCCGCAACAGCCGCGCGGCTCCGTGGACGTGACGCGGGACAACATCCAGTGGGCGCGGGAGCATCTGGTGCCGTGGATCGGGCGGCGACTGCGCGGGGAGTCCTCCGGGGACCACGTGGAGGCCAAGCGTCCGGACCTGCTGCCGCTCTAGGCTCCAGAGCGGTGCGGGAGGGGCGGAGCAGTGGAAAAGGGGCAGGGGCGGAACAGGGGAGAGGGAGGGGCGGGAGGACCGGGTAGGAGGAGGGGAACGCGCGGCGGAATCCTTCGGGGCCGGTGCGCGTTGGCATGGTGATAGACCGGAAACCAGTACGGCCTCTCTCAGGCCGTCCGCCCCATCCGCCCCACCCTCCCAGGAGGCGCCTTGACCGGCTCCCGTCCCCTGCGTCCACGGCTGCGCGCCCTGCGGCCCGAAGCCTTCGGCGCGGATGCGTCCGGCGCACGCCTGGAGCGGATCCACCGCTCGCCGAACTTCGCCGACGGTGTCTTCCAGAACCCGGTCGGGGCCCGGACCAGGCCCTCCGGCTCCATGCTGGAGTTCGCCAAGATCTACTTCCGCAAGGAGCAGCGGATCCGGCGGAACCCCGGAGCTCCCATCCCGGTCTACCCGACGACCCTCGCCGAGCTGGCGAAGCCGCCGGTCAGCGGGCTGCGCCTGACCTGGATGGGGCACTCCGGCGTACTCGCGGAGATCGACGGGCGCCGGGTGCTGTTCGACCCGGTCTGGGGTGAGCGGTGCTCGCCCTTCCCGTTCGCCGGGCCCAAGCGGCTGCACCCCGTACCCGTACCGCTGGCCTCGCTGGGGCCGGTCGACGTCGTGGTGATCTCGCACGACCACTACGACCACCTCGACCTGCCGACCATCAAGGAGCTGGCCGGTACGGACACCGTCTTCGCCGTCCCGCTCGGCGTCGGCGCCCACCTGGAGCGCTGGGGGGTGTCGCCGGACCGGCTGCGCGAGCTCGACTGGAACGAGAGCACCAAGGTCGCGGGGCTCTCGCTGACGGCCACCCCGGCCCGGCACTTCTGCGGGCGAGGTCTGCGCAACCAGCAGAACACCCTGTGGGCCTCGTGGGTCGTCGCGGGCGACGAGCACCGGATCTTCCACAGCGGCGACACCGGCTACTTCCCCGGGTTCGGGGAGATCGGCGCCGAGCACGGCCCCTTCGACGCCACGATGATCCAGATCGGGGCCTACTCGGAATACTGGCCCGACATCCACATGACCCCCGAGGAGGGCATGCGCGCCCACCTCGACCTCCAGGGCGGGATCCCGCACGGCACGATGCTGCCGATCCACTGGGGCACCTTCAACCTGGCCCCGCATCCGTGGGACGAGCCCGGCGAGGGCACCGTGGCCGCGGCCGAGGCCATGGGGGCGGCGATCGCGCTGCCGATCCCGGGCCAGCCGTTCGAGCCGGGCGCGGCCGGTGTACCCGCCGAACCGTGGTGGCGGCCCTTCGTCCTCGGCGCATCGCCGGCCGGGCCGGTCGACGGTCCTGCGGCCATGCCCCGGCTCGAGGCGGGGGGAGCGACAGCGGCAGCCGCACGGGTGACATCGGCGGCGGTCGACGGCCAGGAGAAGCCGGAGTCCGTCGGCTCGTAACGAACCACATCGAGCGGTGGCACGGCCGTCGCGGAGGACAGCGGGGTGGTGCGTCGCAGGCGGTGGTCGGGAACGTGCGCCCCCGGCGGATTCGGGCTGTCGTACGAGCGCTCCATCGGGAGCGGGAAGCAGGCCGGTCAAGTTCCCCAACTGGCTGTCAGGGGCGGGATCGTGCGGTCTAGCGTGGGTATCCGGTGATCAACGCCGGGCCCCGGAACCCCGTGGGGCCCGGGCCCCACGTAGAGGACGCCGATGTCCGGACTCCGCGCCGCCCGCCACGCCCCGTCGAGATACGCCGTCACCGGTCCCGGCCGGCAGATACGCCCCCAGCTGGTCCGCGCTGCCCTGCTGCCGACGCTCGCCGCAGCGCTCAGCGGAGCCGCCGCGGTGATCTTCACGCTGCAGCTCGGCGGGGGCGCGGGGGAGCGGGACGCCCGGCTGTGGCCGGTCCTGGCCGGCTGCGCCCTGCTCGTCGTCGGCGCGCTGGCCGCCGCCCTGCTCGGGGCCCAGCGCTCCGCCAAGGCCGTCCGGGACCGCTGCGAGGCCCTGCGCCGCTCCAGCGTGCGCGGCCGCCAGGAGCTGCGGACCGCCGCCGAGCGGCTGGAGCGGGGCGAGCCGCCGGTCCGCCAGGTCCGCGGCGGCCCGACGGGACCGCCGCCCGGCAGCGACCCGGCCCGGGTGGACGAGTTCTGGCTGCTCTCCCAGGAGCTGCGGGGCGCCCGAGAACAGGCGCACACGACCCTCGTACGGCTGGCCGGCCCGGCCGCGCCGTCCGACAGCGACCGCAAGGTCGAGGTCTTCGTCAACCTCGCGCGCCGGCTGCAGTCGCTCGTGCACCGGGAGATCTCGCTGCTCGACGAGCTCGAGGACACGGTCGAGGACCCCGACCTCCTCAGGGAGCTCTTCCACGTGGACCACCTCGCCACCCGGATCCGCCGCCACGCGGAGAACCTGGCCGTGCTCGGCGGCGCCGCCTCCCGGCGCCAGTGGACCCGGCCCATCGACCTGAGCGAGGTGCTGCGCTCCTCCGTCGCGGAGGTCGAGCAGTACACGCGGGTCAAGGTGGTGCCCCCGGCGGGCGGCACCGTACGCGGCCACGCCGTCGCCGACGTCGTGCACCTGCTGGCCGAACTCGTCGAGAACGCCACCGTGTTCTCCGCCCCCGACACCGACGTGGTGGTGCGCGCCGAGCGGGTCACCGCGGGCATCGCCGTCGAGGTCGAGGACCGCGGGCTGGGCATGCCGGCCGCGGAGCAGCACCGGATGAACGCGCTGCTCGTCGACCCCGACCAGATCAGCGTCCGGCACCTGCTGGCGGACGGGCGGATCGGCCTGTTCGTGGTCTCGGCGCTGGCCCGCCGGCACGGGATCGCCGTCGAGCTCAAGTCCAACATCTACGGCGGCGTGCTCGCCGTGCTCGTGCTGCCCCAGGAACTGCTGGGGGCGGAGGCGCCCAGCGCCGCCGACGCGCTCGGCGGCTCCCGTGCCACCTCGTGGGGGACCGGGGAAGGGGGCGGCATGCCCCCGCTGGAGCCCGTACGGGTGGCCGTGCCACAGCCGAAGCCGGAGCGGCAGGCGCCCCCGGAACCGGAACCGGAGCCGGGGCTCGAGCCGGCACGGCAGCCGCGACGCGAGCCGGCCCCGCGACGGGAGCCGCAGCCGCAGCCCGGGCGGGCGCCCGAGCCGGCTGCCGCCCGGCCCCCGCAGGCCGCACCGACGTGGGCGGCTCCGCCCGCGCCGCGCCCGGACACGCGTTCGCGGCCCGGGACGGTGCGGCAGGAGACGGAGCGCTGGGAGCCGGGGGAGACTCCGGCCGCAGAGACGACCCTGGGCCTGGACCTGGGTCTGGCGCCGCCGGCACGGGTCCGGGCACCGGTCCAAGGACCCGTCCCGGCACCGGTCCAAGGACCCGTCCCGGCACCGGTCCCGGCCCCCGCCCCCGTGGTCCCGTCGCCCGTGCCCGTGCCCGTGACGGTGTCCGTACCGGCCGCCCGGGCGGACCCGGACCGGCCGCCCCTGCCCCGCCGCCGGGCCCAGCACCACCTAGCCCCGCAGCTGCGGGACGCACCCGCCCCGCGGCGGGCCGACCCACCCGAACAACCCGTGCACGACCCGGGTCTGATGGCCGCCTTCCAACGGGGCTTCGGCCTCGCCCGGTCGGAGAACCAGCCATGACCCCGACCTCTCACCTCGGCAAGGAGCGCACCACCATGGGCGGCGAAGCGGCGACGAAGACCAGCCGGCTCTCGGATCTCGACTGGCTGCTCAGCGGCCTGGTCCAGCGGGTCCCGTACACGCGCAGCGCGGTGCTCCTCACCGCGGACGGCCTCGTCACCTGCGTCCACGGCCTCGACAACGACAGCGCCGACCACCTGGCGGCACTGGCGTCCGGGCTGTACTCGCTCGGGCGGAGCGCCGGATCCCGGTTCGGGGACGGCGCGGAGGTCCGGCAGGTCGTGGTCGAGCTCGACACCGCGCTCGTGTTCGTGTCGGCCGCCGGGGCCGGCACCTGCCTGGCGGTCCTGGCCGACCGGGAGGCCGACGCGGGAGTGCTCGGCTACGAGATGGCGATGCTGGTCAAGAGCGTCCGGCCGTACCTGGCGGTCCCGCCGCGGCGGCCCGCCGGCGACCCGGAGTGATGCGCGCCGCCCGCGCCGCGTACGGCATGGGGGCCCCGCGCGACACGCCCTGGCTCGACGACTCGGCGGGCCGGGTGATGCGCCCGTACACGGCCAGCGGCGGACGGACCCGCTCCGCCGTCGCACTCGACCTGCTGTCCCTGGTGACCGCGACGGGGGTGCGCCCGCGCGGCCCCCTCGGCACGGAGCACACCCTGGCGCTGCGCCTTTGCGCGGGCTCCGCGGCCGTCACCGTCGCCGAGGTGGCCGGACAGCTGCGGCTGCCGGCGGTGGTGGTGAAGGTGCTGTTGTCCGACCTGATGGAATACGGGGCCGTCACGGCGCAGGCGCCGCGGTTCCCTGGCGGCGGATACCTCGCCGCCGACGACCAGAACCTGCTCCGGGCGGTGCTCGATGGCCTACGCCGAAGACTGTGACACCCGTCCCGCGCCCGTCCTGCCCGCGACGCTGAAGATCCTGGTCGCGGGCGGGTTCGGGGCGGGCAAGACGACCTTCGTGGGCGCGGTGAGCGAGATCGAACCGCTGTGCACGGAGGAACTGCTCAGCGGGCTGAGCGAGGGCCCCGACCCGCTCGACGGGATCGAGGCGAAGACGACGACGACCGTCGCGCTCGACTTCGGCCGGATCACACTGGACGAGCGGCACGTGCTGTACCTCTTCGGTACGCCCGGGCAGCAGCGCTTCTGGTTCCTGTGGGAGGAGCTGTGCGCGGGCGCGCTCGGGGCGGTGGTGCTCGCGGACACCCGCCGGCTCGCCGACTGCTTCGCGGCCGTGGACTTCTTCGAGCGGCGCGGCATCGGGTTCATCGTCGCCGTCAACGAGTTCGACGAAGGCCACCGCTACACCGCCGACGAGGTCCGCGAGGCGGTGGGGCTCGGGCCCGACGTGCCCGTCGTACGGTGCGACGCGCGGCTGCCGAGCTCCGGGACGGGGACCCTGGCCGCGCTGGTCCACCACCTGCTCTTCACGGCGGCGACCGACAGGTCGGCCAAGTCAGCGATTTCAGCGAATTCTTGGGATGGGGGGAACCCGCGATGACGTACTACGAGTCGACCGGACACCTGCTGCTCACGCCGGTGGACCGGGAGGCGCCCGTCCGCACCGTCCGGCTGCGCGAACTGGGCCTGGGGGAACGGGCGGACACGGAGCTCGACGCCTTCGCCCGGCAGATCGCCGACGTACTGCAGGCCCCGTACGCGGGGGTCAACTTCATCGGGGAGGAACGGCAGTTCTTCGCCGGTCTGCACCACGCTCCGGACGCCCCCGCGAGCGGGTACCCGGCGCGGGTGCTGCCCCGGGACCACGGGTACTGCCCGCATGTGGTGGTGCGGCGCCGGGCGCTGGCCCTGGAGGACGTACGGGACTTCGCGCGCTTCGCGGGCAACGCGGTCGTGGACGAGAGCGGGGTGCGCTCCTATCTGGGTGCGCCGCTGACGGACCGGCAGGGGATCGTCCTGGGCACGGTGTGCGCCGTTGACCTGGAGCCGCGCAGGTGGGGGACGGCGGGTCTGGCGACCGCCAAGTCGCTGGCGGCCGAGCTGCTGGAGATCATCCACACACGCGAGGACGGCCTGCGGGCGGGGTAGGGATCCTGCGGCCCGGGGCGGCTGTCAGTGGCGGGCGCTACGGTCGACGACATCGGTATCGGTATCGGTATCGGCGTCGGCGTCGGCGTCGGCGTCGGCCCGGGGGCCGGACCGGTGGCCGGAGAGGAGTCCAGGGATGTCCGTGACCGCGGAGGACGTCCGTACCACCGCGCTGTCGCTCCCCGACAGCAGCGAGAAGCTCGCCTGGGGCATGCCCACCTTCCGGGTGGGCGGCAGGATATTCGCCGCCCTCGGCGAGGACGACACCTCGATCGGGGTGAAGTGCCCGAAGGAGGACCGCGCGGAGCTGATCGCCGCCGAGCCGGAGAAGTTCTTCCTCCGGGAGGGCCACGACGACAACTACGCCTGGCTCCGCGTCCGCCTGGCAGCGGTGGAGGGCGCCGCCGAGCTGCGCGCGATCCTGGTCGACTCCTGGCTCCAGGCGGCCCCCCGACGCCTGGCCGCGGCCCACCCGGAACTGGCGGTGGACTGACGCGGGACTGCCGGGGGCCTCACCGGAGGAAGGCGCTGATCCGCTCGCGGAGGGAGTGCGGATCCAGGCCGTGCGCGGCGGTGTGCTCCTCGAGCGTGCCGTAGCGGCGGAGCTCGGCGCGGCCGACGCCGAGGCCGAGGACCCGGTGCGGGACGTCCGAGAGGGCCTGGGCCGCGGCTGCGGTAGAAGTGCCCGCCAGGTACGGCTCGACGAGGACGACGTCGGTCGTGGCGCGGCCGACGGCCTCGCGCAGGGCCGCGTCGTCGAAGGGCCGCACGGTGGTGGCGTACAGCACGGTCACGTCCAGGCCCGCCGTCGCGGCGAGGACGTTGTCCAGCAGCGGGCCGACCGCGACGACGACACCGGCCTCGGCACTGCCCTCCCGTACGGTCCGCAGCCGCAGGCCGTCCACCGGGCGCGGGGCGGCGTTCGACTGCTGGGAGAGCCGGACGTACACCTTGTCGTCCCCGGCGGCGTACGCGTGGCGCAGCAGCGCCTCGGCCTCGTCCGGGTGCCCCGGCACGTGGACGGTCCAGCCGTCGAGGGTGTCCAGCAGGGCCACGTCCCCCGGCGCCATGTGGGTGAACCCGCCGGCCGGCCAGTCGTAGCTGGCGCTCGCGCTGACCAGGACCCCACCGGTGCCCTGGTGCCCGAAGTCCAGCTTGACCTGCTCGAACGGCCGTTCCACCAGGAAGCTGGCGAAGGTGTGCATGATCGGCCGCAGCCCGGTGAGGGCCAGCCCGCCGCCCACTCCAATGAGCAGCTGCTCCCTGATCCCCACGTTGATCACCCGTTCCGGGTGGCGCTGCCGGTCGGGCCGGAACCCGTCCATGGTGATCTCGGCGAGCACGAGCGCCAGCCGAGGATCCTCGTCGAGCGCGCGCGAAGTGACGGAGACGAACCGCTCCCGCATGGTGTCCACGAATGGCCCCTTCTACTGCTTCTTCTCGACCCGGGCGATGACGGCGTGCGGCCGGCCCGGATGCGGTGTGGTGAAGGCGGCGTGCAGCGCCGCGTGGTCCCGGCCGTCGACGGTCACCGCGGACCAGCCGGCGGCCTCGAAGCGGGAGGCGATCCCGCCGCGCCAGCCGTGGGTCGCGGAATCGTTGTCGATCACCACGGTGTGCAGCTGCTCCAGCCCGGCCGCTCCGGCGTACGCGAGGGCCTCGTGGTTGCTGCCCTCGTCGAGCTCGGCGTCCCCGATCAGCACCCACACCGCCGGCTCGTCCAGCCCCTGTGCCCGCAGCCCGAGCGTGCTGCCGACGGCGAGCGGCAGCCCGTGCCCCAGCGAGCCGCTGCCGATCTCCACTCCGGGGATCAGGGTGCGGTCCGGGTGGTGCCCCAGGGGGGACTCGTACGCACCGAAGCCGCTCAGCCAGTCCACCGGGAAGAAGCCCTTGGCGGCGAGTACGGCGTAGTACGCCATCGGCCCGTGCCCCTTGGAGAGCAGGAACCGGTCCCGCCCGGGCTCCTCGGCGCTCGCCGGCCCGACGCGGAGCACCCGGTCGTAGAGCACCCAGAGCACGTCGAGGGTGGAGGTGGCGGCGGGCCCGTGCTTCTCGGCCCCGGTCATGAGCGCCATGAGCCGGCTCAGATCCTCGTAGCGGAACCCCGTGTCCGCGGTTGCCTGTGTCATGCACCGATCGTGCAACCTCAAGTCAGGTTGAGGTCAAGCGGCTCCTCGGCGCGACCGGGCCGCCGGTAAACCTGCGCGACCACCCCGCGAAGTGCGGTATTGTTCTCCTGCGCGTTCAACCAGGGGAAACCCCAGGTCAGCGGGCATCGGGACGTGGCGCAGCTTGGTAGCGCACTTGACTGGGGGTCAAGGGGTCGCAGGTTCAAATCCTGTCGTCCCGACCATGCTTTAAGCAGGTCGGAGGCCGTTCTCTCATCCATGAGAGGACGGCCTTTCGTGCGTCCGGAGCCATGGTGGTCGCAGTGTGGTCGCACACCCGGTTCGGGGTTGGTTCGCCATGATGCTGTACGCGGGCGGGACGGGGAACCGGAGCCAGTGGAGGGCTTCGCGGAGGCGCTGGATGTGGTCGCGTGGTGGTCGCAACCATGCCGGGCGGTCTGCACGCGTGCTGGCCTTCTCGGCTCCGGTCAGCGTGTGGTCGATGGTGTCGACGGCTTCGCGGGCTGCCTGCAGGGTGAGGTGGCTGTAGATGTTCGCGGTCGTCGACAGGGTGGAATGCCGCAGCGTCTTGGAGACCACGGTCAGAGGCACGCCCGCGGTGCCGGCGGCGGGCACGACGGGAATCGGGATCTCGAAGCGGACCGTCCCGTAGGTGCTGACAATCGCCTCCGACATCGAGGTGCTGGCGCGGTTCGGCCGCGCCCTCGCCGACCCGATCCGCTGCCGCATCCTGCTCGCCCTGTGTCAGGCTCCGGCCCATCCCGCCGAGCTGGCCGACGCGCTGGGCATCTCCCGGACCCGGCTGTCGAACCACCTGGCCTGCCTGCGCGAGCGTTTGGTCCCGAGGCCGTCGACGATCACCGTCTCCGGTCGTCTCGCCGGTACAGCGGCCAGGTCCGGCTCCGCCTACCCCGCGCAGCGGTACTCGCAGCGGGCCGGCGGCACCAGCTCAAGGCCCCGGGCCGTCGCCTCGGTCTACGGACGGCCGTGGCGCTCGACGGGTTGCGGGTGTGGCCGCCGTCTGTTCGTCGGTCAGGCGGGCCCGCCAGTCGCTGACGTAGTCGTCGGGCATGGACGCCAGGCGGGCAATTTCCCCGTCGCTGCGCCCATCGGACCAGGCCAGGATCCGTGTCACGGTGCGGTTCCGTGCCGCGCGGAAGTCCTTGAGCATGTTCTCGAGGCGTTCGACTTCCTCGGCTTCGCGGACGAGCTGCTGGTCGATGGCGGAGCGTTCCTCGGCGCGCAACCGGCGCAGATGGGCGTCCAGGCCCGTCAGGACCAGACCCTCCTGGTGCGCGGAGTTCTGGAACCCTTCGGCCAAGGCCGCCAGCACGCAGTCGGGGACGTCGGCGAGGGTGGCCCCGGGGGGCTTGGCCGCCTCCCAGGTGCCCCGACCCGCCTCTGTCGTCTCCAGCCAGACGCGGGCGTCTGTCGGAACACGGTCGCCGCACGCCTGCGCGCGGTAGGCGTACAGGGCGGCACGGTGGCCGTAGAAAGTGAAACCGTCCTCGATCTGCCGGTCGGCGGCGCGGCACATCCGCCCCGGTACACCGCCATAGCCGCTCTCGGGACTGTAGTCGGCGTAGGCATCGAGTTCCGCGTCCGTGGCCAGGCCCCAGGAGGGATCGCACAGACCGGGGTTCATGGCGAGGAACGCGCCGACCTCGACACGCCAGGCAGGGATCGGTGTCGTGCGCAGCCTCGGCCAGCGGAGATCGCCGGAGGGATCGAAGGTGTGGGTCGCGGCCTGCTCGATGTCGTCCCAGGCGGTGGCGGCCTCGGCCGACCACTCCAGTTCGTCGCCCGGTCCGATGCGGTGGATGGAGTCCACGAGCCGCTGCACGGCGGGGAGTATGCGCAGGGCGAGCGCGTGCAGTTCCTCAGCGGTGAAGAAGCGCCAGGAGCAGCCGCGCTGTTCGTCATGGGCCAGGTGGCCGAGCAGCTGCACCATTATTCCGGAGGCCGGGACGGCCCCGTCGCCGAGTGCCCTGCGGGGGAGGCCGGGGAGCTGGCTGCCGAGGTCTTCGGACGGGGCCCGCCAGTCGATGTCGCCGAACCATACGGCGCCGTCGCGTGCGTCCACTGCCAGCCACTGGTGGTAGCCCGCACCCGGGCCGTAGCGCTGCTCCTGCTGCTCGGCGTGCTCGTCGTGCCATACGTACTCGCCCGGAGGCGGGTCCAGCTCCACGGCCATGAAGCCGTCCTCGGGGCGGTAGCCGGTGAGGACGCGGGCCGTTCGCGGCGCACTGTCGGCGGCGGTCATGAGGGGTTTCCTCTCGCTGGAACGTCAACCGCCGCAAACGTAGGCCGCCCGTCACACAATAGTTTAACTTTCAGCCACCGCGTCCGGTAGTCGGACAAGCCGGGAGACCTGGCGTCGCCACCCGGTCTACGCGCGTGCGGCCGCCGTCAACTTGGCGCATTTCACGTGGGTTCACGCTCCGTTCGCCTCCGGTAGCCGCCCGCCGCAGCCTCATGCGAGCGCGGCCAGCGCTTGCGCGGCGAGCATCTGCTCCAGGTCCAGGACGGCGCGCGGGGCGTGCCGGGTGTCGATGCGGACGGCGTAGATGAAGCGCGTCAACTGCGGCTCGGCCAGGGGGCGGGCCACGACCTGGGTGTTGGCGCGGGGCAGGGCGAGTTGCGGCATGACGGCCACGCACAGGCCTGCGGCCACGAAGCCGAGCACGGTGTTGAAGTCGTCCCCCTCGTATTGCAGGCGGGCCTGGAAGCCAGGCGTCTTGGCCATCTGGGAAAGCAGTTCCAGGCGCAGTGCGGCCTCCGGAGCCGCGATCCAGGTCTCGGACGCGAGGCTGGCCAGGTCGATGACCTCCCTGTCGGCCAGGCGGTGGTGTGCCGGGACCACGGCCACCACCGGATCCCGTGCGACCAGCGTCCGGCGCAGCATCCGGGGTGGCGGGACGGGGATGAAGTCGTAGTCGTAGCTGAGGGCCAGGTCCATGTCCCCCCGCTTGAGCCGGTTGTAGCAGGCCTCGGGTTCCAGTTGGCCGAGGCTGACCTGCAGGTGGGGGTAGGCCGCGTGGAGTTGGGCCAGCGCTTGCGGAACGATGCTGGTGGCGGCCGAGGCGAAGGCGCCGAGGCGGATCCGTCCGGCCGTACCCGCGCGCATGGCGTCGAGTTCCACCGATGCCGTCGCCAACGCGTTGCGGACGCCCTGCTCGGCGTCGAGAAGGACTTCGCCGGCCGGTGTGGCGCGCACGGGCCGGCGCTCCAGCACTCTCAGGCCCGCGCGGCGTTCGAGTTCGGCGATCTGCTGGGAGACCGCGGGCGCGCTGTAGCCGAGCTCGCGTGCGGCGGCGTTGAAGGAGCCGTGCCGCACGACGGCTTCGAGGGTGGCGAGCAGGCGGGGGTCGAGTCCGTGCACGGAGTTAAGGCTCACTTATCTGTCGCGAAGATGTGTTTTCTTGTGATTGCGGATGAACGCCAGCAGGATTCTGCTCGCGGCAAGAAAAACGCAAGCCCACGTTGCCGGGGCGTGACCGCCGCTCCCCTCGCCGTCGCGGTGCCCCTCCGCCAGTGCCCCGTCCGTCTTCTGCCGCAGCCCGCCGCGGCCGGGGACGTCTGCCGGCGCGGGTGTGGATCCGGCCGTCGACGATCACCTCGCATGCCCTGAAAGGAAGTGGTATGCCCCAGCCACCACTCATCGGACTCACCACCTACCTGGCCGACGCCCAGTGGGGCGAGTGGGACCTGCCCGCCGCGGTGCTGCCCGCGGCCTACGTCGGCTGTCTCCGGGCGGCGGGCGGCCGCGCCGTTCTGCTGCCGCCGGACGCGCCGGAGGCCGCGGCCGATGTGGTCGAGCGTCTGGACGCGGTCATCCTGACGGGCGGTGAGGACCTGGATCCCGCCCTGTACGGTGCGCTGCCCCACCCGCGCACGGGGCCGCCGGTCCGCGAGCGCGACCGGTGGGAACGCGCTGTGCTGGTCGCCTGCCTCGCCCGCGACACACCCGTGCTCGGAGTATGCCGGGGAATGCAGCTGATGAACGTGCACGCGGGCGGCACCCTCATCCAGCACCTGCCCGACAGCGTAGGACACGACGGCCACAACCCCTACCGGGGCCACTTCTGCGCCCACGCCGTCACCACCGTGCCGGGGACCCGGATCGGCGCCCTCCTGCCGGGGACCCGCGAGGTCGCCACGCATCATCATCAGGCGGTGGATCGCCTGGGCGCCGGGTTCATCGTGGCCGCCCGTGCGGCGGACGGCACCGTCGAGGCGATCGAGAGCTCCCGGCACCGCTTCGCCGTGGGCGTCCAGTGGCACCCGGAGATGGGTGTCGACGCGCCGGTCGTGCACGCCTTGGTGGCGGCTGCGAGTTCCGCCGCGAGCGCCGAGCCAGCTCGGGTGGCCGGCCGGAAGGTGCGCCCGGTACGAAGCCCGCCGGGCCCGATTTTCCCGACACAGGTGTCTTGACACCCTCCTGGCGCAGCCCGCAAGATCGCAGCGTGAACCTGTCAGACAGCCAGACAGGTGGCGTACCGCGGCGCGTAAGCGCGATGGAAGCGGTCTACGGCCACCTGCGCAGCGCCATCGAGCGCGGTCAGTACGTCGTGGGCGACAAGCTCCCCTCCGAAGCCGAGTTGTGCCGGAGCCTCGAGGTCAGCCGGCCCGTGTTGCGGGAGGCGCTCCGAGCTCTCCAGGCCATGGGCCTGACCGTCTCCAGGAGCGGCAAGGGCACGTTCGTCCTGGCGAACACGGTCGAGGACCCCACCTTCGGCGACTACGCCGCAAGCGACCTGCTCGAGGTGCGCCGGCACGTCGAGATTCCGGTCGCCGGGTACGCCGCGCTGCGCCGCACCCCGGAGGACCTGGACCATCTGGGCCACCTGCTCGACCGGATGGAGCAGGAGACCGACACCACCGCGTGGGTGGCGATGGACACCGTCTTCCACCTGGCGGTGGCCGAGGCATCCCGCAACCCCGTCTTCCGCCGCGTCATCGAGGAGATCCGCGACGCGCTGGCGCGTCAGTCGACCTTCCTCAACGAGCTCGGCGGCCGGCGCGAGCAGTCCAACTGCGAGCACCGGGCCATCCTCGAAGCGCTGGTCGACGGTTCCGAGCACGACGCGGTGGAGGCCATGTCCCACCACCTGCTGCGGGTCGAGACGACCCTCACCGACATCGTGCGCCCCCAGCGCACGGACACTTCCACGGAAGGCAGACCCGAGGCGTGAGCGAGCAGTTCCTCAAAGACGAGAAGCGCCCCACGGCCCGTCATGTCGACGCCGGGGACACCGGCTACAGCAAGTCCTTGAAACCCCGGCACGTCAACATGATCGCCATCGGGGGTGCGATCGGCACCGGGCTGTTCCTCGGCGCGGGCGGGCGCCTCGCCGAGGCCGGGCCCTCCCTGTTCGTCGCCTACGCCGTCTGCGGCGTGTTCGCGTTCCTCGTCGTGCGCGCGCTCGGCGAGCTCGTCCTGTACCGGCCGTCCTCCGGCGCCTTCGTGTCGTACGCCCGGGAGTTCCTCGGGGAGAAGGGCGCGTACACCGCGGGCTGGATGTACTTCCTCAACTGGGCGACCACCGGCATCGCCGACATCACGGCCGTCGCCACGTACACCCACTACTGGCACCTGTTCTCCGATGTCCCCCAGTGGGTGATCGCCCTCATAGCCCTGGCCGTGGTCCTCACCGTGAACCTCATCTCGGTGCGGATCTTCGGCGAACTGGAGTTCTGGTTCGCCATCGTCAAGGTCAGCGCGCTGGTGGTCTTCATGGGGATCGGGATCTTCCTCCTGGTCACCCGGCATCCCGTCGACGGCGCCGTCCCCGGCTCTGCTCTGATCACCGGCAACGGCGGGATCTTCCCCAACGGCCTGCTGCCCATGCTGCTGATCATCCAGGGGGTCGTCTTCGCCTACGCCTCCGTCGAGCTGGTCGGCGTCACGGCCGGTGAGACCGAGAACCCCGAGGAGATCATGCCGAAGGCGATCAACTCGATCATGTGGCGTGTGGGCCTCTTCTACGTCGGCTCGGTCGTCCTGCTGTCGATGCTGATGCCGTGGAGCAGCTACAGCGCCGGCCAGAGCCCGTTCGTGACCGTGCTCTCCCACATCGGTGTGCCGGCGGCCGGCGGCGTGATGAACCTGGTCGTCCTCACCGCCGCCATGTCCTCGCTCAACTCCGGCCTCTACTCCACCGGCCGCATCCTGCGCTCGATGGCCGTCAACGGCTCCGCCCCGCGCTTCACCGCCCGGCTCAGCCGCACCCAGGTGCCCTACGGCGGCATCCTGCTCACCAGCGGCATGTGCGTCCTCGGCGTCGGGCTCAACTTCGTCGTTCCGGCGGATGCGTTCGAGATCGTGCTCAACCTCGCGGCCATCGGCATCCTCGCCACCTGGGGCATGATCATGGTCTGCCACCTCTTCTTCTGGCGGAAGACCCGTGACGGCGAACTGACCCGTCCCTCCTACCGCCTGCCCGGGTCCCCGTGGACCGAACTCGTGACACTGGCCTTCCTCGCCTCCGTCCTGGTCCTGATGTACGCCGACGGAGGAGCGGCGCGCACCACCGTGCTGTGCGTGCCACTGATCGCCGCGGCGCTGGTCGCCGGCTGGTACGCCGTCCGCGGCCGCGTGGCGCGCGCCGCCGCGAAGAGCGAGGGCTGAGCCGGGCGGCGGACGCGGCCCGTCCCCCGGGCCGGGCCTGCCGCCGGCCACCCCGGTCAGCAGCAACCCACCACCACACGAGGCAGTGATGCGCAGCAGTCTCCTCGCGGACGCGCCCGCGATGCGCGAGCCCCAGCATGCACCCGTCGCCCACGTCACCCGGGGCGGCGTGATCGAGGGAGTCCACTACGGATCCGTCGTCGTCCTCGGCGGTCATGGCGACGTCCGGTTGAGCATCGGAGACATCGAGGCCGCCTGCTACCCGCGCTCAGCCCTCAAGCCGGTCCAGGCCCTCGCCATGGTGCGGGCCGGGCTGCCGCTCGACGGCGCCCTGCTCTCCCTCTCGATGGGCAGCCACTCCGGCGAGGCGCACCACCTCGCAGGTACCCGGCTGATCCTCGAACTGGCCGGCCTCACCGAGGACGACCTGCGCAACGTCCCCGACATGCCGTACGCCCCCGCGGTCCGGGATGCCTGGGTGCGCGAGGGCCGCGGGCCTTCCCGGCTCGCCCAGAACTGCTCCGGCAAGCACGCGGCGATGCTGTACCTGTGCAAGCTGGCCGGCTGGCCCCTGGAGAGCTACCTCGACCCGGGCCACCCGCTACAGAGGGCGATCGCCGAGGTCGTCGAGGAACTCACCGGCCAGCACATCGCGAACGTCACCGTCGACGGCTGCGGAGCCCCGCTGTTCGCAGTGTCCCTGCACGGCCTGGCCCGCGCCGCCGCCCGCATCGCCACGGCCGGTCCGGACACCGCCGGGCGCCGGGTGGCGGACGCGCTGCGCGTCCACCCGGAGATGGCCTCCGGCACACGGCGAGACACGGCCCAGCTGATGCGCGCGGTGCCCGGGCTGCTGGCCAAGGACGGCTTCGAGGGCGTCCAGGTGGCCGCGCTGCCCGACGGCCGGGCCGTCGCAGTGAAGATCGCCGACGGGGCGGACCGGGCGCGCATCCCGGTCACGGCCGCAGCCCTCGCCCGGGCGGGAGTCGACCCGCGGCTGCTCGCCGGGTTCGAGGGCGAGCCGATGACCGGCGCGGCCGACCCGTCGGCGGCATCCAGCCGGTGGCGGCGCTGAACCCGCCCAGCGTCCCCGCCACCGCCTGACTCCAACCCCTTTCACCACTTTGACCCACACACCTCAGGAAGAGGGCCGCACACCCATGACCGCCGCCACCCGCAGCGAACACGACCTGCTCGGAGACCGCGAAGTCCCCGCCGACGCCTACTGGGGCGTCCACACCCTGCGCGCCACCGAGAACTTCCCCATCACCGGGACGCCCATCTCCGCCTACCCGCACCTGATCGACGCCCTCGCCGCCGTCAAGGAGGCCGCAGCCCTCGCCAACGAGGAACTCGGCCTGCTGGAGCCCGCGAAGGCAGCCGTGATCGTCGCCGCCTGCCAGGAGATACGCGGCGGCAAGCTCCACGACCAGTTCGTCGTCGATGTCATCCAGGGCGGCGCCGGCACCTCGACCAACATGAACGCCAACGAGGTCATCGCCAACCGGGCGCTGGAGCTGCTGGGCCACGCCAGGGGCGAGTACCGGCACCTGCACCCCAACGAGGACGTCAACCTCGGCCAGTCCACCAACGACGTCTACCCGACCGCCGTGCGGATCGCGACCGTCTCCGCGGTGCGCGGCCTGCTGGACGCCATGGCCGTCCTCCAGGCCGCCTTCGCCCGCAAGGCCGCCGAGTTCCACGACGTGCTGAAGATGGGCCGCACCCAGCTGCAGGACGCCGTGCCGATGACGCTCGGGCAGGAGTTCTCCGCCTTCGCCGTCATGCTCGACGAGGACCGCAGCCGGCTCGCCGAGGCCGTCGAGCTGATCCTTGAGATCAACCTCGGCGCGACCGCGATCGGCACCGGCCTCAACGCCCCCGCCGGATACGCCGAATCGGCCCGCCGCCACCTTGCCGACATCACCGGGCTGCCCCTGGTCACCGCGGCCAACCTGGTCGAAGCCACCCAGGACTGCGGCGCGTTCGTCCAGATGTCCGGTGTACTCAAGCGCATCGCCGTCAAACTGTCCAAGACCTGCAACGACCTGCGCCTGCTGTCCTCCGGGCCGCGCGCGGGCTTCGGCGAGATCAACCTGCCGCCGGTGCAGGCGGGTTCGAGCATCATGCCCGGCAAGGTCAACCCGGTGATCCCGGAGGTCGTCAACCAGGTCGCCTTCGAGGTGATCGGCAACGACATCACCATCACCATGGCCGCCGAAGCCGGACAGCTCCAGCTCAACGCCTTCGAGCCGGTCATCCTGCACTCTCTGTCGAAGTCCATAACCCACCTGCGCGCGGCCTGCCTCACCCTCGCCGAGCGCTGCGTGGCCGGCATCACCGCCAACACCGAGGTGCTGCGCGCCACCGTAGAGAACTCCATCGGCCTGGTGACCGCCCTGAACCCGCACATCGGGTACACGGCCGCCACCGACATCGCCAAGGAAGCCCTTGCCAGTGGCCGGGGTGTGGCCGAGCTGGTCCTGGAGAGGGGCCTGCTGCCGGCCGAGAGGCTCGCCGCCCTGCTGCGGCCCGAGGTGATCGCGGGAACCGGCGCGGCTATGGCCTGACACGGGTCCGCTGTCGGCTTACCGGCCGCGTGCGACTCCGGCGCTGCTCCTCACTCCGGCCGTGCCCAGCCGTGGTGCGGAGGGCGGCGGTGGCGGGATGGTGGCCGTTCCCGCTCCACGGCGATGCGCTGGGCGCGGCCGCCTGCGGGTGCGCGGACTCGTCCGAGCGGACGGCGACGACGTAGTCCAGCCCGCGTTCCGTGGATCTCGGCTTCCCGCAGTCGGGCCTGCAGTGCGTCGATCTCGGTGCGGAGGTCCTCGGCCAGGCCCGGGCGGCGTCCTGCTGGATGCCGAGCGCGTCGAGCAGGGGGTCGATGTTCACGCTGCCATCGCCTGCGCATCGCGCCAGGTGGGGGTGTTCGCGTCGGTGAGCCGGCGGGCCATGACGTGGGTCATGGCCCAGTAGACGCGGGAGGCGAAGGAAGCCGGGCGGTGCTCGTAGTCGCGGACCAGGCGCAGGTGCAGTATCAGGATCCCGTAGGTCTGCTCAACCCTCCACCGCTTCGGCTGCGGAACGAACCCTGTCTCCTGCGGGTTGCGTTCGACGATCTCGACATCGATGCCCATGCCGGATCCGTGCGCGACGACCTGGTTCTTGAAGCCCTGGTCGACCAGGGCCTTGCGGACGGTGCCGCCAGCGTGCTCGGCAACCCGGTCCAGCAGGGCGATGCCCACGGCGTTGTCGTGAGCGTTCGCGGCCAGCACGATGACGGCGATGACCAGCCCGAGCACGTCCACGGCCAGTCCCCGCTTGCGGCCCGGCACCCGCTTCGCCGGATCCCGGCCGGTCGTGGTGGCGGGGACCCCGGCAGCCGCACGGACACTCTGCGTGTCCAGAACCACCAGGGTCGGGTCCTCTAATCGATAAGTCGCTCGGGTGCGACTTGCGTTCACTCACCCCGCCACCCCAGCAGACCACCGGCTGCGGACCAGCGCCTGGTTCTGAGGCGAGCCAGTGGACTAGACCCCTTGAAGAAGAACTTCTGCTTGATGGTCTCCAGGGATGCTGCAACCACCCTGCGGAGTGCCGGCCAGCACACATGCCACGACTGCCGCGACGACGTCCCGGCGCACAGCGCGCTGCAGGGGGAAGCCAAGGGCTGCTGCGTCTGTCCCCAGTCTGACGAGGCCATGCGTACTGCAGCTGTGCCCTCGTGCCACGTCGGGAGGCAACGCCTTGTACGCGTCTGCCGTGGCTCATGACTACGATGACCGCCGGGCCCGTGCCGGTATGGACGCCGGACTCGAACCTGCGACGCCAGGGCAAAGGGTATTGCCCCCTGTGCCGGTGAAGACGGGCGACCGGGGCCTCGAGGCGAGCGACGACCTCTTGACCGTGGCGGACCTGCCGGCCCGCGACGACTTCGACTGGTGGGGCAAGTGCGGGCGACTGTGCCGCACGCCGGCTGCCGACAGTCAGCTCTCCGACCACCGCCCTGCCCGCCGGCTGCACGACATGGCACGGCAGCTCGACGACGAGTGTGCACACCCGCCCCCGGTCGACGCGGAAACCCTGACCGAGCGCCTGGAAGGGCTCGCGGACCGGGAGCCAGACGGGCATGGAGCCTGCGACTGGGACGGCTCCTGGCTTCGACGGCAAGCCGGCGAGGCCGCCCCGGACCGGGTCAGGACTTCGGCACGGTGTTGATGTAGTCGGTGCCGGCGCTGTAGAAGCCGTCCACCGTTTTCTGGACGTCCGCCTGGGACACGGCCTCACCGGCCTTGTAGTAGAACCAATTGATCTTCATTTCCCAGGCGCGCGGACCACCGGTGAAGGCGTGATCGATGAACCAATTGCTGAAGTGCACGTCCATCTTCTCGCGCGGGACGTACTTGCCGGAGCTGGTGAACAACTCCTTGCCGTCCAGGGAATAGATGACCTTTCCGTTCACGGCGGTGATCATCATGATGTGCCAGCCCTCGAGGCTTTGCTTGAGCGTGTGGCTGACCCGGTCCGGCGGATCGGCCTTGTACCAGCTGACGGTGTCGAGTTGTGAACCCACCGAACCCCAGCCGCCGTTGGGGAGGTACTCGAAGTCGAGTTCGCTGTAGTCGGCCGAGGAGTCCGACGGGGAAATCGGAAAGAAGGTCTGCACGACGTGGTCGCCGTTGCGACCGCTCGTGGGCTTGTTGCTGAAGTGGACCCGGGCGGCGAAGGTCCCCGTGAAGAGGTTCTTGCCGGTGCTCTGCACCTCGACCTGCCGGGTGCCCTGCTTGGTGCCGTCGGTGGAGGCCTCCAGCCGCATGGCCCTGCCCCCCTGGGCGGTCGTGTCGGAGAGGAAGCCGGCGCCGGCGGTGGACCAGGTGTCCTTGATCCCCGGGCCGCCCCCACCAGTGCGGACCTCCCAGCCGTGGGCGGTGAGCGCGGGGTCGTCGGGGCCGCTGTAGTGGAAGTTGTCGAACAGGGTTCCCGGCGGTCCGGACGGGGTCGGCGAGGCGCTGGGGGCGGGCGCGGCGGCATCGTCCCCGGGACCGCCGGAACACGCGGCGAGTACGCACAGGAGGGCGGGCAGCGTGAGCGCGGTCCACGCGCGGCGACGAGGACTACGGCGGGGCTGGCTCACACGGGCTCCTTGGGGCGTAGAGGCGGTACCCGGACACGCCCTTTGCGCAAAGATCAATTGCTGATCGGATCAGGGGGCCATCCTAAGGTCATCAATAGTCGGCAGACGCGGACAGGACTACCGGCGGGTACTGCCAATTGTCATTTCGATCCGATCACGGTGCCTGGGCAGATCGCGCCAAATGCATATATCGAGCCCAAGTCGATTCGCGCCGGTGCACTAGCGTTCGCCCTGCCATCCCGCGGTCTACGTACCCTGCACTGAAAGGCTTCGCAAGGTGCGCCCAGTCATCACTTCCATCGAACGCGGATCGGCGCACCAGGCACAGCCCGAAATGTTCGAGTCGAGCTTTGAGGAGCCCGCTCCCGCACCGGTGTTCGTCGACCAGTCGGGTCTGCGCGGCCGTTTGCTGCGGGGCTTCGGCTGGCCGGTCTCCGTGATCGGCGCGGTCCTGGCGGTCGCCATGGGCAGCAGTCTGATCGGTGTGCAGGCGGACGCCCCGGCGATGGGCATACCCGCGCAGCCGTCGCGGCCGCCCGCCCCGTCGCCCTCACCCGTGCCGTCGCAGTCGCCCACTCCGTCGTCCGCGTCGTCCTCCCCCCGGACGGCCACGCGGTCTGCGACACCCCGGACGAAGACCCCGGCCGCCACATCGGGCCGCACCTCCACGCCGTCCCCATCGAAGCCCATGACCAACACGCCGCGTGGGGCAAAGGCTTCGGGCCAGCCGGCCAAGCACCCCTGATCGTCCGCACCACCCATCTCCAGGAGCGTCATTGTCCCGCCACCAGCGCCGCCGGCAGTCCCTGCTGAGGCCGCGCCGACTGGCCGCGCCGCCGCTGCGCTTCTTCATGCCGCTGTCCCTGCTGGCCTGCCTGCTCGCGCTCCTCGTCCTGCGCGGCCTCGCCACCAACGAAGCGTTCCACGACTCCCGGATCGCGATCTCGGTCGACAAGACGACCGTGCCGGGCAACCTGCTCAAGGGTGGTCCGATCATCGACGCGCGGGGCACCAAGAACGCGCAACCCGTGAGCCATCACATCCCCGACCGCACCGCGGTCCTGAGCTTCGACGACGGCCCCTCGCCGGAGTGGACTCCGAAGATCCTGGAGGTGCTCGCCGCCCGCAACGTCCGTGCGGACTTCTTCGTGACCGGCGCCATGACCACGCGCAACCCGGAGCTGATCCGGCAGATCGTCGCGGGCGGCCATGAACTCGGCGTGCACACCTTCACCCACCCCGATCTGGTGTACCAGTCCCACGCCCGGATCAGCTGGGAGCTGGCGCAGACGCAGCTGGCGCTGGCCGGCGTCGCGGGCGTCCACAGCGCGCTGTTCCGGCCGCCGTACTCCTCCGACGCCTCCGCGATGGACGACTGGAACTACCCGGTGATCAAGTACGTGGGCGCGCGCGGCTACCTCACCGCGTTCATCGACCGCGACACCGACGACTGGAAGCGTCCCGGCGTCGAGGCGATCGTCAAGGCGGCGATGCCGCCCAAGCCCGGTGCGGGCACGCTGATCCTGCTGCACGACGCGGGTGGCGACCGCACCCAGACCATCACCGCCCTCGGGCAGATCATCGACAGGCTGCAGGCCCAGGGCTACCGCTTCACCACCATCTCCGACGCACTCGGCGCCTCCCGCGCCACCGTGCCGGTGCACGGGTTCCAGCTGTGGGCGGGCAAGGGATTCATCTGGGCCACCCAGGTCGCCGTGCTCACCCTGCCGGTGCTGGTCTGGCTGCTGGCCCTCGTCGGCTTCCTCAACT